>CAJADG010000043.1 GCA_903938445.1 uncultured Bacteroidota bacterium | reverse complement strand
TAATTGGTTTCATTATTGGTGCCGTTAACATGTTAATCTTATTCCCTTACTTTTTTTCCACCGAAGAAATTGGATTAACCCGTGCTATTTTAGACAGCAGTATCACATTCGCTTCCTTTTGTACTATTGGATCTATACCTGCAATATATAAATTCAATCCTTTTTACACGCATTACCTCGGGGTGAAGAAAAATGATTTCCCGCTGATTACTTTGATTACAATACTGCTAGGCTTTGGCGTATTTTTAATCATTGGCATCACTAATAAGGATTTTGTAATTCGCAAACTTGGCAAATCCCCTACATTAGGCAAGTACTACTATCACATATACATCAGTGTATTCTTGTTATTAATTTATAGCTGGCTAGAGGCCTTTGCGGGAAATGTTAAAAAAACAATTCTGACCAATTTCCTCAAAGAAACATTTGTAAGAATCACCACTACGGTGCTGATTCTTTTATATGGCTTTAAATTATTAAGCTTTAAAGTATTTGTGATACTTTTTTGCTGCCTTTATTTTTTTCCCGTACTCATTTTGTTTTATGAACTCATTCGCTCAAAACAATGGAGCCTCAATTTTATTAAAACAAGTAGTGTTACCAGGCGATTAAAAGGGCGTATTTTCAATTACGTTTCTTTTGTATTTTTAGGTCAGTTTCTTGGAGTCTTAGCAAGGACTAATGACACTTTTTTAATTGTTGGTTTAAGAGGGCTAAGTGATACTGGTATATTTACAATAGCTATGTATTTATCAGCGATTATTGAAATCCCACAAAGAAGTCTTCAATCTATATCTCTTCCTGTATTAGCGGAGTCTTGGAGGGTAAAGGATATGGCAAATATTAAGTCCATTTACAATAAGAGCATTTCCAACTTAATGACCATTGGTTTTTTATTATTTGGCCTGTTGCTAATTAATATCCAAAATATTGTAAGTTTCCTAAATTTAATTAGCCATAATAATCACAATTTGTTTGGTCCGTTAGCCAATGTGTTTTTCATTTTAGGAATTGCGAAGATTGTAGACCTTAGTACCGGAGTAAATGGCGCTATCATAAATACATCTAATTTTTGGAGATTTGATTTTTTTACAAACGTAGGATTTGTATGTTTGTCGATTCCATTAAACTACTTTTTAATAAAAGAATTTGGGTTATTTGGTCTTGCATTTTCAAATTTAGCTTCCATTATTATTTATAACTCCATGCGTTATTTTTTCTTATACAAGAAATTCAAATTGCAGCCTTATACCCTTAAACACTTTTATTTCTTCATAATTGTAATCGCAAATATTAGCCTGTTCAGCATTTTACCAAGCTTCTCTAACTTTATTTTAGATGGAATAGTAAAAAGTATTCTTTATATAATCGGATTCTATTTCATTGTTGCCAAACTTAACCCAGCTCCAGAGTTAACCACCATGTTATTTGACTTTCTTGAGAAAAAAGGAATTCGCTTTTTAAAGCGATTCTAAAAATAATTTAAGACCTTCTTTTTTTGCAGCATCAAAATCATAACTGATGTTCTCGGTATAATATTTCTGTAAATCATATACCTGTTCCGTAATAGGTATACCAGCAATTACTTCGGGTAAATTATTAAGTCCATAAGCATTCTCCTTATCAAATGCTTTCATAAAGTCAGCAGGCATGGGTTTATTGGCAATCCAAGTGGCAAATACAAATGGAAAACCAGTATGCCCAATCCAAGCGGATGCTAAATCATAGATATAGTTGTAATGCGCTCGAGCAGCTAGGGCTCTATCACCAATAATTACCCCGGCTGTGGTTCCATTAATTTGCTGAATATACCCTTCTTCAGCCTTTATAAATTCAACCTCTTTTTTCCAAAATTGAGATAATAAAATCCTAGCCAACTGTACAGATGTTCTACTTTGATAATCTAAATACACCTTATCAATTTGCTCCATCGGAACCTGACTAAAAATACAAACACTAGCCACTTCCCCTACCGCACCAATACAATATTTAGAAACAAAATGAGCTTCTTTCAATAATGGGGTAATCGCGACAGGCACTAAACCCATATCAATGGTGCCGTCAATTAAATCCTGTGCAATTTTGGCTGGATAAGCCTTTACCAATTCAATCTCTGCCATCAAGGCCGACTGCTCTAATCCCAATAATAACGGGCGTGTGTTTAAATAACTTACTGCCCCAATGCGCCACTTTCTCTCCAATTGAATTAACTTTGCGCAAAGATATCAAAAACCAATTGTTTAAAGCAATCAATATGTCACAACTTAGTTCCATTTCCCCAATTGACGGTCGTTACCACAAACAAACAGCTAATTTAAGTGCCTATTTTTCTGAATTCGGGTTAATTAAATACCGAGTGTTGGTGGAAGTGCACTATTTTTTATTTTTAGCGGATAAGAAGTTTTTCAAAGTAACGCCTGCGTTAAGAAAATCTTTACTTGCTGTGGTTGAAAATTTTTCAGAGGAAGATGCGCAAAAAATTAAAACAATTGAAGCAACTACAAATCATGATGTAAAAGCAGTTGAATATTTTTTAAAGGAAATTTTAGACGCTCATAAAGCAAGTGAATTAAAAGAGTGGATTCATTTTGGATTAACCTCTCAGGATATCAATAACACTGCCATCCCATTAAGTTGGAAAGATGCAATGGAAAACAATACCTTGCCTGCACTGGTGAATTTGCAAAATAGATTGTATCAATTTGCAAAGCAGTGGAAAAAAGTTCCTTTGTTGGCGCGTACTCATGGCCAAGCTGCATCTCCTACCACTTTAGGCAAAGAAGTGATGGTTTTTGTGG
>CAJADG010000042.1 GCA_903938445.1 uncultured Bacteroidota bacterium | reverse complement strand
ATATATGTAATTTAAAAATTTTATAAATACTTGGTATTCAATCAATATTATTCACTAACGCTAGTTTGATTAATCATTTGAAAATTTACTTAGAATAAACTTTAACATTTCATTAATATATGCAAATGATATGGTAAATTCGCCTTCTAAATTTTTAATATGAGAAAACTTATGTTGATGTTGACTCTAAGTTTATTGACAGTTGTGTCTGTATTTGCACAAACTCGTCAGTTGACTGGTAGAGTAACCGATCAAAAAGGCGTCCCTGTAGCAAACGCTTCAGTGATTGTAAAAGGCACAAAAATTGGTGCTAATACAACTGATGACGGATCTTTTAAATTAGCAGTTCCAGCAACCGCTAAAGTTCTAGTAGTTAAGTCAATTAACTTTGAAGAGGCTCAGGTGACAATCGGCAATAACACGAATTTTACAATCAAATTAGAAGCTACTTCTTCTCAATTAGATGAGGTTGTAGTTGTTGGTTACGGTACTGCTAAAAAGTCAAACGTAACTGCATCTATTTCTAAAATTGATGCGTCTAAAATTGAAAACAAGCCTTTCGCATCATTAGATCAAATGTTACAAGGTGCTGCTCCTGGTTTACAGGCATCATCTTCAACTGGTCAACCAGGTGCGGTAACACCAATCCGTATTAGAGGTGTGGGCTCATTTTCTTATTCTGGTGCGCGTCCTTTGTATATTGTGGATGGTGCTCAAATTAACGACGGTGACCTTTCAAACGGTAACGGTGGTTCATTCAACATCAACCCTTCTACAAACGTATTATCAACAATCAACTCTGACGATATCGAAAACGTGACTGTATTGAAAGATGCGGCTGCAACTTCTATTTATGGATCAAGAGGTGCGAATGGTGTTATCGTGATTACTACAAAGAGTGGTAGAACTGGTAAAACTCAATTCCGTTTTGATACAGAAGTAGGTCAAAATAATGTAATCTTACCTCCAGCTGCTGGTCGTCCATTAAGAACTAATGACTGGTTTGAATTATACAAAGAAGGTTTAGCAAACAACGGTGCAACTGCTGCTACGATTGCTTCTTCAATTGCGAGCTATGGTTTTGGTAATGGTGTAGATGTTGATTGGTTTGGTTTAATTACAAGACCAGGTGACCAAAAGCAATACAACTTAAGCGTGAGTGGTGGTGATGCTAAAACTAAATTCTTTGCTTCAGGTGGATATTTCCAACAACAAGGAACTACAATAGGTACTGATTTAACAAGAGTGACAGGTAATGTAAAAGTTACGCATAATGCTACTGATAAATTATCATTCACAACTAAAGTTTCAGTTGGTAACGTATTGCAAAATTCTGCATTAGCTTCTTCAGGTCCTTCAGGTGGTGGTGGTTATTTTGGTAACCCTGCTTATGTGTCTTTAGTATTAAGACCAACACAAAATCCATTCCGTCCAGATGGTTCTTTAAATATCGCTGGAGATAACTTAGGTTTCCCTGCACACTACAATCCTTTGTATGTTGCAGCGAATGATAAAAGATGGTTAAAGAGTTTGAACGCCATTGCGAATCAAAACGTAGAATACAAAATTGCTCCAGGTTTAAAATATTCAACTACTGTTAACTTACAATATACAAATAACGAAGAGTATCAATTCAACAATCCATTCCATGGTGATGGTTCTGGATCAAATGGTGAAGGTATCTCTATCATTACGCGTACATTCTTATATGATATCATTAATCAGTTAGACTATCACTTAGACTTTAACAAGGCTCAACGTTTTTATGCTGATATGAAAGTGGGTCAAGAAGCCATCAAAAGCCAACAATTCCAACAAATTGGTGATGTAACTGGTTTCCCTCCACGTTCTGATTTATACTTAAACTCAAATGCGGCAACTTCAACAAACGGTAAAGTTTACGCAAACGACTACACATTTGAAGGATACTTCGCTAATACTACTATTTCATTATTAGATAAGTATACTTTATACGGATCTTTCCGTCGTGACGGATCATCTCGTTTTGGTATCGAAAATCCTTATGGTAATTTCTGGTCAGTGGGTACTTCATGGAATTTGTTAAACGAAGAAGCGTTCAAAAATGTAAAAGCTTTATCTGCTTTCAAATTACATGCTAGTTATGGTACAAATGGTAACGCTGAAATTGGTAACTATACTTGGAGACCTTCTTACTCATTTGGTGCAAACTATAATGGTGTAGCAGGTGGTACTTTCAGCAACATTGGTAATACTGCTTTGACTTGGGAAAAAAACAATCAATTTGACGTAGGTACTAACTTAGGTTTCTTAGATGGTAGAATCAATGCAACTGCTGACTACTATATTCGTAAAACAGAAGGTTCATTGTTAAACCAAAACTTATCTCGTACAACTGGTTTCACTGGTTATATCAATAACGTAGGTAGCTTACAAAATGAGGGTATTGAATTGACTTTAAATTTAGTACCTATCAGAGCTAAAGATTTCCAATGGGAAGTAAATGCTAGTTATTCTCATAACCAAAACAGAGTAACAAGTTTACCAACAGGTGATCAATTAAACGGATCTTTCTTATTAAGAGTAGGTCAACCATTCTATAGCTTCTATACAAGAGGATGGGCTGGTGTTGATCCTGCTAATGGTAATGCATTGTATTTTACAGATAGTACAAGAACTAATACAACAACAAGTAGAACTGCAGCTCAATTATTCTTAGTGGGTAAGCAATCTGATCCTAAGCACTTTGGTACTTTTGGAAACACGTTTACTTACAAAGGATTCTCTTTAAACTTTGATTTCTATTATAACTTTGGTAACTACATTCAAGAAGGTTATGCTGCATACTTCTTAGATGGTACTTATTCAACTCGTGGTAAATATCAAATTAACTTACAAAGATGGCAAAAGCCTGGTGACATTACCAATGTACCTAAATATGTAGCAAGTTCTGCTGTTGTATCTCAATCAGGTTCAGATCGTATCTTATCTAAAGGTGATTATATCCGTTTAAGAAACGTTCAATTATCTTATAAATACAACGATAAAAAAGTACTTGATAAATTCCACGTTAATGGTGTGAATATTTATGCTAGAGGTACCAATTTATGGACAAAAACATACGATGCTAATTTGTTAAGCGATCCTGAGCAAGGTATTACTGGTCAAAACAACCAACAAGTATTTGCTTCTAAATCATTTACATTTGGATTGAATGTTACTTTCTAATTATTCATCACTACTTATAATATTTTTATATGAAAAATAATTTCAACAACATCTCAAAAATGTTCTTAGCAGTAGGAGCCGCAGTTATTATGTTCGGTTGCTCTAAGCAGTTTTTGGATGCGAAACCTTATGGTTCGGTAGTATTGTCTCAAGCTATCAATAGCGAAGATGATATGAACACAGCTGTAAACGGTTTATACTCTTCGTTAAGAGCTACCGATTTTTACGGTCGTACCTTTGCTGTTAAAGGTGATTTAATGGCAGATAACGTTTTCTTATCTAACCAAAACTCTGGTAGATATTTAAGCTTTAACAACTACAATTTTGTAAAAACAGACGGGTATGCATCTTCAGTATGGATTAACTCCTACTCTGCAATTAAGAATGCGAACTTAATTATCAATGCTGGTTTAGATCCTGCTAAAAGTGCTAACGTAAGTCAATTACTTTCTGAAGCATATGCGATCAGAGGTATGATTTATTTTGACTTAGTTAGAAACTATGGATTACCATACACCGTTGGAGATCCTAACACAAACTTAGGTGTGCCAATTGTTACTACATTTGATGCTACTATCAAGCCAAAAAGAGCTACAGTGGCTGCAGTATATGCACAAGTGTTATCAGATTTAACTAAAGCAAGTTCTTTAGCTAAATACAACCAAGGGCAAACAATGACTTTTGCTGCTACTAACAAAACAAGAGCTGTAAACTCTTCATTCATGAGCTCTTACGCAATCAAATTATTGATGGCAAGAGTGTATCAAAATCAAGGTGATTGGGCAAATGCAAAATTGTTAGCCAATGATGTTATCACAAATAGTGGTTTCACATTAGTTCCTGCTACTGGCGTAATGTCATATTGGGCTGGTGCTGCTCCATTAACTAGCAAAACTGAAACCATGTTTGAAGTTACTTCAGACGCGAATAATAGTGTTGGTGATGGTACTTTAGCTAACTTATATGTTCCAAAAACAAACGGTGGATCTTATGGTGATATTTTAGCTACTAAAACTCATTATGATTCTTATTCAGCAACGGACGTAAGAAAAGGTTTAATTACACCAAGCACACGTTCAGGTCAACCAGGAACTGCTAACTATGTTATCAAATATCCTATTGATGTGATCAACTATGATGACGTTAAAATTTTACGTTTTTCTGAAGCATATTTAATTTTAGCAGAAGCTCAATACAACTTAGGTGATATTGCAGGTGCTAATACTACATTAAATACTTTCGTTGTTAAGAGAGACCCAGCTAAAGTGTATGCAAGTACAGGTGCTCAAGTATTAACTGATATCTTAAATGAGCGTGCTAAAGAGTTTGCTTTTGAAGGATATCGTTATTGGGATTTGATGCGTTTAAACTTAACGTTTAACAAGCCTCAAACTCAAGATGCTAGTAATAACTATACTTATACTTCTGTTGCACCAGGTAATATCAACAGAATTTTCCCAATTCCTAATGATGAAATTTTAGTAAATCCAAACATGGTTCAAAACCCTGGATACTAGTAATTCATTTTAGAATATACTTTGAAATGGCCTCCAATTGGAGGCCATTTTTTTTCATTTAACTATTCTGACTTTGTTCTAAAAAAAATTTTTCTTATATTTGATATTATTGGTTGCACTCTCTTTTATACGAAGAGGGTCGCAACCTTTTTTATTTTTAAACTTAAGCGTATGACGGTTCAAGAAATGCTTTCAAATTATGTTCAAGGGAATACTTGGGACGAAATGATGGGTCATAATGAAATCAGGCAACCCTATCAGTTGTTATTTGAGGCTTTAGCAGGATTAAGTTCGGACCAAATTGCTCAAAAAAATGCCGAAGCAAGTGAGCTTTTTATGAATCAAGGAATTACGTTTACGGTATATAGTGATAAGGAAGGCATTGAAAGAATATTCCCATTTGATATCATTCCACGTATCATCACCTCTAAGGAATGGGAGCATATTGAATTGGGAATTAAACAAAGATTAAAGGCATTAAATCTGTTTTTGAAAGATATTTATCATGATCAGCAAATTATAAAAGATAAAATAATACCTGCTTGGCTAATTGCTTCTTGCCCACATTATACAAGGGAAGTGTTTGGCATTAATGTACCACATGATTTATATGTACATATATCAGGTATCGATTTAATCAAAGGGGAAGATGGGAAATTTTATATTTTGGAAGACAATTTAAGAACACCTTCTGGGGTTTCTTATATGCTTGAAAATAGAGAAGTAACTAAACGTATATTTCCATCTTTAGTTACCAATAATCAAGTAAAAATGATCAATAATTATCCTCTATTATTGCACTCCATTTTACTTTCTCTTTCACCAAGACATGTGAAAACGCCCAATGTTGTCATCTTAACACCAGGCATTTTTAATTCAGCCTATTACGAACACACTTTCTTAGCACGCCAAATGGGTATTGAATTGGTTGAAGGAAGAGACCTTGTTGTGAATGGACATAAAGTGTATATGAAAACAACTAGAGGGTTACAACAAGTGGATGTAATTTATAGACGCGTAGATGATGAATTTTTAGATCCCCTTACTTTTAAGGCGGATAGTATTTTAGGGATACCTGGATTAATTGGGGCCTATCGAAAAGGCAATGTCGCTATTGTAAATGCAGTAGGAACAGGCGTTGCAGACGATAAGGCTGTTTATGCTTATGTTCCAGATATGATTAAATATTATTTGAATGAGGATCCTATTTTGCCAAATGTACCAACTCACTCATTACTTGATAAGGAAAAACAAGAGTATGTATTTAACAATATTCATAACATGGTAATAAAAGGAACTAATCAATCAGGAGGTTATGGAATGTTAATGGGAAATAATACAAATGAGGAGGAGGTAGCAATTTTTAAACAAAAAGTAGCCGAAAATCCAAGAGAGTTTATTGCACAACCCATTATAAAATTATCAACGGTTCCCTGTTTTATTGATGGAAAATTGCAAGCAAGACATGTCGATTTAAGGCCATATGCTTTATGTGGTCCATCCGGAATTGAAATTGTACCTGGTGGTTTAACTAGAGTAGCATTAAAAGAAGGTTCTTTAGTTGTAAATTCTTCTCAAGGCGGTGGTAGTAAAGACACTTGGATAATTGAATAATAAAAAAATACTATGTTAAGTAGAATAGCTGATTCATTATTTTGGTTAAATCGATATATGGAGCGTTCCGAGGGGATGCTTCGTTTAATGCGAACCAATTATGTACTTTCCTTGGATAAGGGACCTTCAGATAGCAATAACTGGAAAGCCCTTTTACAAATATATTCCAATCTTTCGCTGGCTGATCAGCAATTGTTGCAAGATAGCAGTCAAAAAATAATAAGTCATTTGTTAGTAGATCCCAACAATGATAATTCCTTGCAGCTTAATTTAAATAGAGCTAGAGAAAATGCAAGAGGCATGCAAGATCATATTACCAAAGAGGTATGGGAGCAAGTGAATCATATGTATCACAAAATAAATAGTAAAAATACAATAGAGACTATTTTAAATAACCAACAACTTGCGCCCATTGAGTATTTACTGAAAAATAGTTTATTATATACGGGTATTACAGATAGCACTATGCCAAGGGGTATGAGTTGGTGCTTTATGAATCTTGGAAAATATATGGAACGATGTTTATTGACTATAGAATTATTAGATAAATATTTTTCTGAAATTGATTTTAATGAAGAAAAAGATATATTATACTGGAGAACTTTATTGTATTCAGTATCTGGGTATGAATTTCATTTAAAAAATTATCGAGAATCATCTGTAAATTTTAATGTAGCGCATCAAATCATATTTAATAATGAATTTCCATATAGTATTTTTTATTGCCTAACCAGGGTTAAAAAATATTTTGAAATAATCGTAGACGAAAATAAAACTAAAGATAAAAATATGTTGGTGAAAGAGTTTGGGCGTATTTATAGTAATGTTGAATTTACCGACTTGCAATGGATAAAAAAGACCGGAATGTCAATGTACTTGCAAACATCAAAATATAATTTATTACAATTCACAAATACCTTGAGTCAAACATTTTTTTCTTATTCATAATTAAGCGATATGTCAGTTTTTAAAATTCATCATATAACCAAGTATAAGTACGACAGATCTGTTTCTGAAAGTATTAATGAGATAAGAATATTTCCTTATCAATGCGTTTCTCAAGAAATTTTACAACATGATGTGCTTATCTCAAATAATCCTGCAATTCATATTTATAAAGACTATTGGGGAAATAGAGCGGGTATTTTTAATGTATTAGAATCGCATCAAGAATTAGTAATTGAAAGTAAGCTTACAATAAGAACCTTACTTGAAAATATAGATTTATCAAATTCAAATGGAAATAGTGTAGCCTTAGAAAAAGAAGTTGAAAATAATTTGGCATTAATAGAACTTACTAAACCAGATAATATACAGTTTCAGGATAAAATTTATGAAATAGTATATCAATTTTTTAATCAAGAAGATTCAATTAAATCCATCGTTGAAAAATGTAGTCATTATGTATTTTCAAATTATACGTATACCAAAGGAATTACAACTATCGAAACTACGATTGATGAAATTTTATCTTATAAAAAAGGAGTTTGTCAGGATTTTGCACACCTACTTTTACAAATATTAAGAACAATGAATATACCATCAAGGTATGTTAGTGGTTATATATGTCCCAATAAAGACGGGATGAGAGGTGAAGGTGCTACACATGCTTGGGTTGAAGTATGGTTGCCAAATATGGGCTGGGTTGGAATTGATCCAACCAATAATGTTTGGGTTAGCAATTTACATGTAAAATTAGCTGTTGGAAGAAATTTTGAGGATTGTAGTGTTGCAAAAGGAAGTTTTAAAGGATTAGCCAAACAGGATCTATTTGTTTTTGTTTCAGTTGGATATGAAGATGGTCATATTTTTGAAGAAACAACTCAGGTTCAACTTGAGAAACAAAATGAAGAAGATACTTTAGTTGAAGTTCAAAAAATGGCAGCATTAGCACAGCAACAATAATTGACTAAGAATTATTATATTACATCAACTATCTTGTAATATTAATTCTATACCATGAAGCGTTTATTGATATTTCTTTGCTTGATTGCAATCAAATCCGAAGCACAAAATCCAAACAGCTTTACCCCTGCATCATTTAATGACACTGATCGTTTGGAGCGTATTCAAAAAGCCATTCCAGTGATCGAAAAAATTTATAAAGATTTTTCGATCGCAAATCATTTTCCGGGCTATGCATATGGAATTGTAGTGGATGGAAAACTATTGTATAAGGGAGCTAGTGGCTACGCAAATATCGAAGAAAAAATACCTGCTACCACCAGTTCAATGTTTCGAATTGCGTCCATGTCAAAAAGCTTTACAGCATTAGCTATTTTAAAATTAAGAGATGCAGGTAAACTAAAATTAGATGATCCAGTTGAACTATATATTCCCGCTATTAAAGGGCAGGGTTTGACAAAGGATGCATCCCCTATTACCATAAGACATTTAATGAGCCATAGTGCCGGTTTCCCAGAGGATAATCCTTGGGGGGATAGACAATTAGCTGATACCGAGAAAGACCTACTAGACCTTATCAAACAAAAAATTTCTTTTTCAAATGTATCTGGTGTAGAATATGAATACAGTAATTTAGGTTTTGCTATGTTGGGGTATATCATTCATAAAGTATCTGGTGAGCCTTATGATGTATACATTAAAAAAAATATTTTAGCTCCATTAGAAATGAAAGCTACTACTTATGAGTATACCGAAATTCCTAAAGATAAATTTGCTTATGGTTATCGATATATTAATGATACTTGGCGTAAAGAACAACCATTAAAAGATGGTATTTATGGTGCCATGGGCGGCATGATTACATCCATTGATATGTTTGGTAATTATGTAGCTATGCATGAGGCTGCATGGCCAGAACGTAATGATAAGGAAACTTTACCAGTTAAAAGAAGCACCATTCGTGAAATGCATCAGCCCTCTCGTTTTATTTCTTTGAATCCTAATTATACATTTCCTAGTGGTAAAAAAATGGCTACAACAGGAAGTTATACCTATGGTTTAAGATGGATGATCGATGCGGAACATAAAAAAAATATTGGACATAGTGGAGGCCTACCAGGGTTTGGAAGTAACTGGCAGTTTTTACCAGATTATGGTATTGGTGTAATACTCTTTGCCAATGTAACCTATGCTCCTACTACTTATATCAATACAGTAGTAATTGATACCTTGGTTCAAATGGCTCATTTACAACCAAGAAAAACGAGTGTATCTCCCATATTGGCTAAAAGACAAAAAGAGTTGGTTGCTATTATTCAAGATTGGAATGATCATTCTAAAATATTTGCTGAAAACTTCTTTGACGACTATCCAATTGACGCGCTAAAAAAAGAAGCAACAGCATTATTTAAAAAAGTAGGGGCTATTGTAAACACAAATCAAATGATTGCTGAAAATCAACTGAGAGGATATTGCATTTTAGATTGTGAGCGTGGAAAATTAAAATTATCCTTTACCTTGTCTCCTGAAAATCCAGCATTAATACAAGAATATCATTTAACCTTGGAGTAAGGTTCAATCAAATATTAAAATAGTTGAATTATCCTTAAGTGAAAATAAATTGGAAAGGACTTCTTTTTTGGAGTAATCAATTTTATGGAATTTGTGCAGTATGCTTAGCTATAGAGTCTTCATTAAAGCTGCTGCATGTTATGCCATCTATAAATGCATTGCTCCTGATTCATATATCAACTGTAATATATTATACACATGCGTATCTTTTAGATAGAAAAGAGGGAATTTATAATGAACGAAGCTCTTGGTATCTAAAATATAAAAAGTATATATACACAAGACAGATTATTTATACCCTTATTGGTATTTATATTGCAATTTTTAATTGTAAAATATTTGATTTGTTAATTAGTTCAAATATTTTGTTTTGGGTTTTAATATTGGTAACCTTATTTTTTTGTTTTTTTTATTATTTGCCAACGATTGTATCCAATAAGAAAAATATAATAAGAACTTCAGGGTATCTTAAAAGTATCAGTATTGCTTGGGTCTGGGCAATTGCAACCTGTGTTATACCTGTTTGGTTATCGGGTAAATTTAATTTAATAGCAGCAAAAATTCCATTTTGGTTTCATTTCATCCAAATATTTTTATTCATATTTATATTAGCCGTATTATTTGATATAAAAGACATTAATAGAGACCAACAAGAGCTTGTAAATACGATTGCGGTAAAAATAGGTAAAGACAAAATCCGCACAAGAATTATACTACCTCTATTAATATTAAGCTTTATTTTAGCTTTGATTGAAATTCAGTTTTTGAATGAATCATCCTTTAATATATTACCGCACTTATTATTATTGGCCTTGGTTTATTGGGTGTCTAAATTAATTATGAGTGTACAATCTATATTCTATAATATTCTTTTAATAGATGGTTTAATGATTATTAAGGTAATCTTAAGCAGTATATTTTTATGGAGCTAACATGACAATATTTTTTATTTCAGTACGAAAAACTCATTTCAATATTAGTAACTTTGGCATAAGCTTATTAATATGAAAATACTTTTATTAGAGGATGATGCTACATTATCAGCTGAAATAGAAAAATACTTTATTTCCAAAAACAGTACCTGTCTCTCTGTGCCTAATGGAGATTTAGTGGAAAAAATCTATAAGAAAGATGCATTTGATATTGCGATTTTGGATATTAATGTACCTGGGAAAAAAGGAATTGAAGTCTGTGCTGCAATAAGAAATTTAGACAGCAAAATACCCATATTAATGCTTACTGCATTTGGAGAAATTACAGATAAGCTAGCTGCTTTTAATAAAGGAGCAGATGATTATCTAATTAAACCATTTCACTTTGAGGAGCTTTATGCAAGGGTAAATGCCTTATTAAAAAGAAAGCAACCAGAACAATTGGAGGCTGATATCACCGTTGCTGATTTGGTAATTTCAAATGCAGAGATGAAGGTTTTTAGAGCAGGTGTGGAAGTTATTTTAACTCCAAAAGAGTTCAAATTATTATCCATATTGGCGCAGGCAAATGGCAGAATTGTATCTAAAAATACAATCAGTGAAAAATTATGGGATTATCAAGTAATTACGAATCAAAATACTATCGAGGTTTATATCAATTCTCTTAGAAAGAAAATTGACAAAAACAGTGATGTAAAATTAATTCATACTAAAGTAGGTTACGGTTATTTTTTAAAAGAAGATAAATGACCTTAAAAACAAGAATTTCCATTTTTGTAACCAATTTATTTTTGGTGCTTTACCTTGTAATGGCAGCATCTGTAATATTATTATTTTCTGAATTCAGAGCGGAGGAGTTTCAAGATAGATTAAGACAAAAAGCAATTTCAACAATTGAATTATTGATTGAGATTAAGCAAGGCGATCAAAGTATTATAAAAAATATAGACAAGCAAAAAGCAGATAATCTTATTGATGAAAAAACCTTAGTTTTTAATAAAGAGTTTAAATTAATATACTCAAGCTTATATGATACAGCTTATAAATGGGAAGCTGATGAATTAAAAAATTTAGCAAATAAAAAAGAATTTTTTAAACGAAGAGGTGATACTGAAACATTTGGCATTTTGTATAAATATAAAAATGAAGACTATTATACTATGGTCTCAGCCGTTGATAATGCTGGCTTTCGTAAATTGAATTACTTAATCTACGTTTTGTTCTTCTCCTTTTTATTTTTTACACTACTTGCCTGGTTCTTAACAAGAACTACTGTTGCTAGATTATTAAAACCTTTAGAACAATTTCTTTCTAAAATAAAATCCATCAACGAAAATAATTTAGGTGAATTGATTCAGGTTAAATCAAACAATACTGAATTATTAATTTTAGCACAAGAATTTAATTTGATGTTAAAAAGAATTGACGAGTCCTTGCAACATCAATCTGAATTTACAGCAAATGCTTCCCATGAATTACGAACTCCTATTGCTCGTATTATTGTGCAACTTGAAAATAAAATCAATGACCCTTTAACTTCACAAGCTGATAAAATATTTTTGCAAAAACTAGTTTCGGATGCAAGTCAAATTTCAGAACTCATACATTCTTTACTTATTCTTTCAAAAAATGATAAGACCATTCCAAGCAATGAAGAATTAAATCGATTGGATGAAATAATTTATGATTGCATTGAAAAAATAAATACCATTTATCCTGATTGTAAAGTTTATTTTGATATTGAAATCGAAAATGAACAGGATGATATTATAGAACTCAGAGGCACTAAATCACTTTTAGAAATCGTATTTATTAACCTTATTAAAAATGCGTATAGTTATAGTGATAATAAGGAGGTTCATATAAAAATAATCCAAAAGGAAACTACAATTCATTGTCATGTATTAAATAGTGGCAAAACCATTAGTGTCGAGGACCAGAAGCGGTTATTTGAACCTTTTATGCGTGGCCAAAATGCTGATGGAATCTCTGGTTTTGGACTGGGCTTGCGCATCGTAGAGAGAATCCTACATATTCAAAAAGCAACCATTCAATATCAATCGGTTGGAGATAATTTAAATGAGTTCATTCTTGTTTTTCCGATTTAAGCCTTAATTAAGCCCAATTAGTATTTATTTAAACAAAAATCGCCCCCATTTGTTATTTTGATTGGCTAAAACTAATAAAAGATTAAGCTTTTATTAATTTGAACGCACCTTGAACTTTAATTATATAAATTTGCACTTTAATTTAAACATATCATCATAAAATATACAGATGGAGCAGCAAAAAAAGGAAAAACAAGCTAAAATCCGCAAAATTGTTATCGGGCTATTATTAATAGTTGCCCTTTATTTTGGAATCAAGAAAGTAGCATTTTCGTTAACCCATGAAACGACTGATAATGCGCAAATTGAAACTTCAATTGTGCCAGTTATTGCTAGAACTTCGGGTTATGTAAAAACAATTGCTATTAAAGATTATGATTCAGTACAACAAAATCAATTAGTTGTTGAATTAGATGACGCAGAGTTGCAAGCAATTTTAGAGGAACAAAAAGCGGATTTATTACAATCTACAGCTGATGTTGCAAATGCTAAAGCACAATTAGAAAACGCTACTTTATCTTTAAAAAATAATAAAGGCATTATTGACTTAAGAACTATTCGTCAAAAGAAAGCTTTGAATGATTTAATGAGAGATCAAAACTTATTTAAGGAGCAAGCGATCACAAAAAAACAATTAGACGAAACCGAATATCAGGTTGCTTCCGCAAATCAAGAAGCGAATAATGCACAAACTGAATTAGCGATTGCTAATAATAAAATTGCAGTTTTAAGAGAGGCTTTAAACAAGGCAAATGCGAGCATTCAAATGAAGCAAGCTAAAATTAAAGAAACTGAATTAAAACTTTCTTACACCAAAATTACTACGCCAAGTACAGGAAAAATTGGCAAAAAGAATATTAATATTGGTCAATTTGTACAAGCTGGAACACCTATGTTTTCTATCGTAAACGACAGCAGCTATTGGGTTGTAGCGAATTTCAAAGAAAGCCAATTAGAATCTTTACACGAGGGTAAAAAAGTAAACATTCGTATTGATGCATTTCCTGACTTAAATGTTCAAGGAACTATTTTAAGTTTAAGTGATGCCACTGGAGCTAAGTTTTCATTATTACCTCCAGATAATTCAAGCGGTAACTTTATTAAAGTAACGCAAAGAATCCCTGTTAAAATTTCCATAGACAATCAAGCCGCTTTAAAAAATGCTTTAAGAGCCGGTATGAGTGTATTTATCACCGTTGACAAATAGTTTAATGGCAACTCCTAAAGGAATCGCAAAAGCAATTATTGTAATTACAACGGTATCAGCTGCCATTATGGAGTTGATTGATACCTCCATTGTTAATGTTGCGCTAACAGATATTTCTGGAAGCTTAGGCGTAAGCATTGAAGATATTAGTTGGGTAATTACTTCCTATGCGATTGCGAACGTGATTATTATTCCACTCACAGGATTTTTAGCCGAATACTTTGGCCGAAAAAATTACTATATCGTCTCCATGATCATTTTTACGGTCGCCTCTTATCTCTGTGGGCAATCGGATAGTTTGGTGGAGTTAATTGCATGGAGATTTATTCAAGGTATTGGAGGTGGAGCATTACTCTCCACATCGCAAGCTATTTTATTTGATGCTTTTGAACCTAAAGAGCGTCCAATGGCCGCTGGATTGTTTGGTATGGGTATTGTACTTGGACCAACATTAGGACCTACTTTGGGAGGCTATATTATTGAACATCATAGTTGGCCTTTGATTTTCATGATCAATATTCCCATTGGAATTATTGCAACCTTCTTAGCATTTACTTTTATTGACAAAAAAGAGGGAGAAGGTAAAAACAAGAAAAGTATCAAAATTGACTATACCGGCATTATGTTACTAGCAGTCGGAATTGGTTGTTTACAATATGTTTTAGAGCGTGGAGAGTCCGAAGAATGGTTTTCAAGCGAAACCATCAGATATTGTTCTGGTATTGCCCTTGTAACACTTGCCCTATTTATTTGGTATGAATTAAGTATAAAACAGCCAGCGGTTAACCTAAGAGTGTTGGGCAATCGAAACCTTGCATTCACCACCATTTTTACATTTGTGGCAGGCTTTGGTTTATATACCTCGGTATTTGTTTATCCAGTACTAGCACAAAGAATCATGGGTTATACTGCATTTGAAACGGGTATATCCTTATTGCCTCCAACATTGGCCGGGGTAATTATGATGCCTATTATCGGTAAATTAATGAGTAAAGGAGTGACTCCTATTCCATTTGTAATTGTAGGTTTCACATTATTCTCTGTATATGCATTTTATAGTGCAGCCATGCCACCTGATGCTGGTAAATGGGATTTTTTCTGGCCATTATTAATTAGAGCATTTGGTATTTCAATGAGTCAGTTGCCATTAATCAATCAGGCTGTGGTAGGGTTGGAACCAAGAGATTATGCCTCGGGAATTTCTTTAAATAATATGATTCGTCAATTGGGAGGTGCATTTGGTATTGCAATTGCCAATAATTATGTGGCTCAACAATATTTTAAACACAGAACCAATTTGATTTCCAACTTACCTGCAGATGGTGCACAATGGCAGGAAAGAGTAGGTGCGGTATCACAGGGAATTGCATCAAAAACGGGTAATTTTCATGGAGCTACCCAAGGCGCTTATAAATTAATAGATTTATCGGTGGATAGACAGGCTTATTATTTATCCTATTTAGATACATTTAGATTGGTTGGAATATTCTTTTTAGTAGTTATTCCATTGGTATTCTTTTTGAGAACAAGAAAAAAATTAGATAAAGCTGCGATGGAGGCTGCTGCTGAAGCGCATTAAAATAGATATAAAAATGAAAAAATTAATTGCTGTTACTTTTTTATTGACGGTGTTTGGTGTTGCTACTAACGCGCAAACTGTTACCAATAATGAATTAAAATCATTGTTACAAAAGTCAGTAACCTACTTTCCTAAAGTTAAAGAGGTGGAACAATCTGTTCAATTAGCAGAACAAAAATTAAAATTAACAGAATTAAATAAATATCCAGATGTAACATTTGATGCAAGCTATGCCTATGTGCAACCAAAAATTGAAGTACCATTTGGAGCAAACACTTTTCAATTTGCACCTATTCATAATGTATCTAGCGCAGTTAATGGAACTTATGCATTGATTGATTTTGGAAGATTAAAAGCAAATATTGAAAAGTCAAAATTAGAATTGCAGTCAGCACATCATGTTGCTGCGCAATTGGAAACTAGTTTGTTCTCACAAATTAGTCAATTGTATTTCCAGATTGTATATGCACAAAAAGCAATTCAAATTCAAGATCAAATACTTTCTTTATTGAATGAAAACAAAAAAGTAATTGATGCACAATTGGCTAACGGAAGCGCTATTCAATTAGATGCACTAACTATTCAGTCTAAAATTGATAATGAAAATAATAGAAAAATTGATGTAGAAACTAATTTGAAAAAATTATTAAATCTTTTGAAATATGCAACTGGTGTAGAAAATGTAACAGAGGGTCAATTAGTTTTCAATACAAAAAATTATACTTACGAAGAAGCATTTCAATATGCAATAGAACATAATCCTACATTAGCCATTGCAAAAGATAAAATCAGTATTTCTAAAACAGATGTAGCAATTACTAAATTAAATGATAAACCATTTATTGGTGCGAAAGCATCCATGGGGTATAAAAATGGTTATTTGCCTGCAATTAATGATCCTAAATTTAACTATAACGCGGGTGTAGGTATTTCAATTCCATTATTCAATGGAGGTAAAATAAAGCAATTGGTAAAAATTCAAGAAAAAGGATTAGAATTAAGTGAAACCAATGTTGCTGCTTTATTACATGATACTGAGAAAGATATTCAAGCCGCTTTAATAGATATCAATAGCAATCAGAACAGAATCAAAAATGCAAATACACAAATTGAACAAGCTGCATTGGCGCAAAAATTAAGTGCCTCTAAATTAAAAAATGGTACGGCTACTCCATTGGAAGTAACTAATGCGAATACTGATTATCAAAAGGCTTTATTGAACCAATTACAATATCAATATCAATTATGCAATGCGCAAATTGAATTATTGAAAATCATGGGTGCGCCAATTGTAAACTAAAAGTCTGCGTAATCTTTAGCTTTCATTAAAATAATATCTGCCTTAGAAACGGTCTTTAAATATTCAGGGGCATTTGATATTTTCTTCCAATAAGCATCTTCGCCAAATGCTTTCCAGTGTGCATCTCTATCCGCTTTATTTTTAAAGCTTGTCATGTATATTAAATTAGGCATGCGAGATCCTGCAATTACCTTGGAATAAAAAATGGCATTAAAATTTAATCTAGCAAAAAGTCCAATTTCTTTTCCTTCGTTAAACATATGTACTTTTCGTAAGTGCATATCCTCAGTTGCACTTTCATAACTTCTATATTCATAAATTCGCTCATCTACTTTTTCTTTCGCTAGACTTGTTTTTTTCTCGTACTGTGGCTGTCCTTTAAAAGCTTTCGTCAAAATAGTTTCTACTCGATTATAAGGAAGGCTACTATCTGCATTTTCTAAATGTATAATCCCTTCAAATCCCATAGGATCAATTTTTTCAATTTTTTGATCTAGGTATTCTACTTCATCAATATTTTTTAGCGGTATCCAAACGTATAATTTTTTATCAGCAGCTGTATCATTATCAATTGGGGTAAAAACGCCAACCTTAGCAATACCCGCTTCATGTAAATACGGCAGATAGGTTGACTTCATAAAAACATCAATATGCTCAATTTGCTTTTGACTACTGCAATGGTATATTTGAATTAAATAGTATTCTCTAGGAATTGCTTTGGCAACTTGTGAAATACTAAATGTCAAAACGATAGTTAATACAAAGGCAAGCAACATCTTTTTCATATTCTGAGTATTTTGGTATTCAAAAATAGGGCTTCTAAGTACTAATTAAATTATTTATTATATTTATTTATAATTACGATGCTATGCAAAAATCAAATGCTTCTATAATTCCCTTTATATTAATTACTTGCTTGTTTTTTTTATGGGGCTTTGCGCATAATTTAGATCCCATCTTAATCCCCCACCTTAAAAAGTCCTTTACGCTTACTACCACGCAAGCAACCTTGGTGGATTCCTCTGTGTTCATCGCTTATTTTGTAATGGCCCTTCCAGCTGGTTTTATCATGAAAAGATGGGGCTACAAAATGGGCATTATTTGCGGACTACTTTTGTTTTCCTTCGGTGCTTTTTTGTTTGTACCAGCCGCAAATAAACAATCTTACCAATATTTCTTATTCGCATTATTTATTATTGCCTGTGGGTTAACTATTTTAGAAACTGCAGCTAACCCTTATGCAACTGCATTAGGTGATGCAAAATCTGCTACCCTGCGTTTAAATTTTGCTCAATCTTTCAATGGCTTGGCAGTGGCTTTAGCGCCGGTAATTGGTGCTAAATTAATTCTAACAAAAGGGTATACTGATGCTCAATTAGCAACCATGACAGATGTTGCAAAAAAAGCAGCACTGGCTGCAGAAGCAGGTTCGGTGAAGTTGCCGTATACCATACTAGCTTTTGTTTTATTAGCGATTGCAGTAATATTTTATTTTATAAAATTACCAGACATTCGCAACCAAGAACAACAAAATAAGGATGGAGGTTTATTAAAAACATTTAGACATAAAAATTTAAGTTGGGCAGTAGCAGCACAATTTTTTTATGTTGGTGCACAGGTTTGTGTATTTAGCTTATTCATTTTATATGCAACCGAGGTAACGCATATTACAGAGTTGCAAGCTGCTACTTATTTAAGTATTGGTGGTTTGGCATTTTTGATAGGAAGATTTGTGGGAACCTTATTGATGGCCTTTGTAAAACCTAATGTCTTACTTACTATCTATGCTTTAATATGTGCAAGCTTATGTGTAGTAGCCATTAATTATACTGGCGTGTTCACGCTTTATGCCATTATTGGAATTTGCTTTTTTATGTCCATTATGTTTCCAACTATTTTTTCTCTAGGTATTCAAGACTTGGGACCAGATACCGAAATGGCTAGTAGCTTAATTGTAATGTCTATTGTAGGAGGAGCTGTGATGCCAAGATTTTTTGGCTTAATAAGTGATGGAACAAAAAACATACAAAATGGATACATTGTTCCACTTGTATGTTTCTTAGTTGTTGCTTATTTTGGATGGCAGGGCCATAAAGTGAAATCGATAAATTAGTGCTTATACACTTTGCCATCCTTCATCACCCAATCTACATTTTGTAAAGCATTTATATCTTTTGTAGGATCTACTTTTAAAGCAATGATATCTGCAAAAGCGCCTTCTTTTATTTCACCAATTTTTCCTTCCATTCCAAGTAAAGAAGCGGCTGTAGTGGTAGCAGTTTGTATAGCTTGAATAGGCGTTAAACCCCACTGTACAAAGTAAGTAAAATCTTTTGCTTGTGGTAGATTCCAGTCATACCCTCCAATATCTGTTCCGTAGGTTAATTTAATACCTTTGCTAATTGCTTTTTTAAAAGTTGCTTCGATAGATTGTTGGAAATACAAATTAATAGGGCTTCCCAATTTCGCTCTACCCTCTGCAACAAATTCATTTACAAATAATGTAGGACACCAGTAAATTCCTTTTGCTGCCATTAAATTCATACACTCTTCATCCATGCCTGAACCATGCTCAATTGAAATTGCCCCTGCATTAATGGCTGCTAAAATCCCGTCCCTTGTCATCGCATGTGCGGCTAATTTTTTTCTGCTTTTTAAAGTTTCATCACCAATTGCTGAAATTTCTTCAGTTGTAAAATTTGGCAACGACCTAAATGAACCATCTGCTAAACGATAGTATCCACGGTCTGCGTAAATTTTAATCCAATCAGCACCTTGTTCAATTTGTTGGCGAACAGCTCTGCGTGCTTCATCAGCACCCGTAATTTCAATCACCCCTTTTGGTAATTTTAACTCCCAAGCATAGTCCGAAGCTTTAATTGGATAATGACCAGTTGTATTCATAGCAAGTGTTGCAATTTGCATTCTAGGTCCAGTAATCACTCCTTTATTAATTGCTTTCTTAACATCTACGTCTGCAAAGCCAGCTCCTTCTGTACCAAGATCTCTAATAGTTGTAAAGCCATTCATGATAGCTTTTTCGGCGCTTTTACTTGCTCTTAAAGTACGGTAAGGAATAGATTCTTTTAATACTTGTACATCATAATCTTCGGAAGTAATATCACCTTGTAATAAAACATGCGTGTGGGCATCAATCATACCAGGCATCACGAAATAATTACTCAAGTCAATACTTGAATCTGCTTTACTTGCTGTTTTAGAAACTGAAACAACTGTATTGCCTTTTAATAATACGTATTGATTCTCTAAAACTTTGCCTTCCTTAGTGTCTAGTAATTTTCCGCACTTAATTAAAATTGTCTTTTGAGCATTTGCATCATTGCTTACAATTAAACTCATTGTTATGACTGCAAGGAGTACTACTGTGGATATTATTTTTTTCATAGCTAAATTTTTGATAATTATTTTATTCGCCCTTAATTAAGAATGTGTAAAAATTAATGCATTTTTGAAAATCAGTAATTTGCATTCTTTCGTCAATACCATGATATCCTTTTGCGTCGGTTAATGGTGAAAAATTGACTACTCCTTCGCTTACTTCTCTATAGTTTCTGGAGTCAGTTGCTCCTACCATTAACATTGGAGCAACTACTACATCCTTAACTACCGCACGCACTGCCTTTTCTACTCTTTTATAATACTTACTATTCACATCTGTTGTAGGAGATGGTTCGGTCATATAATTTTTATAGTAAGTTATTTTTATGTTGGTATCGTCAATTGTTTTTTGAACATAGTCAAAAACATCTTTAGTGCTTTGGCCAGGAAGGATTCTACTATTAATGTAGGCAGTCGCAAATGTTGGAATCACATTATCTCTAACTCCGCTATTAAATACGGTTGGTACTAGCGTGGTTCTAATTAATGCATTGCTGGTAGGTTGTTCAGACATTTTATTAACTACACTACTTTTAAAAAGCCATAAGTTAGACAAAGCCATTTTTTCCCAAAAGTTTTCGTTGTATGCGCTAATACTTTTAAGGTATGCTTCAATAGGGGTTGTTAATTGAGTAGGCATTGGGTTTTGGCTCACTTTAGCAATTGCATTGCTTAACATATCAATGGCTGTTTTGCTTGCTGGTATAGAAGAGTGCCCTCCCGCTTTTTGTGCAGTCAAAACAAGGGTCACATACCCTTTTTCACCCACCCCAATGGAAGCAATAGGCGCTTTAATCGACTTATTATCTTCTGTTGAAATTTCTCCTCCTTCATCTACTACCAGATCGAATTTTTGATGAATGGATTTAAAATATTTCACCATAGCCGTAGCCCCTTTTCCGCTTGACTCTTCATCGGCACCAAAACATAGTAAAATGGTTTGCTTCGGCTTAAACCCTTTAGCAATTTGAGCTTCTGCAGCTTCTAAAATACTTATCATGCTGGACTTATCATCTAATACCCCTCTTCCCCAGATATAATTTTCTTTTACTTCGCCACCATATGGTTTTGCATGCCATAATTTAATGGCAGATTCCTCCACAGGAACTACATCGTAATGCGCCATTAAAACCATTGGAAGTAAACTAGTATCTGTTCCTTTCCATTCGTATATATAGTTGAAGCTATCAATAATGGTTCTTGGTAAATTTTTATGAATAAGTGGATAGGTAGTTTCTAAAAACTTTCTATACTTCATAAACGTAAGTGTATCAAACTGATACTCATCATTGGGAGTTTCAGTACGCAATTGAATTGCTGCACTCATATGATCAATTGCATTTTGAGGTAATGCTTCTAATACCACTTCCTTTTGATTGCTAATTGGTTTATTGCTAATGGTTTTAACCAAAACAACAATTGTAATTAATACTAACGCCAGACCTAAAACAGTAAATAATTTTTTCATGTACATTGATTGTACTGTAAGATACGAAAGTTCAATAAACTGCATACATAAAAACGCCCCCAATCAATTGGAGGCGTCTTCAAAATCAAAATTCCTGTTTATGCTCTAAAACCTTTTCTACGCATCATTTCGTGTCTTATTTCTTGTAAAAATTCACGATCTACTTTCAATGCCTCATTAACTCGTTCATCAGATTTTAATACTGGCTTTAAATCTGCTTTGTATTTTTTTCTTGCTGCTAATAAAGCTTCTTGTAGTTGAATTTCGTCATTAGATTTACTATCCATAATTTCTTTAGCTGCTTTTTTATGGGCTTCATATACTGGCCAGAATGATTCAGCCTCAGATTTAGTCAAAGAAAGCTTTTTAGTGAAAAAGTCAATCTTAAACATTTCCATTTTTTCTCTATCAGGTCCCATTTCGCCTCTTTTACCAAAGCGTCCTCGGCCAGGGCCTTGTTCCATTGGCGGTTGTGGTGGTGGCGGGGGTTGTTGTTGTGCAAATGTAGCTGTTGATAATGCCATCATTGCCATTCCTAAAAAGATGTGTTTCATACGATGTAATTATTAATTATTGAGAATTATTAGTGTCTTTTATTAAGTGTGTGTTTAAGTTTTCTAAATTGCTACTTTCTTTACTGATTTCTGTCTGCCAGTCAATTTCTGCCATCGCCTCATTTTCATTTACATAGGCGTCAATTTCGGAAGTGGCAATATCTTGGATGCTAATATTGCTTGCAATTGCTGTCTTGGTATTTTTGGATTCAATCCATAAATACGTTGAAGCAATCATTGCGAAAAAGCTTGCTGCTATTGCTATTTGACTCCATTTAGGAATAGAAAAACGAATTGTTTTTGCTTTCCTTTCCTTGACAACTTTACTTAAAATTTGTGCTTCAAAATGCTCAAAATAATTTGTCGGTACTTTCTTTTCCTTCGCCTCATAATTATTTAAAACTTGCTTTGAAAACAAATTTTCGACAAGGGCTTTGTCATTTATAAGTTCTATATTTTCTTTATTATTATCCATTTCGTTTATTTGACAGCTATTGGTACAATTAGTTTAATCTTTTTTTAAAATTTCTTCCATTTTTTTAAGTGCTTGGTGAAAGTTTGCTTTTGCACCACCTACCGAAGTGCCGGTTATAGAGGCAATTTTTTCGTAGTTCATTTCCTCAAAATAACGTAGCATAAATACAAAACGTTGTTTTTCAGGAAGTTGCTGAATGGCTTGTTCTAAAGCAATTTGAATTCGACTTGATTTTGGACTATCTGAACCCGAAGCAGCATTTTCATAGTCATAGCTGTCCTCTGTTATATTTTGAATGGCTCCCTTCTTTTGCTTTTGTAAAAAATTAAGGGTTTCGTTATAGGCCACTCTAAATAACCAAGTGGAAAATTCGCTTTCCATTTTAAATCCATCTAATTTGGACCAGACTTTTATCCAAACCTGCTGCGCTATATCATCCGCATCGGCATGCTCAGTTACCATTCGTTTAATCTGAAAATATACTTTTTGCTGATGCTGTTTTAATAATAGGGTAAAAGCGGCCTCCTTTTGGAAACCTTGCTGAAACTGTATTATTAAATCCTGATCATTATGCATATTGTAAATTTAGACAATACTTTCCTAGAAAGGTTTAATGCTTTACCTTTAATATTCATTCTTCAAATTATAAAAAATGAAAAAAACGAACATTTTATTTTTATCAATGTTACTGGTTTTTGCTAATGCCTCAAAAGCACAAGAAGCAAACAGTATCATTAATAAATCAGAGACAGAACGCATTGAAAAATACCTTTCATCCGATGAATTAGAGGGAAGAAGAACCTATTCCAAAGGAATTGATAAAGCTGCAGATTTTATAGCCAATGAATTTAAACAATCTGGTTTAGCTACCTTAAATAATACTGGAAGTTATTTGCAAAAATTTACAAGATTAAATGCAAAATTTATAGCTGCATCTGCCAATTTTGATGGAATAGCATTGGATCAAAAAAATGTAATTGTACTTACAAGTGATCCAACAATAACTATTACGGAGTCCAGTGGCTATGAAGTAGTTAAAATTGCTAAAGAAGATAATTTAGGAGTTGCTGCGAGAAAATATTTAGCTGCCAATAAAAATTATATTGTTTTAGTAGATGAAAGCTTTACAAATAATTTTAGTAGATTAATACAATTTAAGTCAGGCATTACGGCCGAACAAAAGACAGTTGTGTTTATTTTAACTAACCAGGTGCCAACAAAATTTACTATTCAAGCTACACATAAAATTGAAACTTTAAATTTAACGAATGTGGTTAGTGTATTGCCAGGAAAAACTTTGCCTAATGAATATGTGATTTTCTCTGGACACTATGATCATTTAGGAATTAATAGTTCAAAAACAATCAATGGGGATTCTATTTATAATGGCGCCAATGATGATGCAGCTGGAACTACTGCTATGATTATGCTTTCAAAATATTTTGCTGCAAAAAATAATAATGCCCGCACATTAATATTCGTAGCATTTACTGCTGAAGAAATAGGAGGTTTCGGTGCACAATATTTTTCAAAACAATTTGATCCTGCGACCGTAAAAGCAATGTTTAATTTAGAAATGATTGGAACAGAAAGTAAGTGGGGAAAAAATAGTGCGTATATCACTGGCTATGAAAAAACAAATATGGGCACTATCTTACAAAAAAATCTAGAAGGCTCTGCATTTAAATTTTATCCTGATCCTTATACAGATCAAAATTTATTTTACCGATCAGATAATGCAACCCTTGCAAGACTAGGTGTACCAGCGCATACTATTTCAACTTCTAAAATGGATAACGAACCTAATTATCATAAACCAAGTGATCAATTTGAGACATTAGATATGGATAATATGAATGAAATTATCAAGGCCATTGCTTTAAGTTCTCAATCTATTATTTCAGGTAAGGACACGCCCTCAAGAGTAGATACTACTCAGTTAAAATAATTCAGCATCTCTATTTGAAAATATTATGAAAAGAATTTTATTATTCGCAGTACTTTTTGTGAGCTTGTCAAGTCAAGCACAGGTAAAAAATTATTATCCAAGTGCTAATCAATGGGATGTAAAATCACCCACAAATTTTCAAATTGACACTAATAAAATAAACGCAGCCGTTCAGTTTGCAAAAGACAATGAGTCAAAAAATCCCAAAAACTTATGGCTAACCCAAGCCATGCAGTTTGGTAAAGAACCTTTTTCGGATCCTATTGGCCCAATGGCAAGTAGAGGTCCTGCATCTGGTTTAATTATTTACAAAGGCTATATCATTGCTAGCTGGGGCGATCCTAATGCGGTAGAAATGGTCAATAGTGTTACAAAAAGCTTTGTTTCTACATTAGTGGGTTTAGCAGTAGAAAAAGGGTTGATTCATTCTATTGATGACAAAGTATATACTTATTTGCCTCCTATTCAGGTGGCTAAAAATGGGGTAGCTGAAATTCAAAACCCTATAGAGCAAACTTCTTTTATTTATCCTTTTGAAACTGCGCATAATAGAAAAATAAGCTGGGATCATTTATTAAGACAAACCAGTGATTGGGAAGGTGTTTTATGGGGCAAACCAGATTGGGCAGATAGACCATCCGATAAATCAGATGAATGGACAACGCGTAAAAGATTTGAACCAGGGACAGTCTATAAATACAACGATACAAGGGTAAATGCATTGGCATTGGCTGCAACTGCTGTATGGAGAAAACCATTGCCTGAGGTTTTAAGAGAACAAGTAATGAATCCAATTGGAGCATCCAATACTTGGGCTTGGACTGGATATAATAATGCGTGGATTATATTAGATGGTAAAATGATACAGTCAGTAAGTGGCGGCGGTCATTTTGGTGGAGGTATGTTTATCAATGCATATGATATGGCGCGTTTTGGATTATTGACTTTAAGAAAAGGCAATTGGAATGGAAAGCAAATTATTCCTGAATCATGGATTCAAAAAGCAACCACTCCAACTGCTGCCAATACAGGTTATGGATTTATGAATTATTTTTTAAACACCAATCAAAAAATGTATCCATCAGCTCCTGCAAGTGCCTATGCACATATTGGCAATGGTACTAATGCTATTTATGTGGATAGCGAACATGATATTGTTGCTGTTGTGAAATGGATGGATGATAAGTCGATGGATGGGTTTTTAAAATTGATGTTAAGCGCTTTGCCAAGTAAATAATATCCAATTATACTCATAAAAAAAGGCGTTCGAATCGAACGCCTTTTTTTATGAGTTGCTTTTGTCATTTATTTTTTTGCGGCGTGTAATTTGTGAAAACTTGTATAAGACGTTATTAATAACAATAAAAAGATTACTGCCATTAATGAAAAAGGAACAAAAGAATCTCCAACTGCTACATGAGCAATAGCCGCTGTTATATACATGATGCCAAATCCAACATATGCCCATTCTTTAAAGCGTGCAGGTACTGCAGGCACAATCAATAAAACAGCACCAATGAGCTGTCCAATACTCACTTCTAATCCTAAATATCTTGGGATTAAAACATGTTCAGTGCCTTTGATCGCTTGCTCTGAATTCATTCCAATCGCAGTAAAAGCAAATGCACAAATAATACTTGTTGTTACCCAGTAAATAATTTTTGTCGTTTTCATGTTTGGTTAATTTTTAAAATAGTAAAATGGTGTGTTTAAATTTATTTTTAAATAGCTTCAAATTCTCCTTTGTCTGTATTTTTCTGCACCTTGCCAGCTTCAAATACTTTCCCGTTCATCGCAATATAAACACCAGGTTTGAGTACTTGTACAAAAGCAAGCGCACTTCCCAAATTAAATAATCCATCACTACTTCCAAATTTATAAGGGACCATGGCTCCAGTTAATACAATTGTTTTGTGAGGGCAATTGGATTGTATGTATTCGGCGGTAATTGTCATGGTATCGGTTCCATGTGTAATTAAAATTTTATTTTCTGTTGCATTATTAATGGCATCTGCAATACATTTTCTATCTGCGTCTATAAAATCTAAGCTGTCTTTCATCATAAGGGTTTCAATAGATAAATCTAATCTGCTTCGCCCTAAGTCAAGCATTTCAAATAAATGCGTTTCTTTAAAATAAAGACTACCATTTAATTCATTGTATTCTTTATCAAAAGTTCCTCCGGTAATAAAAACTTTAATTCCCTTGTCCATAATTTATTTTTGTCTAAAGTTGTCACCTATAAATGAAAGTGCTTTAATAACACCTGTTCTCCAATATGTCCAATTGTGTTCACCATCACGCATTCTAAATTCATGAGGCACATTCTTTTTTGTTAGATCAATATGTAATTGTGCATTGCCAACAGTTAAAAAATCACCATCTCCACAATCAATCCAATATTTCACTGCTGATAATTCATCTGTATTCTTCCCCTCGATAATACTAAATACACTATTCTTATACCAAGTAGGCGTAAGACGGTCTTTGCCTTTTAAATCTTTCCCAATAGTACTTCCAAAATAAGTATTATACATATCTTCTTTCATATTTTCATAATCCTCATTGGTCCAAATTGCAGCGCTTAAGGGTGCGGCGGCAACAAATAAATTAGGATATTTTAATGCATAAAGTAAACTGCCATAGCCTCCCATGGACAAACCAGCAATGCCTCTAAATCTTTTTTCTGCTTTAACATGATAGGTCTTTTCAATATGTGGAATTAATTCTCTGATAAAAAAATCTTCATAATTCATGGAGCCATCAGTTGCATTGATGTAAAAACTTTTAAAACCATCTGGTGTAACAATAATCATCGGAGGAATTATACCATCCTTTATGGCTGCATCCGCTAATCGATTTATTTCTCCAAATTGAACCCATCCATTATCCGCATCCCCATATCCATGTAATAAATAGGTAACAGGATAAGTTCTTTCATTGGTATAATAATCACTAGGCAAGTAAATTGTATAATGCACTTCTCTATTTAAAATGGTACTTTTTATAATTTGCTTTTCTTTCACAATGCCTTGACTTTGTATACTCGTAAAAGCTAATAATAGTATAGATAGTATGTAAAATATTTTTTTCATGGTTAATTATTTAGTCAATCAAGAGCATTAAAAATTATCATCATTAATTTCTAACCAATAGCCATCTGGGTCTTGTAACCAAATTTGATGCACCCCATCTACTCGAGTAGTGATTTTATTTTTGTTGCCTGCAACGTCTTCAAAAGACCAATTAATTTTTAATAATTTATTGGTAAATGCGGTAAAGTCGGGAACCGTAAAACAAGTATGTTGGTTTTTATAATATTCCTTTTTTTGATCGGCACCTTGTATTACATGCAACATGGTGTGCTCGCCCGTTTTATACCAAATATGTTTTCCGTCGTGAAAAGGTTCAGCAATGGTGTCTAAGCCAATGATATTGGAATAAAAATTTCCAGTAACGGGAATATTCATGACATAAATGGCAGTATGATTGATATGCACATTTGAATTGATCTTTTGAGCGGATACCGACATTCCAATGCTTAATAAAGCAATAAGGCAAGCAATTTTCATTTTCAATGTTTTAGGTAGTTCTAAGATACAACAATCTCAGATTGCATGTCGGTTTCGGCTTAACCTGCTATTATTGCAATGCTATGAATTCTTAATATTAATTAATCTACCAATATAGTAGACAAGTAAAATTTTGTATATTTACCTATTAATAGTCTTAAATATTGGATACCTATGAAAAAAGCAGCTTTTGTCTTATTCGCTATAACCCTTACTTTAACCTCTTTTGCGCAATCAAAAGCGTTGACGGATTCAGTAAATAATTGGTATAAAAAAAGAAATTATTATTTAAAGAAAGAAGATGGATGGCTAAATTTGGAGGGCTTATTTTGGTTACACAAAGGTGTTAATACTTTTGGAAGTGCTGCTGGAACCGATTGTCATTACGTAAATGCATCTTTCCCAGAACAGTTAGGAAGTTTTATTTATGAGGGTGATTCGGTAGTATGGAAAAATGCAAGTGCCAATACCATTACTATTAATAAAAAGGCAACAAATAAGGATGAAGCTTATAAAGTATTTAGTGTCGGTGCATCCTATAGTGATCAAGTTATGGATTATGGTCAATTTTCCTGGGTGATTATAAAAAGAGAAGACAAGGTTGGGGTGAGATTTAGAAACCTAAAAGCCAATACCTTATTGAATTTTAAAGGAATTGAACGTTTCCCTGTAAATGATAATTGGAAATTAAAAGCAAGGTTGGTACAACCCGCACAGGACTTTTTAATGATTACCAATGTGCTTGGTCAAACAACTGCAAGTAAAAACGCAGGTACTTTACATTTTCAAAAAGACGGAGTTGACTATACATTAGATGTGATTGATGAAGGCGGTCCTACTTTATTTATTGTTTTTGCCGATCAAACTTCTGGGGTGTCTACCTATGGTGCTGGAAGATTCATTGATGTGCCTAAGCCGGATAAAGATGGCAATACCGAGATAGATTTTAATATTGCATACAATCCTCCTTGTGCTTTTACTGCTTTTGCTACCTGCCCTTTGCCACCAAAGCAAAATAGATTGGCATTAAAAATTGAGGCTGGCGAAAAAAATTATGGACATCATTAATCAGTCCATTAACTTTGGATGAATGAATAAGGACAGTAATTCAAAGTTTTCTATCGCAATCATTGGACTTGGCTATGTTGGCCTTCCTTTAGCCGTTGAGTTTGGAAAAAAATACAAGGTTATTGGTTTTGATATCAATGCCGATAGAGTGCATTCCTTAGTTCAAAAAAAAGATGATACCCTTCAAATCACAGATGTTGAAATAGCTGCTGCTACTGGTTTAAGTTTTACGGATAGTGTAGCAGCAATTGCCAATTGCAATATTTATATTGTAACGGTTCCCACTCCAGTTGATGAACAAAAGTTACCTGATTTATCTCCATTGATAAATGCGAGCCAAATGATTGGTGAATTACTTAAAAAAGGAGATATCGTTATTTATGAAAGCACCGTTTATCCTGGTTGTACCGAAGAGGATTGTGTTCCAGTGTTAGAGAAAGCAAGCGGGCTTATTTTTAATACTGATTTTTATTGTGGCTATTCACCTGAAAGAATAAATCCGGGCGATAAAGTAAACACTTTAGTGAAAATTAAAAAAGTTACTTCGGGCTCAACGCCTGAGATAGCTACGATTGTAGATGATTTGTATGCAAGTATTATTACTGCAGGTACGCATAAAGCATCAAGTATAAAAATTGCCGAGGCTTCTAAGTCTATTGAAAATGCGCAAAGGGATATCAATATTTCTTTTGTAAATGAGCTTGCGTTAATTTTTGATAAAATGGGTATTGATACGCAGGAGGTATTAGATGCTGCGGCTACCAAATGGAATTTTCTTCCCTTTAAACCAGGATTGGTTGGCGGACATTGTATAGGTGTTGATCCCTATTACTTAGCCTATAAAGCAAAACAGTTAGGACATAATCCACAAGTAATTTTATCAGGTCGCGAAGTGAATGATCAAATGAGTTCCTTTGTTGCTCATAAATTAAAAAGATTACTTCAATCAAAAGGGGTAGACAAAAATGGAGCAAGCATATTATTATTGGGCGCTACTTTCAAAGAAAATTGTCCGGACATTCGCAATTCTAAAGTTTTTGATATTTACCATCAATTAACTGAAATGGGATATCAGGTACAGTTATTTGATCCCTTCGCCAATGCAGAAGAAGTTTTATCAAAACATAATATAGAACTTACCACATCCTTACAAAAGTATGATGGCATTGTTTTAACAGTGGCACATGATTTTTTCAAATCGCTCGATTATCAGCAATTAAAAGCAGATGCTGCATCTGTTTTATTTGATACGAAGTCATTTTTAGATAAAAAAATAGTTACAGCAAGGCTGTAACTATTTTTATTATTCTGGATGATATATTTTTTCGGCATGTTTAAGCACTTCGTTCTTATCAAGTGTCATTGGTTTTAAAGTTTGTGCTTGGTACATTGCACGTTGGTCGGCAAAATGAGGACTTTCAGGATGCATACTCGCTCCAAAAGTATTCACAGATTCAATATGAGGTAAGCTGCCATCCTTAGGGAATCTAACTAAATTAATATAAGCATCTCCACTGTTCATTTTTCTAGTACCATCTTTATATGGTTCAGACATTACTGCTGCTAACACATCGGGCATACCAGCTTGCGGCCAACTTTCAGCTCCTCTTACTAATTTTTGTAAATCGCCTAACACAATATCCGTACGTTCAAAATGTTTGAGTAAGTAGTCATTTATTTTTTCGTAAACAGTAATGGCTTCTTTAATGGTAAGCATATCATTTTTTCTCCCCTCCATTACTTGAGGTACCATATAGTATGCTAAATTATAAATAGCCGCTCCTTTACTATCTACTACTGCTGCATGATCCCATGATTTTAATGTGGTAATTAAATTAGCAATTTTTGGATTTTCTTTTTCATTTACTAAAAATAGACTGTCTGCATTAAAACCATAAGGAAATAAAATTTTGCTTGGCAAGCTTCTATCAAATTTTATTCTTTTTAAATCCTCAAAACTAATTTTATCTAATTGGTCAATTAAGTCTTTTGCACGTCTGCTTCTATTATCATGGTAGGTTTCATAACCATCATTTACATCAAACTTTGCAGGATCTAAATTGTCTTTAATATCCGATGCTAAAAAAGGAGAGTGATTAGTGTTAAATAAATAACCACTTTTTGGATTTAGGTATTGAGGCAATTCACTTACAGGCTTAAACTTGGTCCATAAAGTAGCCATCGTATTACCTGGGACTGTACTGCTCCAATGGTAGGCTGTGTCTGGATTTCGGTAAGGCATCTTGCCATTTGAAATATAATAAATAGTATCCTTGTTATCTGCATACATAATATTAAACATCGCTAAATGATTCTGATTTAAAGCTTGTTTAAATTGAGTATAGTTAGTGGATCTATTCATGGCATACCATTGTTGTAAGGCGCCTGCATCCATCAAAGAAGGTAGGCGCATTGAAAAGTATTCACCCTTGGGTGTTGCTACTGTTGGGCCGTATATAGAATTATAAACTGTTTTATAAATAGGAAAAGGAATACCCTTGATATTTAATTTAATTTTTCTTTTATCTAGTGTAAGCCATTTGCCGTCTACAATATATTGATTAGGGTGGTCTTTGTCTGACTGTAATTGATACACATCAATTTTATCTTGAAAATTTACAGTATGTGCCCAAGCCAATGTGGGTGTCACGCCATGAAATATTAATGGGGCTCCTGGAAACAAACCACCCAAAATATTCCAACCTTCTTCACTTTGTAAATGCGCTTCATAAAAAGCTGTAGGCCCTTCAATAGGTTGATGCGCATTAATCACCAACATATTTTCACCAGTAGCAGATTTGCTTGAATGAATCGCAAATGCATTACTTCCCTCTCCTGTAAAGCCAGGCAAATGAGGAATGGTTCCGTTTAAAATTTTTGGAAGTGCTTTGTCCACACCACAAAAAACAGCTACCGAAAATACAGTACTCGATAAATATTCTTCTACTGAAATTGGGAATACATTTTTATTTAGTACTTCATTGGGATGTGCTTTTGCATAAGCTTCTAATCCCATTAAATATCCTTTAACTAACAATAAAAATTTGGGATCCATACTCCCAATTTGAGCATTAACCAATGCGCTTGTATTTAATAGTCCTACCACAAAATCAATTGGTGCTCCCTTCTTACCCATATAAGTAGAAAGTTTCCCCTTGCCCGTTAATAGTAAAGTTTGAATTGTTTTAAAATCATCTTCGCTATGCGCCCATGCAATACCATAAGCCACTTCGGGATCGGTAGGTGCAAAAATATGAGGGACGCCATAGCTATCTCTGGCAATGGTAATTTTATCTGGATGAATCGTTGGGTTAGCACTGTTTTGTGCAAAAACCATATTGCCAATCAATAAACAAGCAATGATCAGGGCTAGAGGCGCAATCTTTTTAATCATGAAGGTATTTTAATAATTAGGAACTGTAATTTATAGATTATATCTAAATTTGCTTTATAAAATACATATATAACAATGATTGAGTCTAAAAGGTTTGGTTCTAAAAAAGCATTAATAGATATTGATGAAACTATTTGCTTTTATTCAGATAAACGCGTTTATGAGTTGGCTGAACCCAACTTTGATAATATTGCTAAGATTAATAAATTATATGACGAGGGCTGGCATATTACTTATTGGACAGGAAGAGGTGAAAGCTCAAAGCGCGATTTAAAAGCGTTGACATTAGAACAGCTAACAAAATGGGGTTGTAAATTTAATGACTTAATTACTGGGTATTGCCCGAATGGAGGACCAACAAAACCTAATTTTGATTTAGTGATTGATGATAAAGCAAAACGTATCGAAGAGTTATAAAAAAAGAGGCCTCCATGTTGAGGCCTCTTTTTTTATAGATAATGTCTGTTATTTTTAATAACTATATTGATACTTTTTACTTAATTACAATGATCGAATAATTATAATGGGCGAATCCAAATATTTCTAAAACTTACTGGATTACCACCATCCATACCATGATCTTGTAAAATTAAAGGCATCTTGTCGGCATGCTTTACATATTTAGGTAAACCAATCCATTCAACACCACCATATATAATTGCATTGTTTTGAACTAAAATACCATTTAAAATAGCGGTCATTCTTGCCGGCGTTGCTAATTCACCATTGTCTTTAAATTGAGGAGCAGTAAAAATTACATCATAGGTTTGCCACTCACCTGGTTTTTTGCAAGCTGTAACTAATGGAGTATGTTGTTTGTAGATACTTCCCACTTCTCCATTTACATAAGTTGGATTATTGTAATTATCTAAAATTTGTAATTCATAATTACTCATAAACCAAATACCACTATT
>CAJADG010000041.1 GCA_903938445.1 uncultured Bacteroidota bacterium | reverse complement strand
TTTTTCTGCTAATTTATCATGTATAGATTCTTGACCAATGAATTCAAATAATCTATTGGCAGCATTATTATCACTCACTAAAAATATTTCCCTAATTGCTTGCTCAATGGTTTGTTTGCCGTTTTGTGCATAGGGATTATTGTAAATCGTTTCTTGTCTTGCACCAACACTATCATAATACAACATCGTGGATTTATCTAGTCCAGGAATTTTCAAGCTATTTATTTTATCCAATGCCAAAATCGCTAAAGGCATTTTTACAGTACTCGCTGGATAAAAATATTCAGATGGATTTAAACGGTAACTAAATTCTTTAAAATGCGGAATATTATTTTTATCTCTGTCAATTTGAGTGTAAAATATTTGTACTCTATATTGATCTGGATGATTTATGATTTCTCCAAATGCTTCTGGTTTTTGCTTCATTAATTTTTCAAGCAATTCTGTATTTACTTGAGCATTTAATGCGCTTCCAAAAAACACTAGTATCAACAATATAGCAGAACCTTTCATAGAATGATTTTAACAATCAAAAAAGTGCATTGTTACAACTCTCCTGCAACAAATTCATGATTAGAATAATCCTTAATCACATCATATAAAGTGCCTCTTTCGATTGGTTGTCTTTTGGCTTGCTTAATAAGGTGAACTAATTCTTGAGTAGTCATGGATGGAGTTTGCTCTTCACTTCCAGCCATTGAATAAATTTTTGTAGTATCATCAATGGTTCCATCAATATCATTCACCCCATAGCTTAATGTTAATTGTGCAATGTCTCTTCCAAGCATTGGCCAATAAGCTTTTACATGGGGGAAATTATCAAGATATAATCTTGAGATAGCATACATTTTTAAATCATTTGCCATGGTTGATTCTGGCACATGGCTCATATCATTGCCTTCATTACGAAACTTTAAAGGAATGAAAGTGTTAAATCCTTTTGTTTTGTCTTGTAATTGACGAAGGCGTTCCATATGATCAATGCGGTGTTCATATTTTTCGATATGACCATATAATAAAGTAGCGTTACTATGCATGCCTAATTCGTGCGCAGTTTGGTGTATTTCTAGCCACTGATCGGCTGTTGCTTTATCTGCACAAATTTGTTCGCGAATTTCAGGATGGAAAATTTCAGCACCTCCACCTGGTAAAGAATCCAAACCTGCTTCATGTGCTAAACGCATTCCTTCCTTAGTGGTAACATTTGCTTTTCGGAACATATACTCCAATTCTACAGGAGTGAATGCTTTAATATGTAAGTCAGGGCGATGTGCTTTAATCGCGCGCATTAATTCGAAGAAAAATGTCAAAGTTAATTTAGGATGTACTCCACCTACAATATGTACTTCGGTTACTGGTTTGCCATCGTAAGATTTAACGATGTCTAACATTTGATCAATGGTTAATTCCCAACCTTCTTCCTTGTGTGCATACAATTTTGAGTAAGAACAAAACTTACACGAGAATACGCAAACATTGGTAGGTTCGATATGGAAATTTTTATTGAAATAGGTTTTGTTACCGTGTAAAGATTCTCTTTTCCAATTGGCTAAAGCACCAACATAAGGAAGTGAGGCTTTCTCAAATAAATAAACGCCCTCGTCAAACGAAAGGCGTGTATTTTGTATTACTTTATTTCCAATTGATTGTAAACGACTATCTAATGCTGCATCAACGATTACTTGTATATTATTCGTATTCATAACCTGCTCTATTTGGCCACAAAGTTACGAATTATCGCAAGTAATCACTTAAAAATTAGCCAATTAAAATACCAGCAATACTTGCTGATAAATAGGAGGCAA
>CAJADG010000040.1 GCA_903938445.1 uncultured Bacteroidota bacterium | reverse complement strand
ATGAGTGGTGTAGCAGGTGCTTATTTTAAAGTACTAACTAATACAATGATCATTGCATTGGTATGTTCCTTTTTTGTGACATGGATTGTATTACCAATTATATATTTATTATTAACTAAGAATGCTGATTCAAATAGTTTTAAAGCTAATAAAACGAAAGAACATAAAGTAAAAACACAAAAATGGGTTGGTTATTTTATTAAAAAACCTATTATTAGTATTGCTTTTATTGCTGCTTTAGTGTTTTCAATAATTTACATATTTCCAAAATTAGAAACTGGATTTTTACCTGAAATGGATGAAGGTAGTATAGTATTTGATTACAGTTCACCTCCTGGTACTTCATTGGAAGAGACAGATAGAATGCTTCGTGAAGTTGAAAAAACCTTTGTCGAAATTCCTGAAATAAAGGCATACAGTCGTCGAACAGGTACACAAATGGGCTTTTTTATTACCGAACCCAATAGAGGTGATTACTTAATTCAATTAAAAAAAGATCGATCTAAAACAACGGAGGAAGTAATAAGTGATATTAGAAAAAAAGTTGAATCCACTCAGCCTGCATTGAGAATTGATTTTGGGCAAGTGATTGGAGATATGTTGGGTGATTTAATGACTTCAGTTCAACCTATTGAAGTGAAAATTTTTGGGACCGATCAAAATAAACTAAAGGCTTTATCTCACGATGTTGCTGCTGTTATTGGAAAAGTAGAAGGGACTGCAGATGTTTTTGATGGTGTAGTTATTGCTGGTCCTTCGATTGACATCCAACCAAAGTCAACAACACTAGCGCAATATGGCATTACACCTGCTAATTTACAATTTCAAATGCAATCAAGTTTAGAAGGAAATGTAGTAGGTGCAGTGTATGATAAGGAGCAATTTACCAATATTAGAATGGTTTACCCAGGTAGTAGAAATTTAAGTATAAGGGGAATTCACAAAACACCTATTTTTTTACCAAATGGTAAATTAATGCCAATCAATCAATTGGCGAATGTTCAAATTAATAGTGGTGATGCTGAAATCCAAAGAGAAAATCTTCAATCAATGGGTGTGGTAACAGCAAGGCTGGAAGGCAGAGACCTAGGAACTGTTATGAAGGAAATACAATCTTCCATTCAAAAAAATATACAACTTCCCCAGGGGTATGCTATTGTTTATGGAGGCTCGTATGCCGACCAACAACAATCCTTTAGTGAACTCCTCTTAATTTTAATAGCAGCAAGCTTGCTAGTTTTTGGTGTAATTCTTTTCTTGTTTAAAGACTTTAAAATAGCAGTTATTATATTACTTGTCGCGGTATTGGGAATAAGTGGAAGCTACTTGGGTCTTTTCTTGACAGGTACTCCTTTAAATGTGGGAAGTTATACTGGTTTAATTATGATTGTTGGAATTATTGGAGAAAACGCGATTTTCACTTTCTTGCAGTTTAAAGAATCCTATCAACTTACCAATAATGTAGATGAAGCGATAATTTATTCTATTTCTACAAGGTTAAGACCAAAGCTAATGACGGCCTTAGGTGCCATAATTGCACTCATGCCAATAGCATTGGGAATTGGAACTGGAGCACAATTACATCAACCCTTGGCAATTGCTGTGATTGGCGGGTTTATTATTGCCTTACCATTATTATTAATGGTTTTACCAAGTTTTATACGAATGGCATATAGAAAGAAATAAAATTTAACTACATTTAATTTATAAAAACATTTTATGAAAAAAATAATCTTTGGTTCTTTATCAGTATTTGCTTTATCAATGGCATCTGGTCAATTAAATGCCCAAGCAAGTCATTATAAATTAGAAAAAACATTTCACATTGCAAGTAGTGGAGGTTGGGATTATATTACGATCAATCCATCTTCTAATAAATTATACATGTCTCATGGCACCCAAGTAAATATTTTAGATAAAAATACTGGCGACTCATTGGGAGTGATTGCAAATACAAATGGGGTTCATGGCATTGCTTTTATAAATGATATGCAAAAAGGTTACACAAGTAATGGAAGAACAAATGATGTAACAGTTTTTGATTTAAATACGAATGCAGTCATTACAAAAATTGCTACTGGCGAAAATCCAGATGCAATTTTTTATGAAGAATTTGCAAAACGAATTATTACTTGTAATGGAAAGAGTAAGGACTTAACTATCATTGACCCATCAACAAATAAGGTTATTGCAACTATTCCTGTTGGTGGCAAGCCAGAAACGGCAGTTAGTGATAACGCTGGAAATGTGTTTGTAAATGTAGAGGATAAAAATGAAATTGTTAAAATTGACATTACTAATAATAAAGTAGTTGCGCATTGGTCTATTGCACCAGGTGAAGAACCTACTGGTTTAGCAATTGATATTAAAACAAACAGACTTTTTGCAGGAACAGATAAAAAATTAATCGTCGTGGATGCAAAAAATGGTAAGGTTGTTGCTAATTTACCAATTGGTGAAGGATGTGATGGAGTTGCTTTTGATAATACTTTAAAATATATTTATACTTCAAATGGGGAAGGCACAATGACTATTGTAAAAGAAAATAGTGCAAATGATTTTAAAGTAATTGATACTATAAAGACTAAAAAAGGGGCAAGAACAATTGGTAATGATGAAACAACTCATTTAGTTTATTTACCAACTGCAGACCTTGATGCTTTAAAACCAGGGGAAAAAAGACCTAGTATGATACCTGGTTCATTTCAAATTCTAGTGCTTGGTAATAAATAAAAGTTACTGTAATACATTGCTTTTAGCAACTATTTTGAATTGGTTTAGGCTTACTGTCTAAACCAATTTTAGCAAACCCCATAGCCCAAGTAAATACACAATAACCACAATTACAGAATCAACCCCCATACGTAGAACTTGTTTTTTGGAATGAAGTACCATGCCGATCATATAAATACCCGTAAGAATGATTCCTAAAACAGTTAAGTAAATATCAGAAGGTTTTAAATTTGGAAGAATGGGGTCATTGCCAATAAAGGAAGCCATTAAAAATAAAACAGGTAAAAAAGCATTGCCTCCAAATATATCACTCACCGCCATATTGTAATCTCTAATTTTTGCCGAAGCAATCCCTGTAGATATTTCGGGCAGCGCTGTACAAAGTGCAAGTATAGTGCCTCCAAATATTACACCACTCATGCCCCATCTATTAGCAAGCTGTTCGCCGGTAACTTCTAAGGCCCATCCTGCAAAAAGGGTAATGATAGCGCCAACTCCTAATACAAAACAGGCAGCGTAAATAGATCCTTTGAATTTTCTTTTAGGATTTCTCAAATTATTTTTTACTTCCTGCTTTTGTGAAAAAATGCTTTTCTTTTTTATTAAATATTTTGAACTTAAATAGATGGTCCCCAACCAAATAGCTAAAATGATCCACTCAAATGGAGTGCTTCTTGCAAAAAATACGGTACTTGGAAATTGACTAGCAATAATAACAATGCTTAAAATAAAAATAAGGGAAGCTCCTTCAATAATTAAAATTTTAGAATGCCCTTTTTCAGTAAGAGGTGCAGTACGACCCACACCAAAAATATCAATAAGTACAAGTACCACCGTTTGTATCGCAATGCCACCTAAAATATTACTAATAGCAATATCATAATTGCGATGGTATGCTGCCACAGCGGTAATCGCAATTTCTGGAAGGTTGGTCACGATTGCCAAAAACACCATGCCTCCAAATGCTTCTCCTAAATTAAAATGCGTAGTAATGGCATCAATAGCAGTGGTTAGTTTAATGCCACTCATCCAAATAGCTATTGTTGAAACTAAAAAAAGCAAAATTAAGATTTGCGTTGAGGCGCTTTCTATGAACATTTTAAAGCCTTATTTAGAGTGAAGTTAGTGCTTTATATACTTGCGTTAGAAACTATAAGTTAATGCTTGCGCATAATTATAATGAAAATGATCAATAGGCACAATGGGTGCCGTATCGTATATAAAATCAATATTAAAGGAGGTAGCTAATTTTTTACTTATTGGAAATTGTAAGGTTGTAAAGACAGAGGTTCGGTTACTTAATTTATTTTCATAAAAACCTGATTGATTAAACGCCCTAATTATCACTTCATAGTTGGTTGTTGGATTCACTACAGAATATTTTGCAGTTAAATTTAATTTGGGATGTGTAATATTTATGGGGGTATTGTTTATTAAGCTTTGATCATTTACTTGAGAAAAGTTCCAAAGCTCATTTTCCATAAAAATACCTGCACCCATAAAAAAATCTTCTGTCTCCGTATTTTTGAATTGATGCACTATATTCATTCCTGCTAATGCTCTACGATCAAGACCTAAACCTCCATCCCATTGGTATTGTACAAAACTTTCTAAAAATAATTTTTTACCAATACGATGATTATTTTTTAATTGAAATGTTCCAACATCTTGAATGGAAACACCACCATTTGTGACACGATCAATTTTTGTGTAGAGTGAGGTTGAGTTATTTTTTTGAATCAAAGTAAAATCTCCAGCATAAAACAAGTCCACTAAACTTTTCTTTTGTTGATCTGTAGCAATTGCTAATGAAATTGTACTTTGAATTTTTTTGGTAGAATCTAGGTTTGAAGTTTTATCTGTATTTAAAACCTGACATAAGCCAAGCTGCGCACTAAACATTATAAAAGTGCATACAAGCAGTATTCTTAAAATTGGTGAGTTGATGAACATGTTATAAAGCTTTAGCATTCTAAAAACCAAGTAGTTAAATAACGCGTTTATACCCTTAATAGTATTGATTAGTTATAATTTTCGTCTACAATCAGATTTTACATATATATAAACAACTGATAATCAATAAATAAAAAATTTCTCAAAAAATTAAAAATAAGTCTATAAAAATAGTAGACAATTGAAATATTTTACTATCTTTGTCCTGTCATCAAGAACCCTTGAATGGGTGCCAACCGAGAGAGCCTAACTCCGCGGTGGTAAAACGATGAGGACAAAGTCAAAATAAAAGATATGCGCATTTACAAATTCCCTTTTTTAATAAAAATATTGTCATGTGGCCGAGTGGAGAGGCAGGGGTCAGCAAAACCCTCAACGATGGTTCGATCCCATCTATGGCAGCTAGATCATATATATATAGGCAAGCAATCGTTAAGACGGGCGGTATTTCTATACTGCCCTTTTTTATTGCCTTAATAATCCCTTAATTCCTTTATAAAATGGTTAAAATCAAAACTAATGGATGTTCCAGCATTTGTTTTGAACGATATTTGTAAAATATAATTGAGTTTAATAGTATCATATATGAGAATAGCAATTGCTTTACTGTTAATTATTTCATCAGCGTTTATGTCACCTACTCCAGAATGGGGACATAATTATAATGAGGCTTTACAAAAAGCACAAAAGGAACATAAGTTTATATTGGTTAATTTTTCTGGTTCAGATTGGTGTGGACCCTGTATAAGATTGCACAAAGAAGTTTTTGTGATGGATGATTTTACAAAAGTGGCGAATGAAAAATTGGTATTATTAAATGCAGATTTTCCAAGAGCTAAAAAAAATCAATTACCCCTTGCACAACAAAAATTAAATGACGACTTAGCAGAAAAATACAATTCAAAAGGATCTTTTCCACTTACCGTTTTAGTAGATCAAAACGGAAAGGTTATAAAAAGCTGGGAAGGGTTTCCTTCATCTCCAATAGAGTTTATAGCTGATATACAACAAACCATTCAAGATCATCAATAATAATGTCTGCATTATCACTACATAAAAAATCAATGCGCTTAATGGGGAACCATTTTGAGATTACGGTAGTGGGAACTGATGAACAATGGGCAAATGAAAAAATTGATTTAGGTGTTAAAGAAATTCAAAGAATTGAAAAGCTTTTAACTACTTATGCCGAGAACAGCGAAACCAATTTAATAAATGCGAATGCGGGTATAGCACCCGTAAAAGTTTCTGAAGAAATTATTTTATTAATTGAGCGGGCTTTAAGAATTTCAACTGTTACGCAAGGGGCTTTTGATATAAGTTATGGATCGGTTGATAAGTCATTGTGGAATTTCGATACTACCATGACAAGTTTACCAAGTAAAGAGATTGCAAAACAAAGTGTTCGACTCATAAATTATAAAAATATTGTTATTGATAAAGAAGCATCGACTGTTTTTTTAAAACAACAAGGAATGCGCATTGGTTTTGGTGGTATAGGAAAAGGCTATGCAGCAGAGCAGGCTAAAAATGTAATGCGCACAGCTGGTGTGGAAAGCGGAGTAGTCAATGCTTCAGGAGATTTAACTACCTGGGGATTAATGCCAGATGGAAATAAGTGGACAATTGGAATTGTAAATCCTGAAATGGCCTCCAGTGTTTTTTCGTATATGAATGTGAGTGGATTATCAGTGGCTACCTCAGGTAATTATGAAAAATACATCATGATTGACGGCGTAAAGTATTCACACACGATTAATCCAAAAACTGGTTTGCCAGTTACCGGAATTAAAAGTGTTACCATTGTTTCCACCAATGCCGAAATAGCAGACGCCATGGCGACACCTGTAATGATTATGGGTATTGAAGCAGGACTTGATATGATTAATCAAATAAATGATATGGAGGCTATTGTGATTGATGATAACAATGTATTATACGCAACAAAAAATATTAAACTAACTACTTAAATTAAATACAAAATGAAACGAAATTATTATGCATTCTTTTCTTTATTGTTGATTGTTTTAGCAAGCTCATGTGAGACTGTAAAAGAATATCAAAAAAATAGATTGAATGATGCTGAAATGGCTTTATCTACTCGAAAAGTGGAAAAAAATGAAATGAATTTCCAATCTTATAAAGAAGGTGCATCTGGTGCGAATGGTGGTAAGACAGGTGGAGGTTGTGGTTGTAATTAATTAAAATATTTGATTCATCGTTATACGCATTAAATGAAAAAATTATCGCTTACTTTAATAGGGTTGTATTTATTGTTTCTGCATGGTTATTCTCAAATTACTCAAAAGTATCAAGACATTTTTCAATCTAGACCTTTAAAAATTGAAGAAATAAATTTAGTTACAAGTTACTATTCTCAAAATGGAAGTCATTCAGCAGTAACAGGTGGTGGAACTGCAATATTGGGTACAGGAGCGAATGCAATTACATTACCTGGATCAGAACAATTAAATGATTTTTCTAATTTCTTAGAATTAAAATTAGTTGGATATGGTGAGACCGGAAATAAACATACCATTACAGCGGGATTAGGTATTGATCATCATACTGCAGCTTCTCAAAAATACATTTCTCCGACAGGTGCATCAAATCCAGGTGGAACAAGGGTTTATCCATCTTTAAATTGGACGGTTGAAAATTTAAATCAAGGAACTGAATTTGGATTAGGTACTTATTATTCACATGAGTATAACTACACTTCATTTGCACTGGATGGACATGTGGGTTATAAAAATAAAACAGGGGGTGAGTTTGGTGCCAAGGTATCTGCATATTTTGATCAGGTTTCATTGATATATCCTACAGATGATTCTACTAAATATAAAACAGGAACTAACTCCATTACGACACCATTGGATCAATTGGTGATTACTACTAATGCAAGTAGATCAGGTGGGGGTGTTGCCTATTATGGTGGAGGTGGTGCAGGTGAGTCTTCCATTTCTACTACTCCAAGAAATACGTATACCACATCTTTAACTTATAGTCAAGTAATTAATAAGTCACTTCAAATGGCTGTATTATTTGATTTGGTTAAGCAGGATGGTTATTTAGGACTTCCTTTTCATCGTGTAATCTTTGAAAATCATTTAGAAAGAATTGAAAAATTACCATCATCTAGAACCAAGTTGCCAATTGGTTTGAGAGTGAATTATTTTATGGGGGATGACGTTATTATAAGATCTTATTACAGATACTATACCGATGATTGGGGATTAACTTCTCACACGGCAAGTATTGAAGTGCCGTATAAAATAACGCCATTCTTTTCGGTATCACCATTTTATAGATACTATACCCAAACAGCTACCAAATATTTTGCTCCTTTGTATGGCCACAAGGTAGATGCAGTGGGGAATCCAAAAGATACCTACTATACTAGCAACTATGCGTCATCGGCATTTAGTAGTAATTATGTTGGAGTTGGATTAAGAAGTGCCCCTCCAGGCGGATTTAATAATTCTTACTTGGCTTCGCTAGAATTAAGATTTGGACATTATGTACAAACCACCGATTTAAATTCTAATGTAATTTCATTGCACTTTACATTTAAGTAATCAAATTCATAATTAAAGTAAGGCGAATTAGTAATCACTAGTTCGCCTTTTTGTTTTAAATATGTTCGTACATTTAATAAAATAATTTCTATGCGTATATTCTCAAATTTGATGTTGTTAGCTGTATTGGCGAGTTTTAATCTTAATGCACAATCTATCGTTAAGCCTAAACATAAATTAAGCCCAGTTTCTATTTATGATATAAGCACATTGGGAAGTCCAATAGTGTCACCAGAAGGTGATTGGGTATTATTTTCAGTAGCTAAAGCAGATGTAAAAAAAGATAAACAGGTATCTAAATTGTACATGATTAATAAAGAGGGAACCGAAACGCTTACCTTAACAGAACAAACCAAGGGGGTTTCCAATTACAATTGGAGTCCTGATGGAAAGTACATTTCTTATTTAGCAGCAGGTAAAGAGGAGGAAGAGGACAATCAATTGTTTTTAATGGATCGTCGTGGAGGAGAGCCTATTCAAATTACACATATCAAAGGGGAAATTTCTAACTATCAATGGCTTAAAGACGCTAGTAAAGTTTTATTTGAAATAAAGGATCCAAGTTTTGCGGATACGGCAAAAACTAAAATTCGCCAACCTTATGAAATTGATCGTTATCATTTTAAAGCAGATTATGAAGGCTATTTAGACAATCGAAAAACGCATCTATATCTATTTGATATAAAACAGAAAAAATTAGACACTTTAACAAGTGGAAATAATAATGAAACAGATGCTTCGGTTAGTAGTGATGGAAAACTAATTACGTATGCAAGTAATGTAACTAGCAATTTTGATCAAAATGATAATACAGACATTTTTATTATTGCCAATGAAAAAAATGCAAAGCCCGTTCAATTAACTAAATATAAAGGATCGGATCGTCATCCTATATTTAGTCCTGACAATACAAAGATTGCTTTTTTAAGAAGTAGTTCTGAAGATCCCTATGGAATGTATGATATTCAACAATTGGGTATCATTGATATTAAAACAAATACGGAAAATGTAATTACTAAAAAATATGATCTCTCCATTGATAATATTGCATGGACAATCGACGGAAAGTCAATAATGGCAACAGCTGAGGACGATAGAAAACAAAATATCATTCAAGTTAATCTTGTCAACGGCGAAGTAAAATCAGTTACCAACGAATTGGGTGTTTATAGTAATTTAAATATAAATAGTAAAGGGAAAATTGCAGCTTTATGGAGCACTCCCAATAATCCATTCGAAATATATTTAAATGAGGGCGCTGGATTTAAAAAATTGACGCATGTACAAGATGACTTTGTAAATAATACTCAGAAAATATTTGTGAGAGGTTTTTCGGCAACTGCAAGTGACAACAATAAAGTAAATGGTATTTTATATTTACCAGATAGCAATGCAAAAAATTTACCACTGATTTTATTTATTCATGGAGGCCCTGTTGCGCAAGATGAATATTCTTTTGATTTAACAAGACAAATTTATGCAGCTGCCGGTTATGCTGTTGCGGCGGTAAATTATAGAGGAAGCAGTGGTCGTGGTGCTAATTATACAAAATGCATTTATGGAGATTGGGGTAATAAGGAAGTAAAAGATATTATTGGTGTGGCCGATTATTTAATTAGTACTGGCATTGCAGATGCTAATAAAATGGCAATCGCGGGATGGAGTTATGGTGGCATTTTAACTAATTATACGATTGCAACTGATAAGCGATTTAAAGCTGCAGTAAGTGGAGCGGGTAGTTCATTAATGCTTTCTTTTTACGGAACTGACCAATACATTAGTCAGTATGAGCCTGAACTTGGGAAGCCTTGGGAAAACATTCAAAAGTGGTTGGATGTTTCTTATCCCTTCTTTAAAGTAAAGGAAATTAAAACTCCTACCTTATTTATGGCAAGCCAAGCAGACTTTAATGTACCAGTTGTGGGCGCAGAACAAATGTACCAAGCATTTAAATCGGTTGGAATCCCTACTCAGCTCATCATTTATCCAAACCAAAACCATGGTATACGTGTTCCTAGTTATTTGGTGCATAGATACAATAGCCATTTGGATTGGTTTAAAAAGTATTTGAACTAATTAATAGGATATGCAAGCAATTAGATGGGGAATTATTGGTTGTGGAAATGTTACGGAAGTAAAGAGTGGACCCGCTTTTAATAAAGTGTCCAATTCCAGACTATTGGCCGTTATGCGAAGAGATAAAGCATTATTACAAGACTATGCTTTAAGACATAATGTGCCTTATACTTTTAACAATGCTTCCGATTTAATTCACCATCCCGAAGTGGATGCTGTATATATAGCAACACCTCCTGGAGTTCATGAACAATATGTGATGGAAGCATTGCGCGCAAAAAAGAAAGTGTATGTTGAAAAGCCAATGTCAACAACGGTTGCAGCTTGTGTACGCATGCAAGAACTTGCAAATGAAGTAAATGGTAAATTGGTCATTGCACATTATAGAAGAGCACTCCCCCTGTTTTTAAAAGTTAAGGAATTGCTTCAGCAAAATGAAATTGGTAAAGTGAATACCATAAAAATAAACATGCAAAAAAATCCAGCACCTGCTTCCTATTATTCTAATAATTGGAGAGTCAACAAAGCAGCTGCCGGCGGGGGTTTATTTTATGATTTGGCACCCCATCAATTAGATTTAGTTATTTATTTTTTTGGGGAAGCAATTAACTATAGCGGAATGGCAACCAACAAAGCAGGTTTATACGAGGTTGAAGATACCGTTACAGGAAAGATGCAATTACAAAACGGCATTGAGTTTACTGGAGACTGGTGTTTTGCAGCTGAAACGGATACAGAAAAAGATGAATTTATTATTCAAGGAACCAAAGGAAGTATTCAGTTTGCCGTATTTGGGCAACAAATAGTAATTGAAAAAGAAGGAAAAAAGGAAGTTATACATTTTGAGCCTCCTGCTCATATTCAACAACCCATGATTGAAAAAATCGTAAATTATTTTTTAGATAAAGGACCTAATCCATGTTCGGCAAATGAGGCAATTCAATCAATGCGTGTGATGGAAGCCTTTGTGTATGGTCATAATTTATAAAAACAAAAAACAAAACTATGCGTTATTGTTTAGCCTTAGATTTAAAAGATGACCCACAATTCATTGCAGCATATGATGAATACCATCAATCTGTATGGCCTGAAATAATTGATTCCATAAAATCTTCAGGAATCAAATCACTTGAAATCTATAGAGTTTCCAATCGTTTATTTATGATAATTGAAGCAGATGCAGACTTTAGTTTTGAACAAAAAGCTACCATGGATGCCAAAAATGAAATTGTACAACAATGGGAAAATACAATGTGGGAATATCAGCAAGCATTACCTATTGCAAAGCCTGGTGAAAAGTGGGTGCTGATGCAAAAAATATTTTCTTTATAAATGCGTTAGAAGAAAAACTGCTTGCAAAATATAAATAGAGACATACCTAAAACAAACCATCCAAATCCTTTTTTAAGTTTTGCTCCGTCGATTGTTTTGTTCAAATAATTTCCGGTGATGATTCCAAGTGTAGCCAAAGCGATGATGCTTAATAAAAAATTCCACTGAACAGTTACATGCATCAAGTCACCACCAAATCCAACCAATGATTTAATGGTAATAATAAACAAAGAGGAGGCAATCGCTTTTTTCATTGGAAGCTTACCCAAAATAACCAATGCAGGAATAATTAAAAATCCACCACCTGCACCTACAATACCTGTAACCATTCCCTCTAAAAGGCCTACTATCATTAACGTTGCGCCATATACTGGCTTTTGTTCAATTTCGTTTTCTTGTTTTTTACCTAGTATCATAGAAAATGCAGAAGCCAGCATGAGTGTGGCAAAAAACAACATAATAAAGTTGCTTTTGCTGATTGGATTGGATGCAATTGAAAAATGATCTGGAATATTATGTAAAATAAATTTACGTGCAATAAAAACACCAAGGATAGAAGGTGCTCCAAAAACTAGGATCACTTTTATATCTAATAATTTTTGTCTTAAGCGAGAAATTACGCCTGCGATACTACTTACTCCAACAATACATAATGAATAGGTTGTTGCTAACACAGGATCAACATGAAAAAGGTATACCAAAACAGGCACCGTCAAAATGGAGCCACCACTACCAATGAGGCCAAGTGAAATTCCAATTAAAATTGCTGCTAAATAGCCCACCCACTCCATTTTAAATATTTATGCAAACTTCGGGTTAATCATTTACATTTTATGTACTATTTGTCACTTAATTAATAAATTTGATTCAAAGTGATTATTGTCACTTTTAAAGCTAAATTTATAGTTGAAATTGTGGATGGAAATAAATAAATATGCTATGAAAATTGAACAAATTTATACGGGTTGTCTTGCACAAGGTGCCTACTATATTATGAGTGAGGGAGAGGTTGCCATAATTGATCCTTTGAGAGAAATTGAAGCCTATACCCAAAGAGCTTTTTCAGATAAGGCAAGTATAAAATATGTTTTAGAAACACATTTTCATGCCGACTTTGTTTCTGGACATTTAGATTTGGCGAAAAAAACAGGCGCAAAAATTGTGTATGGGCCAACGGCGGCACCTGAATTTGATTTTTATGCTGCAAAAGATGGTGAAGAGCTTTCATTAGGGAAAGTAAAAATTAAAGTGATTCATACTCCAGGTCATACCATGGAAAGTACTTGTTACTTATTATTAAATGAACATGGAAAAGAAGTGGCTTTATTTAGTGGAGATACTTTATTTATTGGTGATGTGGGGCGTCCTGATTTAGCACAGAAAGTAAAGGCCGAATTAACACAGGAAATTTTAGCAGGACATTTATACGATTCGTTGCGAAATAAAATAATGACATTGTCTGATGACATTATTATTTATCCTGCACATGGTGCTGGTAGTGCATGCGGTAAAAAAATGAGTAAGGAAACCCAAGACACTTTAGGTCATCAAAAAGCAACTAATTATGCTTTAGCACCCAATATGACAAAGGCAGAATTTATAGAAGCAGTATTAGATGGATTGGTGGCGCCTCCTGGATATTTTCCTTTAAATGTAATGATGAATATTCAAGGCTATGAAAGTATTGACAAAGTATTAGAGCGCGGACAGCATGCATTATCACCTGATGCATTTGAAGCTGCAGCCAATGAAAGCAATGCGCTTATTTTAGATACTAGATCGGCACAAGTATTTGCAAAAGCGTTTATTCCAAATTCCATTAATATTGGAATTGATGGAAGCTTTGCACCTTGGGTGGGTGCCATGATTCCAGACATTAAACAACAAATATTATTAGTAACTGAGGAAGGCATGGAACTAGAAGTGATTACAAGATTGGCTAGAGTGGGTTATGATTTTACAATTGGATATTTACAAGGTGGAATGGATGCGTGGATAAAAGCAGGCAAGGAAGTTGATCATATAAAATCTATTACTGCTGATGAACTTGCTCAGCTAAAAGAAAATGATGCTAAAGCTTCAATTATTGATGTACGTAAAGCATCAGAATATAAAAGCGAACATATAAAGTCGGCCATTAATGCTCCTTTAGATTTTATCAATGACAGTATGGCTTTGATAGATAAAAACAAAACTTGTTTTGTGCATTGTGCAGGAGGATATCGTTCCATGATTTTTATTTCGATTTTAAAAGCAAGAGGCTTTGAAAATTTAATAGATGTGCAAGGAGGTTTTACAGCCATCAAAGAAAATGGTAAATTAAATATAACAGAATTCACTGCACCTACTACATTATTATTATAAAAATCAAAAGAATGAAAAAATCATTTCTTGTAATTCTTTCCCTTTTTTGTTTATCTGGTTATTATATTTTGAATGCACAAGATTTAGTAACAGCAAACACTTCAACAAAAGTAAATGGGATTAATGAAAATGTAGAAGTGATAAGAGATAAGTGGGGAGTAAATCATATTTATGCTAACAATGAACATGACTTATTTTTTACACAAGGATATTGTGCAGCTAAAGATAGATTGTTTCAATTTGAATTATGGAGAAGACAAGCAACAGGTACTTTATCTGAAATTTTAGGAGAGCGTGAGTTTAAAAGAGATTTGGGCACAAGACTTTTTAAATTCAGAGGTAATATGCAAAAAGAATTGAATCATTATCATCCTAATGGTTCCTCAATTATTCAATCCTATGTGGATGGAGTAAATGCATATATTAAAGAGGTTACATCCAATCCTTCCTTATTACCCATTGAATTTAAGATTTTAAATATTCAACCAAAACCTTGGACTGCATCTATTGTAATTTCAAGGCATCAAGGTTTGTTGGGTAATAGTACGCAGGAATTAAATATTGGAAGAGCAGTTGCTAAAGTGGGAGATAAAAAAGTAAAAGAAGTAATGTGGTTTCACCCAAAGGAACCTAATATAAAATTAGACAGTTCAATAGATACAAATTTATTAAAAGATGATATTTTGGAATTGTATAATGCTTATAGAAACGAAGTAGAGTTTAAAAAAAATGATTTAGCTGAATTTGACGAAGATGATGCATTGGCTTTACCAATATTGAATCAAAGAAAAAAATTAGAATCTTATTTGTCTGATCAAGAAACAGAAGGAAGTAATAATTGGATTATTAGTGGTGCAAAATCTGAAAGCGGATTTCCAATGCTAGCCAATGATCCACATCGTAAAATTGCTGTTCCTTCATTAAGATATATTGTACATTTAAATGCACCGGGATGGAATGTTATTGGAGGCGGAGAGCCAACCATACCAGGCGTTTCCATCGGTCATAATGAATTTGGAGCTTGGGGTTTAACTATTTTTGAAACAGATGGAGAAGATATATTTGTGTATAATTTGAATCCCAATAATCATCAACAATATTGGTATAAAGGTGCTTGGAAAAATTTTCAAAACATCAATGATACCATTAAGATAAAAAATAAGGGTGACGCATTTGTACAATTACAATATTCTATACATGGTCCTGTAATGTATGTTGATAGTTTGCATCATAAAGCATATGCCATGAAATGTGCTTGGATGGAACCGGGAGGCTCTCCTTATTTAGCATCATTAAGAATTGATCAAGCAAAGGACTGGAATAGTTTTAGAGATGCATGTAGTTATAGTCATATTCCCGGTGAGAATATGATATGGGCTGATAAAAAAGGCAATATAGGTTGGCAAGCAGTTGGCATTATTCCAATCAGAAAAAACTTTAGTGGTTATGTTCCAGTGCCTGGTGATGGCAGGTATGAATGGGAAGGATATTTACCGATAAAAGAACGACCACATTTACTAAATCCGTCTAAAGGATTTTTTGCAACTGCTAATAATAATGTAACTCCAAATGATTATACACGTTGGGATGCAATAGGATACACATGGGCTGATCCTTTTAGAGCTAATAGAATCAATAATGTAATACAATCGAAAAATAAACTGAGTATGCAGGATATGGCAGCATTACAAACAGATTATTATTCTGTACCTGCAAGTATTTTAGTACCCTTTGCTACCAATTGGTATTTTGAATCTGTTCAACTTACCTCTTTCGCAAGATTAGATTTAGCAAAATGGGATTATGTTTTAAATAAAGAAAGTGTTGCTGCTGGATTTTATGTAATGTGGGAAAAAGAAATTTTAAACGAAGCCAATAAAATATTCGTTCCTGAAAAAATTAAAGGACTGGTATCAATGCCATTATCTAAAGTAATTGAGCATATTCAGCATCCCGAAAATTATTTTTCAGCTCCGGCACTTGAAAATCGTGATGCATTTTTAAAAAAATGTTTCGAGCAAGCATATAAAAAAATGGCATTAAAATTTTTGATTCCACCTAATGGGGTGGATACAAGAACATGGCAATATGGCCAATTAAATTATAAGCATATTCAATTTGAACATCCTCTTGCAGCCTTCACCGATTCGGTTACAAGAAAAAAATTAAATTTAGAAGCTTATCCAAGAGGTGGAAATGGATACACAGTTGGTTCCACTGGAAGTGCCGAAAATCAACAAAGTGGTGCAAGCTTTCGGGTATTAATGGATACTAAGGAATGGGATAATACATTAATGATTAATACCCCAGGACAATCTGGAGACCCAGAAAGTCCTTTTTATGGCAACTTATTGGAAAAGTGGGCTAATGATGGTTACTTCCCTGCCTATTTTTCAAAAAAGAGGATTCAAAAAGAATCAGTTTATCAATTAACTTTTACTCCAAATAAATGATATATAATATATTAAAAATTAT
>CAJADG010000039.1 GCA_903938445.1 uncultured Bacteroidota bacterium | reverse complement strand
TTTAAGCTATTTGTGTAATTTTTAGATCCTTATTGCTCCCAGCCAGTCTCTTTTAAAGCTGGATCATTTTCCTTTTTTAGAAAATCAGCATTGCCTAAGCTTTCGTGTTCCCAATTCATAATGGCTTCATCTGGCACTACTTCAATTGCCTCTTTCCAGGAGGTGGAAGTTTCATTATAGGCCAAATTGCTTTGAGAACTATAACATGATATAATGGACCATCTTGGTTTGTCGGATAAATTTGCCTCAGAACGGTGCAATAAATTACTATGAAAAAATAGGGCATCGCCTGCTTCAATTTCTACATATTCTAAGTCCATTGTTTTTAACGCATTGTCTACCATGGTCATATCTGCACCTACTTGCTCTCCAGCAAAACCATGATTGACTCTTCCTAATTTATGCGAACCTTTAATTACTTGAATACATCCATTTTGTTTATTCGCTGGGGTTAAAGCAACCATTACACTTATCAATTGATCGGGAAACATGAATTGATTTTTATACCAATAACCATAATCCTGGTGCCATTCCCAAGCACCACCTACTTTTGGTTCTTTCTGCATCAGCTTTGAATGAAAATGACAAACTGGTGCGCTACTGTCTAATAATTGTGCAACTCTATTTATGATGCGCTCACTTCTCGTTAGGTATCCAAAAATATCATTGCCTGGCGTAAACCATAATGATAGCTTTGTTTTTTTACCAGTTTGATCGTTTAAGTCTAAAGCATTTTTAGCCATGGCATCATCCTGTATCGCAATTCCATACATCTTATCAACTTCTTGTTTGCTGCAAAAGTTTTTAATTATGATATAGCCGTCTTTATGATAACTATTTATTTGTGCTTGCGTAAACTCATTTAATTTCATGATAAGTTTAATTTAAACTTGTTAAATTTATAGTACCTAAATATAATTAATTTAAAATAATAACATGCAACTAAAATCTGTTCATCATATAGCAGTGATTTGTTCTGATTACGAAAAGTCAAAACATTTTTATACGCAGATTTTAGGTTTTACTATTATTAGAGAAATATTTAGAGCAGAACGTAATTCATATAAATTAGATTTAGCTTTAAATGATTTATTTGTCATTGAATTATTTTCATTTCCAAATCCTCCTGCGAGGCCCTCTCAGCCTGAGTCTTGTGGATTAAGACATTTAGCATTTGCGGTTGATAATATACAAAATGCAATCAATCAGTTAAATGCCAAAGGCATTGAATGTGAACCTATTAGAGTGGATGCCTATACGCAAAAACGTTTTACATTCTTTGCGGATCCAGATGGATTGCCATTAGAACTGTATGAAGAAGTTGATTAATTTTTTCGAAAAACTTTGGTATATTTAATTAGCTTAAATCAATGCCTTATGAATCAAAGAAGAAATTTTATTAAACAATTGTCCATTGCCTCAGCAGGTCTTATTGCGACTCCAAGTTTTGCTAAAAGTAGTTTTTTTACAAGCGATACCATTCGTGTTGCAACCATTGGTGTTAATGGAATGGGATGGTCCAATACCATGGCAGCGTTGACGGTTAAAAATGTGGAAGTGGTTGCTTTATGTGATATTGATGAATCCGTTTTAAATAAGCGCAAGCAAGAATTATTGGTAGCGCAACCCAATGTTAAAAATATTGATACTTATAAAGATTATAGAAAAATTTTAGATCGAAAAGATATTGATGTTGTGATTGTAGGCACTCCAGATCATTGGCATGCATTACAAATGATTAATGCATGTGCTGCTGGTAAACATGTGTATGTTGAAAAGCCTGCTGGAAATTCAATTGGAGAATGCGATGCAATGATAAAAGCTAAGAACAGATATAATCGTATTGTGCAAGTAGGCCAATGGCAAAGAAGTGAACAACATTTTAAAGATGCCTTGGATTTTGTACACTCAGGACAATTGGGGAATATAAGAACTACCAAAGTATGGTGTTATCAAGGTTGGATGCGTCCGCAGCCCGTAGTTGCAGACAGTATCGCTCCTGATTATATTGACTATAAAACATGGTTAGGGCCAGCTCCAACAAGAACATTTAATACCAGTCGTTTTCATTTTCATTTTAGATGGTTTTGGGATTATGCAGGAGGATTAATGACAGACTGGGGAGTTCATTTATTAGATTATGCGGTACAAGGAATGAAAGCAGGTAATCCAATTTCAGTAAGTGCATTAGGAGGAAAATTTGCTTATCCAGAATTGGCCGAAGAAACGCCTGATACTTTAACTGCGCTATATGAATTTGATAAATTTAATTTAGTGTGGGACTCTGCAATGGGCATTGACAATGGTTCTTATAATCGTAATCATGGAATTGCTTTCATAGGAAACAACGGCACTTTAATTTTAGACAGACAAGGCTGGGAAGTAATTGAAGAAAGTCAAGCTAAAAATAAAGTGGTAAAGCCTTACGCAAAAGTGCAAGACAATGGTGTAAACATGCATTGGGAAAATTTCATTGGAGCTATTCGTAATAACAATCCTTCCTCATTGCATTGTTCAATTGAAGAAGGCGCGCATATTGCAACAGTGGCTCAAATGGGTAATATCGCATATCGTTCTGGAAAGAAAATTTCTTGGAATGAGCATACTCAAAAATTTAATGACGACGCAGTGCATGCCGAATATTATATGAAGCAGTATCACAATGGGTATCAACTGCCTAATCTTTAGTTGCCATTCATATAATTCTTAGGCAAGATATATTTGGGTTTAAGTAGAAATGCTTAAATTGATAGTACGATCGTTTACTATCAAACCTATGCCTATGAAAAAGCTACTAATAGCTTTTGTTTGCTGCGCTTTTATTACTGCTGCTTTTGCGCAGGTACCTGAAGGGAAAAAAGTGATTAGCTCCTTGTATATCTATGATCTTGCTACAGGAAAATCTAATTTAATATTAAGAGAAATGCGTCATTTTGAAGCGCCCAATTGGTCGCGCGACGGAAAGTATTTATTGATTAATAGTTCGGGACGATTGGAAAAAATTAGCACCATGGGTGATAAGCTTGGTGAATTAAATACCGGACCCGTACAAGATGCCAATAATGATCATGGCTTTTCCTTTGATGGAAAAACCTTATTTATTTCAAGTGGTAAGCCGGAGATAAAAGAACACTCCTCTTTCATTTTTAAAGTGGCAGCAGAAGGTGGCAATCCTGTTCAAATCACGCCTGTATCTACTTCTTATTGGCATGGCATATCGCCAGATGGCAAGGATATTGTATACTGTGCTAATCGTAATGGCAATTATGATGTATATAAAATGAGTGTTGATGGAGGTGCAGAAATAAGATTAACCACCACCGAAGGATTAGATGACGGCCCGGAATATTCACCTGATGGAAAATTTATTTACATCAATTCCTATCGTACTGGGATGATGCAAATTTGGAGAATGCATGCAGATGGTTCTAGTCCCGAGCAAATGACTTTTGACGCTCATTCTAATTGGTTTGCTCATATTGCACCGAATAATAAAGTGGCTACTATAATTACTTATTTAGAGGATCAAAAACAAACACATCCATTTGGCAGACAAATAAAATTGCGCTTATTGGATTTAACTACTAAAAAAGTTACTGATTTAACAGAGGCTTTTTATGGTGGACAGGGCACTATTAATGTGCCTTCATGGAGTCCGGACGGGAAACAATTTGCATATGTTCGTTACGAATTAATGGACTAAGCAATTGATAACACTTAAACAATTTATAAATACTTAAATCACACTATATGAAAAACAGTTCATCAAACAATGATTCCTCTTCAAGAAGAAAGTTTCTCCAACTTATTGGCGCTACAAGTATTGCTACCGTTGCTTCTCCTTTAAGTTCTTTAGCCGCTAAAGAAAAAGCAGAAGAGCGTATTTTAATGTATGAAAAGAAAATTTCAGCTGGTGAAAAAATTCGTTTAGGAGTAATTGGTTTTGGTGTTCAAGGACATTTTGATTTAAGAACTGCATTAAAAGTGCCTGGTGTTGAATTAGCAGGTATTTGTGATTTATATACGGGGCGTTTAGTAAACGCAAAAGAAATGTATGGTAATGATTTGTTTACAACCAGAAATTATAAAGACATTTTAGATCGTCAAGATATTGACGCTGTGATTATTGCAACAACAGATTGTTGGCATGCAAAAATTACCATCGAGGCATTAGCAAAAGGCAAACATGTGTATTGTGAAAAGCCAATGGTATTTAAAATTGCCGAAGGTTATTCAGTAATGGAGGCGGCTAAAAAATCTGGTAAGGTTTTACAAGTAGGTAGCCAAAGGGTTAGTAGTATTGGACTTGCAAAGGCAAAGGAATTATTAGCTGCCGGAGAAATTGGCAAATTGAATATGGTGAATGCAGTGTATGACAGACAAAGTTCAATTGGTGCATGGGAATATACCATACCAAAAGATGCAAGTGCGGAAACAACGGATTGGAGTAAATTTATTGAGGTAACTGCAAAAATGGAATTTGATGCTAAAAAGTTTTTCTGGTGGAGAGCATACAATGAAGTGGGTACTGGTGTTGCCGGAGATTTATTCATTCATTTGTTAAGTGGAACGCATTTTATCACCAATTCAAAAGGACCTGAAACAATCTATAGTACAGGACAATTTAGTCATTGGAATGATGGTAGAAACATGCCAGATGTAATGTCGGGCGTAATGCAATATGAACAAAACAATGATCATCCTGCTTTTCAAATGACCTTGCAAGTAAACTTTGTAAGTGGAACTGGAGGACAGGAAGTGATTAGATTAATTGGTTCTGAAGGTGTGATGGATGTAAAGGGGAATGACATTTTTGTGAAACATAGTTATATGCCGGAAGCGCCGGGCTTTGGTGGGTATGATTCTGTATTTACTTTCTCTAAAAGTATGCAGGACGAAATGACTAAAGACTACAATGCTAAATGGACAGATGCTCAAAAGAAAAGAAAAACAAAAGACGATGTTGTTTACAAAGCGCCTGTAGGATATGATGATCATCTAGATCATTTTACAAATTTCTTTGACTCCATAAGAACAGGTAAGCCGGTAATCGAAGATGCTGCTTTTGGTTTTAGAGCCGCTGCGCCTGCCTTGGCTTGTAATGAAAGCTATTTTAATAAAAAAATAATTCATTGGGATCCTATTAACATGAAATTGAAATAGCTTTGGCCCTATTATATTCATTATGAATCCAAAAGTAGATACTTATATAATCGGCCTTAAAAATTGGAGAGAGGAAGTTGAGTTGTTAAGAGAAATCCTTTTAACTACTGAATTGGAGGAAGATTTTAAATGGTCAAGACCTTGCTATAGTTATAATGGAAAAAATATACTAGGCATCGCAACGCTTAAAGAGCATTGTGCATTAAATATTTTCAATGGTGCATCCTTGAGTGACCCCAATCAAATTTTAATAATTCCAGGTGAGCATTCACAGTCGGCAAGATGGATGAAGTTTGAAACGAAGGCAGCGATTAATAAGCATGTTAAAATTATTAAGGCTTTTGTTAAAGAAGCAATTGAACTAGAAGCCAGTGGGGTAAAAAAAATAAAGACAATTGCGACCAAGTTGGATTGCCCAGAAGAACTTGAAAATATATTCAAAAAGGATGCAAAATTAAAAACTGCTTTTTATGCACTAACCCCTGGACGCCAAAGGGCATATTTGATATATTTTACTGCGCCAAAACAATCTGAGACTAGGACTACTAGAATTAAAAAGTATGCTCCTAAAATATTATGTGGCAAAGGATTTAATGATTGCACATGTGGTTTTTCAAAGCGAATGCCTAATTGTGATGGATCCCATAAGTTCCATTAAACTTATAAATAGAATAGTTCCTGTTTTTTCGGTAATTTAGTTCTATAAATTACTCGTATGAAATCTCGTTTCTTTTTTAGCGTTGCATTGTGCTTAACTTTTATTTGTTCTAATGCACAACAAATTAATAATTCAAAAAATTCACTTCCTATTGGTGTTTTTGATTCAGGTACGGGAGGATTAACAATTTTGGAAGCTATGTTGAGCTTAGATGCATTTAATAACACCACAGGACTTCCTGGCGCAGATGGAAAACCAGATTTCAATAAAGAGTATTTTCAATATTTGGCAGATCAAGCAAATATGCCTTATGGTAATTATGCTGCTGAACATAAGACGGATTTATTAAAAGAGCATATTTTAAAAAATATGCATTATTTTTTAAAAAGTTCTAGCATTAAGCCTTCTGTTAAAATGATTGTGTTGGCTTGTAACACAGCAACTGCTTATGCATTAACAGATATCAGATCAAAATTAAAAGAAGAAAATATCAATGTTCCTGTTTTAGGAGTTATTGATGCTGGATCAAAAGCAGCACTTGCTTATCAAGCTAAAAATGGATCTGGCACAATCGGTATTTTTGCTACTGCTGGTACCGTAGCTTCAGAAGGATACCCTAGAATTTTGCAAGCAATGGCAAAAGAAAAAGGGCTACCAGTATTATCTGTTGTAAGTCAAGGTGGTGCTGGACTTGCTGAAAGTATTGATCGTGATTGGAGCTATTTTGTAGACACATTAACTAAAGCGAGAAAAGAGTACAAAGGTCCATCTATGAAAAATCTAACTTATATCATTGATACGACTTTATTATCTGCTTATAAATTTGACAAGTCAAATAATAAACTTTTATGTGAATACGATGATAAAGGAAGTTGTTTGGATATGCAATTAAATGATCCTTCCAATTATGTTCGTTACCATTTAGTTTCTCTTTTGGAGAAAATGTTGCAACAAAATATAAAAACACCAATGAACACTTTAATATTAGGTTGTACGCATTACCCTTATATGAAAGACACTATTGCTAAAGTGTTGACTGAATTATATGATTATAAAAAAGACAATCAATACAGATATCGTAATTGCATTACAAAAAATGTGCAGTTAATTGACCCATCGGTTGAGACAGCTAAAGAAGCATATTTAGCTTTAAATGCGAATAAGCTAACAAATTCAACAGGTGTAAAGGCAAATCAATTTTATATTACTATTCCTAATACGCAATTGACTGAAGTTAAATTACAGCCAGATGGTTGGTTTACCTATGACTACAAATATGGCAGAAAAGCAGGTGAAAACAAGGACTATGTTCAGTTTGTGCCATTTGATCATAAGAATATTTCAGATGCATCTTATGCAAGATTCCAATTAGTGCTCCCGCATGCTTATGCAGAAATTGCAAAGACATTAAAGAAATAGGCAAGAAGTTTTAGTAGAATAAGAATAATGATATATTTAAATCTTATTGCTTAGAATCAGTATACTAATATCAATTGTCTGCTCATTTTCTTTTACAGAAAAAACATGTGACCCTGTAATATAGGATTGTAAGGATGTTACAAAAGGCACTCCCATTATTCTTTGTGGCGTAGCTAATATAATAGTGCTGCCCACTGCAATAAAACGCTTTAATAAATTTAGTAATTGCTCAAATTGTTCAGGAGCATAGTTCACATCACTTAATAAAATTGTATCAGCTTTAATTTCAACAGGAAAATCATTCCAATCTAAACAAGCCGCACTGGTATTAGTTAGTTGTAAATGATGAATGTTTTTATTCATTAATAAAATGGCATCAGCTGCATGATCACTAATGAGTACTTCACTTGCAAGTGTTGCAATTGAAAAAGAAGGAAGCCCAATACCAGCACCTATTTCTAATACTTTTTTATTTTTGACCCAATGGGTATTTGATTGTAAAAAATTAGTCAAAGCAATCGAAGCAGGCCATAGTTTCGCCCAAAAAGGAAAGGGCGTATCTGCATTTTGTTGAACTAATGCATCATAAGTATTTTTAATACTTGTAGGATCGGGTATTAAAATACTTAGCTTGTTTTTGTAATGATATTTGCAGGTTGGATATTTCAAAAAAATGAGAATGTTATTATAGATTTCACAAATCTACTACATGAGCTTTACTTATCTGATTTAAATCATAAAAGGAATCTAATAATTTTATATTTTTGCGGAACCTTGAAATACACCATCGTCATATTATTATTTACTGCGCTTATAGCACATACCTTTTCAAGATCCCTTGTGTTAGCCGACTATATGGTCAATTTAGAGTCCTATAAAAAAGCCTGTGTTAACATGGAAAAGCCCATGATGCATTGTAATGGTAAGTGTCAGATGCTTAAAAAAATGAAAAAGCAAGAGGGAGATAATGGCACGAGTACTAATGCCCCCAAGTATAACCAACCTGACTTTGTGCTTTCTTCAAAATCATTTTTCCCTGCATTAGAATTTGCTACAATCCTAAATTGCAATTCTTTTCACATGCAAGAACAAAGCAAATTCTGCAACAATTATTTAGATTCCATTTTTCGTCCGCCTTCCAATTGTAATAATATTTAGATTTTTAAATTTTATTTCAATTAATTCAATTCAACTATGAAAAAGGTTTTCATTGCCATAACTATATTGTTATTGGCTTATAATGCAAATGCATGTAGCATCTGTGGATGTGGAGGGGGAAATTTATATTTAGGTATGTATCCTAATTTTGATTCTAAATTTTTTGGAATTAGATATAATCATAGCAGTTATAAAACCATACTGCAAAATGATAATACTCAGTTTAGTAATAACACTTATAATACTTATGAAATTTGGACTGGTTATAACTTGACAAAAAAATGGCAATTATTTGGTTTTATTCCTTATCAATCAAATAAGATCGTTAGCGATGATGGATCAAGTAAAACCAATGGTGTTGGGGATATCACTCTATTAACTAATTATCAATTATTAAATACGCGAAAAGTTGTTAATGATAAAAAACTAGTTATCCATCAGCTTTGGATAGGCGGAGGTATTAAGTTTAAAACTGGCTCTTTCACAGTTGATCCACATGATGCCGATATTACTCTTGCAGATGTAAATGCTCAAATGGGAACCGGCAGCACTGATTTTATTTTAAATGCTAGAGATATTTATCAAGTTGAAAATTGGGGGCTAGCAACTAACTTAAACTATAAAATAAATACACAAAATAGGGAGGGTTATCAATTTGGGAATAAGCTTACCATGAATTCAATTTTTTATTATAATATCAATAATAAGCATACTGTAATTACTCCGAATGCTGGAATACAATTTGAAAATAACGAAGGCAATAAGCTAGACGGCCATTTAATTAGTTTAACGGAAGGCCTTGACAATCGTGCTTACAGGACAGGTGGTCACAGTGTAAATATATTGGGAGGTGCAGAATTAAGCGTTAAGAAAATTACATTAGGTGTAAACATTCAATTGCCTATTGAACAAAATTATGCTGCAGGCCAAACTAATTTAAATTGGAAAGGAACTGCACATATTAGCTATAGTTTTTAATAAAAATTGGAAACAATTTTAATCGAAGTAGACAATGGGTTCTAAGTCTTGTAGTTCTGCTGCGGTAAATAAGCGCGAGTGCACTATAAAGCGAAAGCCCAATGGAATTTCTAAAGAAAAACTGGAGCCGCGGCCTGGGATGACATCAATGGTTAAATGTGTATGTTTCCAATATTCATATTGGTCCTTGCTCATGAAAAATTCGCAATCGTCGATATTGCCAATTTTAATATCACTTCCTCCAATTTTGAAATCGCCTTTTTCAAAACACATAGGTTGTGAACCATCACAGCATCCGCCACTTTGGTGAAACATCAAAGGACCATGTTTTTCTTTTAAAGTGACTATTAAATCGGAAGCTGCTTTTTTTAATGTTACGCGTTGATACATACTACTAAGTTAATTAAAAAAGCCTCCCCAAATTTAGGTTATCAAACCTTAGTTGAGGAGGCTTTTATCCAATAATCAAATCAAAATCTACTAAAAGAATCCTAATTTATTTTTATCGTAAGAAACTAACATATTTTTTGTTTGTCTGTAATGACCTAACATCATTTTATGTGTTTCTCTACCAAATCCTGATTTTTTATAACCACCAAATGGTGCATGTGCAGGGTAGGCATGGTAACAGTTTACCCAAACACGACCCGCTTGAATAGCTCTTGGAACTTGGTATAATTCATGTGCATCTCTTGTCCAAACACCAGCACCTAAACCATATAAAGTGTCATTTGCAATAGCCAATGCCTCTTCGGTAGTTTTAAAGGTAGTAACGCTCACTACTGGCCCAAATATTTCTTCTTGGAAAATACGCATCTTATTATTTCCTCTGAAAATAGTTGGTTGGATATAGTAACCTGTAGAAAGTTCGCCCTCTAATTTGTTGGCTTCACCACCACATAATACTTCGGCACCTTCTTCCTTACCAATTTTTAAATAAGATAAAATCTTTTCGTATTGATCGTTAGAAGCTTGCGCACCCATCATTACAGAGCCATCTAATGGATGTCCAACTTTTATTGCTTTTGTTCTTTCTACCACACGCTTCATGAACTTCTCATAAATATTTTCGTGTACTAAAATTCTAGAAGGACAAGTACAAACCTCTCCTTGGTTTAATGCAAACATAACAGCACCTTCTACTGCTTTATCAAAAAATTCATCATCTGCATCTCCCACTGATTCAAAGAAAATGTTTGGAGATTTACCACCCAATTCCATGGTTACTGGAATTAAGTTTTCAGATGCGTACTGCATAATTAAGCGACCTGTAGTTGTTTCACCAGTAAAAGAAACTTTAGCAATTCTTGATGAAGTCGCTAAGGGCTTCCCCGCTTCTGGTCCAAAACCTGTTACTACGTTTAATACACCTGCTGGTAAAATATCTGCGATTAATTCTAAGAAACACATGATGGAAGTTGGCGTTTGCTCAGCTGGTTTTACCACTGTGCAACATCCTGATGCCAATGCTGGTGCAATTTTCCAAGTAGCCATTAACAATGGGAAGTTCCATGGAATAATTTGTCCTACAACTCCAATAGGCTCATGTAATACAATGCTTACTGTATTTTCATCATGTTCAGCAATAGTGCCTTCTTCGCCACGAATCACCCCTGCGAAATAGCGGAAGTGATCAATACATAATGGCAAATCTGCCGCACGTGTCTCTCTTAAAGCCTTACCATTGTCGATGGTCTCCACAGTAGCTAGGTACTCTAAGTTGTCCTCCATTACTTGTGCAATTTTTAATAACAAATTACTGCGGTAAGTAGGACTTGTCTTGCTCCAGGTTACAAAGGCTTTTTCGGCTGCATCTAGCGCCAAATCAATGTCTTCCTTGCCTGAACGGGCAGCTTTTGTGAAGACTTTTCCATCAATAGGCGACACATTATCAAAGTATTCGCCTTTTACAGGGGGTACAAATTTACCTCCAATGAAGTTGTCGTACTTAGCTTTAAAAGTAGGACGGGTTACAATTGTTGACATAGCATTTATCGTTTTAGACTGTAATACTATTTTAGTTTGTTTAAAAATTATAGTATATTTAATTCAGATTGTAGCACAAAAACGTCATTTCGATTGCTTGCTTCCTTTTTCCTCGAAAAGTCGTTTTCTTATTTAACGATTGCCATGGGTACTGCTAGACAACTTAATAAAGTAGGTATCACTCAGGAAAAGTCGCTTAAGACTTTAGTGGAGAATAGAACTGCCTACACTTTAGAAAAATGTGAGCTCAATGTTTTTGAGACACATCAAGCTACTGCTTTAGTACCGCTTACCTTTAATGATTTTGTAGTCACCAGTATGTTGAGAGGGAAAAAAGTAATGCACTTGTACGGGCAAGATGGCTTTGACTATTTACCTGGTGAAACCGTTTTAGTGCCAGGGGGTGTTACTATGAATATTGATTTTCCCGAAGCCACGAAAGATAATCCCACTCAGTGTATTGCACTGGCAATTGATCATCAAAAAATTGAAAATACATTATCATTTTTAAATGATAAGTATCCGCGAATGGGAAATGATTACTGGAATTTTAGCAAGAACAATTATCATTTTCAAAATAGTATTGAAATTGCAAATCTTTTAAATAAGATTATTAATATTTGTTCAAGCACACTTCCTTTAAAAGATGTATTGGCTGATTTAAATTTACAAGAGTTGATAGTAAACATTATTCAATCCCAAAATAGATTGGTATTGGATCAGGTTGCTGAAGCGGCAGTGAGTACAAATGCAAATCCATTGGCCTATATCACTGGATTCATTAAAGCTAATATTAATGAGGATATTAAATTGGGCGTGCTTAGCGAGAAAGCATGTATGAGTAAGGCTACTTTTTATAGATCCTTTAAAAAAGAATATGGCATTAGTCCTTTGGAGTATGTTATTTCAGAAAAAATAAAATTAGCTAAAACATTATTAGCCAATCCAAAAAATACCATCAAGTCAATTGCTTTTGAATGTGGATTTCATGATGTAAACTATTTTGTGAGATTATTTAAAAAGATGGAAACCATTACTCCGGGGCAATATCAAATGTTGATTCTTTCTAACAATAAGTCTTAAATACTTGCCGCAGTTTCTTTCAAACATTTTGTCGTTTTTAATGTTATAAGTTAAATAGGTACTATTACCATAACTTTACTTTTATAAAACATAACAACATGCAATTATCAGGCAATAAAATTTTAATTACTGGGGGCGCAAGTGGAATTGGTTTAGGATTAACAGAAAGATTTGTGAAAGAAGGCAATACCGTCATTGTATGTGGAAGACGCGAATCTGTTTTAAATGAGGCAGCCGCTAAATTTCCGGGAGTCATCACCAAGGTTTGTGATTTATCGGATGAAGCAGAGCGTATTGAATTATTAAATTGGGTGGAAGTAAATCATCCAGATACAAACGTACTTATTAATAATGCAGGCATTCAAAACTGGATGGATATAGAAGATGATAGTTTTTATGAAAGAGCGCATGAGGAAATAACAACCAATGTGTTGGCACCAATACATTTAGCTAATTTATTTGCTAGTTTAAAATCCATTAAAACTATAATGAATGTTACATCGGGACTTGCTTTTATTCCATTAGCAAAAGCGCCAGTTTATTGCGCTACTAAGGCCTTTATGCGTTCATTTACCCTTTCATTAAGACGTCAATTAAAGGATGTCAATATTGAAGTTATTGAAATTATCCCACCGGCATTAAATACCGATTTGGGTGGAAAAGGCATTCATGATGCTTACCCTCCGGTGAGTGAATTTATTGAAACCATATTTGAGCAATTAAAAACCGGCAGCAATGAATTGACTTTTGGCATGAGCGAGGGAAGATTAAAGGCCAATAATGATACTATTGTTCAAGGTTTTAATATGATGAACCCATAATTTTTCTTAAATTGGTTTAGGATTTCAAAAATTCAAACCAACTATTATGAAGGACTATTCTGCTTTTAAAAATACAAGAAGAAATTTTATATCTAATATAGCAATGGCGACAGCAGCTCAAGTAGTTGTTTCGCCATTGTTTGCTAATAACACTGACAAAATATATAGTGCCACTGAAATTACAGTGGGCCAAGTAATTGATCAATTTATTTCAGAAGTGCCAGGCGGTAAATTAGAAAAAACAGTCGACACTTTAAAGTCTGGATCTTTGGATATGAAAGTTACCGGGATGGTAACTACGATGTTTGCAACTGTCGAAGTCATTAAAAAAACAATTGCATTGGGTGCCAATTTTATTATTGCACATGAACCTACTTTTTATAGTCATACTGATAGTACGGAATGGCTAGAAAAAGACCCTACCTACGAGTATAAAAAAACGTTATTAAAAGAAAATAATATTACGGTTTGGAGATGTCATGACTACATTCATAAAATGTCTCCAGATCCAGTAACCATGGGAGTTTTAAAGCAAATGAATTGGGAAGATAAAATGATCAATAAGAATCCCAATCTTATTCAATTGACAAATCAAAACTTGAAAGAAGTTATTTTTTCGTTGAAGTCAAAAATGAGTGTTGACGAATTAAGATATATTGGCAACCTTACTCAACCAATCAACAAAGTTTTATTTATTCCAGGAGCAGCAGGTTCTCAAACACATATTGCTGCTATAAAAATGTTTAAACCCGACTTATTAGTTTGTGGTGAGGTAGAAGAATGGACTACTGTTGAATATGTAAGGGATTATAGATCCAAAGGTGATGCTATATCATTAATTTTATTAGGTCATATAGCAAGTGAAGCACCTAGTGCCACTTTCATTTTAAATTGGGCTAAAGAACGATATCCAAATCTATTGGTAAAGCATATTCCCGCAGGAAATTCATTATCATTTTTATAATTATTTGAATGATAATTTTAGTACTTGCTATTGTTACTAGGATTATTGCGAATCCTATTTCAAATGTTTTTCAAAAACAACTCACCAATAAGCACCATCCCTTGTTTGTGAATTTTGTTTCCTATGGAATCTTATCATTGGTAAGTATTTTCTTAATACTCGATTTCCCATTTAATACGATACCTACTAACTTCTGGTATTATTCTTTGATTGGTGGATTATTTGGTGCATTGGGTAATGGCTTTATCATAAAAGCTTTACAAAAAGGAGAGCTCTCTGTACTAGGTCCAATTAACGCTTATAAATCTATTGTGGGAATCATTTTTGCATTCTTGCTTATTGGAGAATTGCCAAATGCTTGGGGTTTATTTGGGGTAGTGCTTATTATTGTAGGCAGCTATTTTGTTTTAGATAATGGAACCGATCAATTCACCTGGGCTGTTTTTAAACAACCTGCTATACAATATCGAATTGTAGCACTTGTTTTTACAGGCATACAAGCTGTGACCGACAAACAAGTTATTCTTCATTCCAATTTAACTTATGCATTTGCTGGCTGGTGTATTTTTGGATTTCTCTTTTCGATTCCTTTATTTTTGGTATCAAGAATTAATATCAGACAACAACTGTCTCATTTTTCAAAGAAAATTACCTTGACATATTTGGGGCTATGTTTATCAGTAGGAATTATGGTTTTATGTACCAATTATGCCTTTAAAAATATGCAAGTTGGAACAGCATTGGCCTTGTTCCAGATTTCAATACTACTAACAGTCCTATTTGGACATCATTTTTTTAATGAAAAGGGCATTCTTAAAAAAATTACAGGCGCTATGATCATGATCGCTGGTTCTTTGCTGATCATATTATTAAAATAAGATTTTTTTGAATTCTTTAATTTGATTAAACTTTTTTAATATATTGTAGTCTAATCTTAAACAAATAAATTGATATGGAAGCTTCAGGATCAAAAATGCGCAGAGTAATGCGTGATTTACACAATAAAGTGGGTTACATTATTGTTAGCCTTGTTATTATTTATGCTTTAAGTGGTATTGTACAAACTTATCGCGATACTGATTTTTTGAAGCATGAGATAAATAACGAAAAAGTAATTGATGCACATTTAGATGCAGAGAAATTGGGTAAAGCCATTAAGCAAAGAGAGTTTAAGATTGAAAAAACGGAGGGCGCTGTTCAATATTTTAAAGGGGGTACTTATAACTCAGAAACAGGTGAAGTTAAATATGTTACCAAAGAATGGTATTCATGGATCAAGCCATTTACTGAATTACACAAACAAAATAGCAAGGGCATCATTCATTACTTTACAGTTGCATTTGCAATAGCTTTGTTTTTTATGTGTGTTTCTGCATTTTGGATGTTTAAGCCTGGAACAAAAGCATTTAGTAGTGGTATTATATTAACAGTCTTAGGAATTGTTGCATCTATTATTTTAGTACTTCTAAATTAATATGTTACAATATTTAACGCCCACTGAGCCGAGCCAATTAAATGATGCTATTCAATTATTTAACGAATACGCAAATTCATTAAATATTAGTTTGGCTTTTCAAAATTTTAGTGAAGAATTAAATATTATTGATAGTATGTACGGCAGCCCTAGTGGCTGCCTTTTACTTGTATATGATAAAGAGCAGGCCATTGCTTGCGCAGCCTTCAGAAAAATTGGTGAAGGTATTTGTGAATTAAAAAGAATGTATATCAAACCGACGTATAGAGAATTAAAAATTGGCCAAACATTACTTGAAATGCTTTGCAGCAGAGCATTTGATAATGGTTATTCTAAAATGAGGCTTGATACATTAGATACGATGTTACCTGCAATTGGTTTATATAAAAAGAATGGATTTTATGAAATCTCGGCCTATTACCACAATCCTAATGAAGGAGTGGTATACATGGAAAAGTGTTTGTAATTAATTAAATTTGGATCATCTAAAAGTATACTCATGTTAAAAAAAATAGCAAAGCTAGTTGGTATTTTATTTTTATTATTAGTGGTTGTATTATTATTCAACACTTTTAAAGACAGTTCAACACTCCCTAAATATACTGTTGAAGGTGCACCTGCAACAAATGATTCAGCAGCCGTGCATTTAAGTCAAGCAATTCAAATAAAAACTATTTCATTTGGAGATACTTTAGCCATTGATACAACAGAGTTTTTAAAATTTAGAAAATTTTTAGAAACAAGCTATCCTAATGTTCATGCTAAGTTGCAAAGACAAATATTTAATCAGTTTAGTTATGTATACAAGTGGACTGGAAAAGATAGCGCATTACAACCGTATGTATTAATGGCGCATATGGATGTAGTTCCTGTAGAGGCAGTTGCAGAAAGTAAGTGGACGGTTCCATCTTTTAGCGGTACTATAAAAAATGATACCATTTGGGGAAGAGGAGCGGTGGATGATAAGGTTTCAGTGATTGCCATTTTAGAATCAGTAGAGCAATTGTTAAAACAAAATTATACACCTAACAGAACCATCTATTTATGTTTTGGTCACGATGAAGAAATTTCAGGTAAGCGTGGCGCCAAAGTAATCAGTAATTGGTTTAAGGAACAAAATTTAAAGCCAGCAATGGTTTTAGACGAAGGTGGTCAAATTGATACCAAACATTTTAAGCAATTAAATAGACCTTTTGCAGTTATTGGTACAAGCGAAAAAGGATATGCAAATTTTGATTTATCTGTTGAAATTCCTGGAGGGCATTCTTCCATGCCTGCAGCGGAGACAGCTATTGATGTGCTAAATAAAGCAATTGAAAAAATTCGCGCGCATTCAATGGAACCTGCAATTACACCTACCATGCAAGAATTATTAAATAGAACTAAGCCGGCAGAGAAATTTGCAAATCGCTTGGTGCTTAGTAATTTATGGTTGTTTAAAGGCTTGATGATTGGTCAGTTGGAAAAAACAAAAGAAACCAATGCCATGGTGCATACTACTTTGGTTCCAACCATTTTGCAATCAGGTATTAAGGATAATGTAATTCCAACTGTTGCCAAAGCAACATTTAATAGCCGTATTCTGCCCGGACAAACTAGTGATGATGTTTTAAAATTTATTACCAATGCGGTTAATGATGATAGAGTAGTCGTTAAGAAACAAACAATTTCTTTAATGGAGCCATCTCCAATTACTCCTTTTGATAACCCAGAATTTAAAAAAGTTGAACAAATTATTTATAAATCTGTTCCTGACGTACTTGTTTCGCCTTTTCTAATGATTGGTGCTACTGATTCTAGATATTATAGAAGCTTTAGCAATGCGGTGTTAAATTTTTCGGCAGTACAAGATGTTAAAGGCTTTCATGGTATTGATGAGCGTATTGGAAAAACGGATTTAAATAGAATGATCTTTTTTTATAATCAACTCATCACTAAATAATCTTTCATTCCTCTATATATGAAAAAATATTTATCCATTTACTTAGTATTTATATCGATTAATACATTCGCTCAAAGTCCAATTCAAAATTGGTCTGGCATTTTAAATGCGGGAGGTCAAAAAATTGAATTAAGATTACACTTGATTCAAAATGCAGATAAATTCTATACTTCCAACTGGGATGTGCCAGCACAAAAAGCTAAAGGAATTACTTCCTCAAAAACAACATTTGATAATGGCCAATTAAGTATTGAGGTTAAAATGATTGGTGCAAGTTATTCCGGCACTATAAATGCTGCTGGTGATAAGATTGAAGGAACCTGGGGTCAATCAGGCATGAATTTTCCTTTAAATATGGAGCCATTGAAAGAAGATGCAGCAGTAGCTGTTATTATGAAACCACAAACTCCTAAACCTCCATTTGCTTATGCTTCACAAGATTTAGTATATCATGGTGCAAATACCAATTTGGATTATGGAGCAACCCTTACCTATCCCAATGACAATAAAAAACATTCATTGGTGATATTAATTACAGGTAGTGGAAAACAAGATAGAGACGAGACCATTTTTGATCACAAGCCATTTGCTGTGATAGCAGATTATTTAACAAAAAAAGGATTTGCAGTATTAAGGGTGGATGATCGTGGTGCAGGAAAATCAACAGGTGATTTTAGTAAAAGTACTTCTGCGGACTTTGCCTTGGATGTTGAAGAGCATATTCATTATGCAAAGTCTTTGGCAATGGTGGATACCAATAAAATAGGATTGCTAGGACATAGTGAAGGAGGTTTAATAGCACCCTTGGTTGCGGCGCGTAATAATTCAGTAGCATTTATTGTTTTATTGGCAGGACCTGGAATTCAGATTGTTGATTTAATGGGCATACAAAATGAATTAGTTTTAAAATCAGTTGGGGTAAGTCAAGATGCCATAAGCGCCTACATACCACTCTATAAAAAATTAATGAAAACCATTATTGCAACTGATAAAAAAGAGGAAGCAATTATTAAAGCAAAAGAAATTGTGACAAATTGGTATGCTACAACTGATAAAGCATTGGTTAAAAAAACCACTAATATTAATGATGAGGCAGAAGCTGAAAAATTTGCAAATACAATGGCTGAAACCTTTTCAACCAATTGGTGGAAATATTTTGGGGCTTATGATCCTCAACCAATTTTAGAAAAAGTAAAGTGCCCGGTGTTAGCTATTAATGGTTCTGCAGATATTCAAGTTCCAGCAGATGCAAGTATTGATGGTATTGAAGCGGCCTTGAAAAAAGGGGGGAACAAACAATTTACCACAAAGCAATTTGAAGGACTAAACCATTTGTTTCAAAAATGTACCAAGTGTACTGTGGCAGAATATGGGGAATTAGAAACTACTATTGAGCCAGAAGTACTTAATACCATTGGTGATTGGTTAGCTACTTTTAAATAAACTATAATCCTAGCTCACTAATTCTTTACTAAGAGATCTTATAAATGCGGAAGGGGTCACTCCCTTTCTCACTTTAAATGCATCAATAAATTTTGATCTTGATGCGAATCCTGCATTCATAGATATGGCCTCGATTGTTAAATTATCTGATACACCTTCCTCTATTAGTTTACATACATGGTCAATTCTTAAATTCTTTCTCCACTCACTAAACGTAATTTGTAGCTCTTTATTAAAATAGGTAGATAAAAAACGTTCTGGTATTTTTAAATCAAAAGACATTTGAGATAAAGTAAATTCTTTCTTTACAAATGGAATATCTAATAAGTAAGCGTCCAATAAAATTTCAAAATCATTAATATCAACCGTTGGTTTTGTTTTGGAAGGTAAATTTGACTTAATCTCTTCAATGATACTTTCATTTTTTACTGCATCCGAATAAGATACATTTCCATACAGAATTTTAGGAAAGAGGAATAAGAATATATTTTGGATGAAAAACCCTCCTCCACATATTTCAAAATAATATTTTTCAGTAAATATTTCACTTGATTTGTAGCCAAACAAATTAAATGAATGACCATAAACAGTAGTCATATGACCGATACTGTTGACACTTATAACAATTTGTATAAAAGCAAGCAAAAAGAACCATCTCTGTAATACTTTGTGATTACTGGAATGTCTTTGAAATAAGGCAAACTCTCTTTTTGTATAAGTATAAAAATAGCCAAGACTCAATAAGGCATATATAAGTAAATGAACTGATCTGCTAAATAGTATAAACTCAAATGAAACTAGATAAAAATTGACACTATAGTTTTCAGTGATGTCTACAATATTATGTGCAATTTTTATTTTTTCTGAAAAAGGTAATGTGGTATAAGGCAGACAAACTATGATACACAAGACTGCAGGTACTAAGTGCAATAAATCTATTTTATTTAATTTATTACTATCACTTAATGTTGTTTTAACGTAATAAAATAATAATGGCCCAAGCAAATAGGATAAGGGTAGCCAGTTCACAAAACAGAATCCTTCCCAGAATAAATTCTTAGTAAAGTGTAAGCCAAAATAAACAAGGACAATTGCGTTACAACATAAAAAGAAAAGTGCTAAAAATATATTAGACCTGTTTAAAGAACTTAAATAATAAATGAGTATAAATGAAGTGAAAATTCCAAAAATGGGTGCCAATATTGCCATAAAAATAGCTGCTTAATTTTAATGTTGGTTCAAGATAGTAAAAAATACCAATATTAGAATATACTCTACTTATTTAATAAATGCATCATAAAGTTTATTCACCGCAGCTTTAATTACATTGTTAAAACCACTATCATAAGTTTTGCCAACTCCATTACAAATAACTACTATTCCAAATTCTTTTTGCGCATTAAAAAACATCGCGCTATACAATCCATAAGCCGATCCAGTATGTCCACACATTACTTCGCCTGGGATTAATTTTTCAGTTGTTTCAAGCGCCAAACCATAACCTTCCTCATCAGATAATTTTGTTTGCATTTGAATGGCGCTACTTTCAGATATAATTCGACCACTTTTATACTTTCCTTTTTGACTATGCATTATCATATATTTTGCCAAATCTGTTGCTGATATTTTCATTCCACCTGTAGGTGAAAAAATGGGGGTTGTAACACCTAAAATATGGTTTTTTATTTCCTCACTTCTTGGATTATAAGCAGCAGTGGCAGCTATAAATTTTGATGAATCATTATTATACTCGTATAAAGTAGCAAACTTTGATTTATCTAAGGAGTCAACACAATAACCACCATATAATCCCAATGGATCAAGAATATGATGCTTCACATATAAATCAAATCGCTCTCCTGTTGTTTTTTCAATTACTGCACCAGTCATATTAAAATTCAAATTGCAATAAGCATAACCCTTTCCTGGTTCGTAATCGTTATAGCATTTTGCAAAATCTTTATTCTTTGAGGGATCAATCACATCAAAACTAAAATAGCCTTGACTATCATTTACCGAGGAAGTATGAGACATAATCATTCTTAAAGTAATGACTGTGTTAGGATATTTTGGATTTCTTACCGGGAAACCAACTAATTTACTAAAGTCATCATCTAGCGACAATTTCCCTGCTTCCACTAATTGCATGATAGAGGTTGCTGTAAATGATTTAGAAATGGAGGCAATTCTAAAAATTGAATTATCTGTTAATGGAATATTTTTTTCGATGTCTTTTAAGCCAAATGAATGGGTGTAAATTATTTTATGGTGCTTTACTACAGCAACCGAAAAACCAACAACATTGCTGGAGTCCATTACTTCCTTAATACCAGCTTCTGCCTTTGAAACCTGCGTTTTATAATTTTGTGCTTGAATTTGACCAATTGATAAAATCACTAGAAATAAAACCAATAAATGCTTTTTCATAATTTATGCTTGTACATAAATTTAAACATCTAATTGGAATAAATAATAAATTATTTTAATACCCCTTCATTAATAATAACATCGGATAAATATCCTGTACAAACTCCTTTTACAATTACGGGATCTCCAATTTTTTTGGAAATATTTTCGGTGCTAATTAGGGTTACAGACACATTGGAAAAAGCGTCTGCTTTTCCAATTAATAATGTAGAATGACCAGCTTGGTCTTTATTGGTAGTTAAAATATTTCCAGAAACCTCAATTGCTTTATTTAAATACAATTTATTGGCTGCTTGCTCATTATTTTGATATGCTGCAGTTAAAGCGTCTGCACTAATTTTAATGGCAGTTTCAGATTGCGCATCTCTATGGTGATTTTTAGCATAAACGAAGGTATAATAATAGACTGCACCTGCTATCAGTAAAATGCTTAATAAAATGTAGCTTATTTTTTTCATAAAGGTAATTTTACCATTTAACGCCTCTTAATTCCCTTGGCTTAACAATTGAGAATGCTCTAGTGATATTGAAACCAAAACATAAATCTCCTTTAGCCCAACTACCAGCTGTTTCATTGATGAATGTTCGCTCAGTCATGCCTGTTGAATTACTAACATGTAACTGAAAAACGTGTCCACCTGTTTCAATATCAATACCAAGTGATAATGGATTATAATATCCTGCTAATTTATCAAATCGATAAAAATATTCCGAAGTAAAATTAACGCGTTTGCTTAATCGAATACGAGATGAGATACCCAAGGACTTAAAGTCATTTGGAATTTTAGCACTATCGACTAAATTGTAATGAACAAGTGTTGGCGACAATTGAATGGAGAAATAGTCATTTACTTTGCTCGCAATAATTATTTGATGTGCAAATGAAAATTTATCACTTACATAGGGAGTATAAGTTGTAGGTGCGTCTTTTAAACTTTTGTACATACTGCTGGCAACATAACTAATGCCAAAAGGAATAAATTTAGCACCATCTTGTTGTTGTAATAATTTAACCTTTAAAAAAGCATCATATTGTTTTTGATAGGTACTTCGGCCAATACCCACTGTAATCCTTGATGCCAATCCATAATCCAATCCAATACGCATAGTTGCTTGATCCAATCCATATAAATTATAACTTCCTTGGCTCAATGCGCCAAATCGGTGAGAAATTCTAAAATCCAAAACACCAGCTCCTACATTCTCAATAGATTGTCCATTGACAATACGAGTGGATTTAAAGGTACCTGTAATAATATCGGGATTTTGATCATTACTTTGTTCAGAGAATAAGTCTACATTTTGACCAATTCCCCAATTGCTCAATAATAATAAGTTCGCAATAAATAATAATCTTAAAATGCGCATGCTGCTAGTTTTGGTATTTACAATTCACACGAATTTTTGCTTCGTTCGCAATTTTCTCTCCAATATATAAACCTTTAATTCCAAAGTCTTTAATTTTTACACTAAACTCACCTGTAATAGTGGGTTTCCCTTGTGCAATTTCAATTTGACCAGTAGTAGTAACCTTTTGAGCTACACCATGTATTGTTAATGTACCTTCAAAATTAGCAGGATACTTGCCATCTTTTGAAAAATCAATTTCTTTAACATTTTTGATATAACCTTTGAACTCAGCTTTTGGAAATTGACTTGATTCCATATAATTTTCATTAAAATGGTCTTCCATTAATTGATTTTCAAATTTGAAACCTTTAATCAATACGCCAATAATAATTTGACCGTCTACATCTTTAAATTTTGAATCTACCTGATTATTAACAGCGGCAATTTTTTCAATACCACCTGATGCATTAAAAAATAATTGACCTGTTTTAGTAGCATAAATTTTTTGTGCATTTAATTGTAAACTAAAATTGGTAAATACAATAAGGCATACAATTTTGATAATAATTTTCATCTGTTTTTAATTTAGTTATTTAAGGCGCCTCTATTAATCCAAGCCGCAATTTTATTGATAGTGCAAGCATCAAGTTTAGCTGCATTTAAAGGCATGGCTGGTACTGATCCATTTTGCACAATGGAATTAAGTAAATAATTATTAGTAACATATACTTTTAAAGAGGTATAATTATCCAATACAATCCCAGCACCGCTTGCATTTGCTACAGCCGAAGCGTGACACATGGAGCAATTTGTTTTAATGATGGGAGCTACTACTGCAGTGTAGGTGCTATTGGTAGTATCACATGCAGTTGTTGCAGCCTGGGGATAAATTTGATCTTTTTTATCATAATAGCAGGATGAAAAAAATAGGATGCAAATAAAACAAAAAAATAGGGAGATATATCTATTCATATTATTGAGGATAGCCCGCTTTAATCCATTTTTGAATTTGCGTAATTTTACAAGAAACCATTTTTCCGGACTGAGGCATATTCATTGCAGCTGTGGTAGAGGTCCAATTGATGGCATTATTGAATAAAGTAGTATTCGCGGTGATATAAGCTTTAGCAGCCGCATATGTACCTAAATATACATTGGCTGTACCGGGTGAAGTTCCATGACAACCACCACAGTTGTTTGCTAAAATAGTTTGAATGGCACCTGCATAGGTAAATACAGTGGTATCACAAACATTGGTACATTGGGAATTAAGTGCTCCTTGATCAATCCATTTTTTGATGGTAGCAATATTCGTTGCACTCATTTGAGGAGAAGCTCTTGGTGGCATAGATCCACCAATTATAGTATAGTATCTACTACTACTTGATTGTTTTGCTCTAATTCCTAACATAATATGCGCATAATCTGTTAAAATAACACCTTCTCTTTGACTACTTGCATCATGACAGCCAGCAGAACCGCAATAGCTCACATACAGGGGTAAAATATCAGTATTGAAACATACCGTATCCGAAACTGCAGGTGTGGTTGGTGTGGTAGTAGATCCTCCACCTATTGGTGGCGCAACAATTACAGTCGTATCCGTATTGATGACTGTATTATTATTTAAGACATCATGCTTACAAGCGTATAGTCCACAAATAATTAGAAATGCAATGATGTATAATTTATTTTTTTTCATCTCTTCATCAAAAATAACAAAAAAGAAGGTTTTAAATTGCTATTAAATCTTCACAAAGACTTAAATATTCATATTATGAATATTTGTACTATTAAAATTGAAATATTAATAACAGGTGTTTTTAATTTTGAAATAGATTACAAGAAAAATTCAAAATCTATTGCGTTATTACGACACAATAATTATATTTATAATCTGATTGCCTTTAACGATTCTTCTAATTTTAAAATTGCTATATGAAAAAGCTATTCTTTGTATTATTAACTGTGCCTGTTATTTTAAATGCCCAAAAACAATGGACACCCACCGCTTTAACAGAAGGAATTAACAAAATAAAAGTAAATGATCAAATTACTTTGGGATATGCCGAAAATTCTGGTGTAAAAATTATCATGAAAGATGGCTTGCCATTTAAGGATTTAAATAAAAATGGGGTTGTAGATATTTATGAAGATTGGCGCGTAAATGTGAAAGAAAGAGCGAAAGACTTAGTATCAAAAATGTCTGTTGAACAAATCGCAGGTTTAATGTTGTATAGCGGTCACCAATCTGTTCCAATGCCTATTAATGGAAGATTTAAAGCAACTTATGGCAATAAAGCTTTTGAAGAAAGTGGAGCAAAAGCATCAGATTTAACAGATCAACAAATTGAGTTCCTTACTAAAGATAATTTAAGACATGTGTTGGTTACCACTGTGGCAAATCCAATAGTCGCTGCCACATGGAATAACAATATTCAAAAATTAGTAGAAGCTATTGGAATGGGTATACCTGCAAACAATAGTTCGGATCCAAGAAACGGCGCAAATAAAGATGCTGAATACAATGCGGGTAGTGGTGGTGCTATTTCTCAATGGCCGGAGGAATTAGGATTGGCTGCAACATTTGATCCTAGCATTACTTTGCAATTTGGATCTATTGCTTCAAAAGAATATAGAGCATTGGGAATTGCAACTGCATTGTCTCCTCAAATTGATTTAGCTACTGAACCAAGATGGAATCGATTTATAGGCACTTTTGGAGAGGATCCAAATTTAGCAACGGATATGGCAAGAGCGTATGTGGATGGTTTTCAAACATCACCTAAAGGGATTGCTGCATATAACGGTTGGGGTAATTATAGTGTAAATGCAATGGTAAAACATTGGCCTAGTGGAGGTCCTGAGGAAGCAGGTCGTGATGCGCATTTTGCTTATGGGAAATTTGCAGTGTATCCAGGAAATAATTTTCAAATGCATTTGAAAACTTTTACGGAGGGTGCATTTAAATTAAATGGCGGCACTAAAAAAGCGGCAGCGGTAATGCCATACTATACCATCTCTTATAATCAAGACACAAAAAATCATGAAAATGTAGGTAATGGATATAGCAAATATTTAGTGACTGATTTATTGAGAAATAAATATGGATATGATGGAGTTGTTTGCACCGATTGGTTAGTAACTGCAGACGAGGGTCCTAAACCTGATATGTTTGTAGGAAAATCTTGGGGTGTTGAAAAATTATCTGTTGCCGAAAGACATTATAAAGTATTGATGGCTGGGGTAGATCAGTTTGGTGGAAACAATGATGCTAAACCTGTTTTACAAGCGTATCAAATGGGCGTTAAGGACCACGGAGAAGCTTTTATGCGTAAGCGTTTTGAGCAATCAGCAGTTCGTTTATTGTTAAATATTTTCAGTGTAGGTTTATTTGAAAATCCATATTTAGATCCTAATGAATCTAAAGCAATTATTGGAAAGCCTGAGTTTATGAAAGCAGGATATGATGCACAGTTAAAATCAATCGTGTTGATTAAAAACCAAAATAAAACTTTGCCAATTGCAAAGGGTAAAACAGTATATGTTCCCAAAAGAACGACTCCAGCTGGATTAAACTTTTTTGGTCAACCTGTTCCAGAAAAAACAGAGTATCCAGTTAATTTAGAATTAATTAAAAAATATTATAGCGTAACCGATGATCCAGCAAAAGCAGATTTTGCCATTGTGTTTATCAAAAGCCCAATGAGTGGTGGTTATAGTAGAGCAGATAGAGAAGCTGGAGGGAATGGTTATGTGCCTATTAGTTTGCAATTAAAAGACTATACTGCAGTAGATGCACGTGAGCATAGTATAGCAGCAGGTGATCCGGTTATTGATTCAACAATTAAGGATAGATCTTACAAAGGCAAAACATCAAAGTCAAATTCATATCCTGATTTAAATACCATTTTAGATACTAAAAAAGCAATGAAAGGTAAGCCAGTTATTGTTTCTGTGGCATTAACAAATCCAATGGTATTTGGTGAATTTGAAAAAGAGGTTGATGCGATTGTAGGTGAATTTGGTGTTCAAATGGAAGCTCAATTAGATATTATTTCAGGTAAAGTAGAGCCATCTGGTTTATTGCCAATGCAAATGCCGCTTAATATGAGTGTTGTTGAAAAACAATTTGAGGACAAACCACATGACATGACTCCTTACAAAGATGCCCAAGGGCATTTATATGATTTTGGTTATGGTTTAAATTGGAAGGGCGTAATTCATGATGCAAGAACCATTAAGTACGCAGTGAAAAAATAAAATTGCCTGTTTATAAATAGGTAAATTGTATGAGTACTATCCATAATTTGAACGATTTTAAAAGTTTTACGGAAGGGCTGCCGGAGCAGCCCTATCTAATGCCTGTATTATTTGTAGGGCATGGTTCTCCAATGAATGGAATTGAGGATACTCAGTTTAGTAGGAGATGGACGAGTATTGCAAAGGAAATTCCTACACCTAAGGCAGTATTAGTAGTGTCTGCACATTGGTTTACTAAGGGCACACAAATTACAGCAATGGATTTCCCAAAAACCATTCATGATTTTGGAGGATTTCCTGAAGCTTTGTATCAGGTGCAATATCCAGCACCGGGTAGTCCTGCACTTGCTAAAGAAACAGCATCCTTAATTCATTCTACACAAGTAGAATTGGATCATGATTGGGGATTGGATCATGGTACCTGGACCATTGTTAAGTATATGTATCCCGAAGCTAATATTCCTGTATTGCAACTTAGTATTGATTATACAAAGCACCCACAATTTCATTATGACTTAGCAAAAGAAATTTATCAGCTTCGAAAAAAAGGAGTTTTGATTATGGGTAGCGGAAATATGGTGCACAATTTACGCATGGTTGCGTGGGATAAATTAAATGAACCCGAATATGGTTATGACTGGGCGCATCATATGAATCAACAATTCAAGGATTTTATTTTAAATGATGAGCATCAAAAATTAATTCATTATGAACAATTAGGTAAGGAAGCGCAAATGGCAATTCCAACGCCTGAACATTACTTACCATTATTGTATACGCTTGGCTTAAAAGATAAAAATGAAAATATAAGTTTCTTTAATGACAAAGCTGTTGGAGGATCATTAACAATGACTTCGGTAAAATTTGGATAGCCTTAAAATATATCATGAATTCAATTATAATTTCAAGAGTAGGAGTCAATGATGTTGAGCAATTGCAAGCAATTAGTAGATCTACTTTTGCTCAAACCTTTAACGAGCATAATGATGCCGAGGATATGAAAGCGTATTTGGATACTAGCTTTGCTACCGATAAATTAACTGCTGAGATATCAAATCCAAATTCTGAATTTTATTTTGCGATCGATAATGAAATAATTATTGGCTATTTAAAAATAAATACTGGTAGTGCACAAACCGAAAACAAAGATGCCAATGCATTTGAAATTGAAAGAATTTATGTAGACCAAGCTTATTTAGGAAAAAAAATAGGTCAACTACTTTTTGAAAAAGCAATTGACCTAGCAAAAGTTAAAAAGGCTTCCTATGTTTGGTTAGGTGTTTGGGAAGAAAATCACCGTGCCTTAGCATTTTACAAGAAGAATGGGTTTATTCCTTTTGATAAACACATTTTTAGATTAGGCAATGATGAACAAACAGATATTATGATGAAATTGAAATTATAATTGCATGGGCACTTCCATCAATAATATTTCAGCATCATCACTAAGTGCTTTAAAATCTATCAAATCAATTTCACTAAGACCAATACCATCACGGGTATCCGCTTCAATTCCATCAATCAAAAATTTACCTTTTAATACAAAAGCATATACTCCATTGCCTTGTTTTTTAATTGGGTATTGAAATGTTTTTTCGTTTTCAAAATTACCCATATGAAACCAAGCGTCTTGATGCACCCAAACACCTTCATCATTGGCATTTGGTGAAAGCACTTGTTGTAATTTATTGTGACGATCATTTACATTTAATGTGATTTGATCATAACGAGGGGTGACATTTTTTATATTAGGAAAAACCCAGATCTGTAAAAATTTTACTTGTTGATCCTTATTCTTATTGTATTCGCTATGTTGAATACCCGTACCCGCACTCATTACTTGAATATCTCCATTTTTAATAACCGTGGTATTGCCCATACTGTCCTTATGTTCCAAGTCGCCCTCCAATGGAATACTGATAATTTCCATATTGTCATGAGGATGAGTACCAAAGCCCATTCCACCACTTACAGTATCGTCATTTAACACACGAAGTGCCCCAAAATGGATTCTTTCAGGATTATAATAACCTGCAAAGCTAAATGTATGATAGCTATGTAACCAGCCATGGTTTGCGGAACCACGACTATCTGCTTTATGTATACTTACTTTTTTCATAAAAAAATTTAGAGTACAAATTTCGGCATAATTATTTCAAAAATCGAATAAGCTTTATAAATTCTTGCATTTTAATGCGTAAATTGATTAACCGATTGTCTAATTCGCCAACCATAACTTATGAATATGAAAAAGTCATTCTTGTTATTTTTATTAACTCCATTTATGTTAGTTGCCCAAACTCCTATTGTCAAAACTACTTCCGGGAAAGTAAGTGGTCTTGATAATAATGGTATCCAAGTTTTTAAAGGAATCCCTTTTGCAGCTCCTCCTGTGGGTGATTTACGTTGGAAAGCACCGCAGCCAGTGACGCCTTGGAATGGTGTGAAAAAATGTGTTGCATTTGGTGCAAGTCCTGTACAAGCGCCACCAGTTCCTTTTATGTGTTGGTCCGAAGAATATTTAATTCCAAAAGAACCTATTGGCGAAGACTGTTTATATTTAAATGTATGGGCGCCTAAAAAATCAACTACTAAAAAAGCGGTACTCGTATATATTTATGGTGGTGGCTTTAGAACCGGTGGCGCAGGTTGTGCCATTTATGATGGAACTGCCATGGCCAAAAAAGATATTGTTTTTGTAACTATTAATTATAGAGTGGGTGTATTTGGATTTTTAGCACATCCAGAACTAAGTAAAGAATCCGCAAATAAAACCTCGGGCAATTATGCATTATTGGATATGATTGCTGCATTAAAATGGGTAAAAGAAAATATTGCTTCATTTGGCGGAGATCCTAGTAGGGTTACTATTGCCGGGCAATCTGCTGGTGCATTTGCGGTTAATTTTTTAGCAGCGTCTCCATTAGCTAAAGGATTAATACATGGAGCTATTGCAGAAAGTGGTGGAAGTATTTTACCAAGTTCAATTCGACCTGCAATGCATTTACCTCAAGCAGAAGCAACTGGAATTGATTTTGCAAAATCCTTAGGATGTAATTCAATCGCGGACTTAAGAGTAAAATCTGCCGATGAAATTTTAAATGCAAATCCTGGAGCGATTGGCCCATTCGAAGATGGGTATGTGGTTCCTACTTCTATGTTGCAAACTTATTTAAACGGAAAACAAAATGATATTCCTACTATACTTGGTTGGAACTTAGACGACAAAATTATGGGACCACCAGTACCTGCCAAACAATTTGAAGAAGATATTAAAAAGCAATTTGGTGCTAATGCTGAAAAATTATTATCACAATATCCTGCAACAAATGATGCGATTGCTGCAGCGTCGCAAGGTGATTTAAGTCGTGATCAAACATTTGGTGTGCAAGGTTATACTTGGGCAAGTTTGCAATCAGAACATGGCAAGGCACCTATTTATGTGTATAGTTTTAATCGTAAACTTCCACCTTCCTCTCCAGCAAATGATTTTGGTGCTTTCCATACTGGCGAAGTTCCTTATGCGTATAATAATTTACATACCGTTAACAATCGTCCTTTTACAAAAGCCGATTTTGAATTAGCAGATCAAATGTCTAGCTATTGGAGCAACTTTGCTAAAACAGGCAATCCAAATGGAGCCGCATTATTAAATTGGCCAGTTTATACCAAAGAGTCAAAGCAAATCATTCAATTGGATACCAAGTCGCAGGTGGTTCGACTGCCAACAGAACAAAAGTTGAATGTACTTTCTAAAATATTGTAAAATACTCATCCCTTTAATTAGTTGTATCTTTATAACTTATTAGAAAAACAAGTTATTTTGAAATTTATTGATTTAGGGCTGGATGAAAGAATATTAGAAGGGATTGATGCGATGGGTTATGAAAACGCCACGCCGGTTCAACAACAAGTTATGGTGCCCATTTTAGAGGGCAAGGATATTATAGCTGCTGCACAAACAGGCACGGGTAAAACTGCTGCTTTTTTATTACCCTTATTACATCGTTTATTAACCATGCCACATACGGCAGGTGATATTAATGCAATGGTGATTGTGCCTACGCGTGAGTTGGCAATACAAATTGCGGAAAGCATCGAAGGACTTTCTTATTTTACCGATGTTAGTTCTATTGCGGTGTATGGAGGAGGAGATGGAAATTCATTTACTGCGGAAAAGAAAGCATTAACAAGCGGTGTAGATATTGTTGTTTGTACTCCAGGCAGAATGATTGCGCATTTAAATATGGGCTATGTGAAGTTGAAGGGATTAAAGTATTTAGTATTAGACGAAGCGGATAGAATGCTAGATATGGGCTTTAGTGATGATCTTGCAAAAATTATTACGTTCTTGCCAAAGGAAAGACAGAACTTATTATTCTCTGCAACCATGCCTGTTAAAATGCGTGAGTTGTCCAAGAAAATTTTAAGAGATCCTGTTGAAATTAATATTGCCATTTCAAAGCCGCCTGAACAAATAGTTCAAAAAGCATTTGTGGTGTATGAAGCGCAAAAAGTGCCCATTATCAAAGACATGCTTCGTTCTAAAAAATTTACAAAGGTGATTGTTTTTTGTTCTAAAAAACAAAATGTAAAAGTATTGACGGCTGAATTAAAAAGAGCAAAATTAGCAGCAGAAGAAATTCATTCCGACTTAGATCAAAAAAGTAGAGAACAATATTTACAAGATTTTAGAAATCAAAAAACGAATATTCTTGTAGCCACAGATATTTTAAGTAGAGGTATTGATATAGATGATATTGATTTAGTCATTAACTATGATGTCCCTAATGATGGGGAGGATTATATTCACAGAATTGGCCGTACTGCTAGAGCAGCCACCACAGGAACCGCATTTACCTTAATTGGTGAAAAAGAGCAATCCAAATTTGCAACCATCGAGGAGTTATTAGGGGCGCCAGTGTTAAAAGGAGCCGTTCCGGAGGAATTTGGGCCTACACCAGCCTATGCACCTAAGCAAGCTCATAAAAAATCTTTCGGAAGACGCAAATAAGTGACTTCTTTCCTGTCTACCTTTACATTGTGAGAAAAGGAATTTTTATATTAGTTATGTTCTTGGCTTTTGCCAACATTAATGTTATTGCTCAAGATGCAAAAAACATACATTCAAGTACAACTCATTTTAAAGTATTTGGTGCCTGTGAGCAATGTAAGGCTAGAATTGAATTAGCGGTGAAAATAAAAGGTGTAAAATTGGGTGTTTGGGATGAGGATACTAAAATGCTAACGCTAGAATATGACTCAACGATTGTTGGCCTAGATAAAATAAAAAGTAAAATTTTATTAGTAGGCCATGATCTTGAAGATCAAAAAGCAAAAGATATTATTTACAAGGAATTGCCTGCTTGCTGTCACTATCGTGAATTAGAAGAGGAAGAAAAAGCAGGAGTCAATGTGGAAACGATTGTAAAGGGCGTTGTTTTGCAAGACAATACCAAAGGAAAATTTGAACCTCTTTCTAGCGCAAGTGTATTTTGGTTAGGAACAAATTCGGGAGTACTGACAGACACTAATGGTGTATTTGCAATTCATATGAATGCCACGAGTCAAAGATTAGTGGTTAGCTACACTGGATATAAAGCCGACACTATTTCAATTATCCATGCCAATGATTTAAAAATTGTATTGGCAACAAAAGGCCAATTAAATGAAGTCACTGTATTTAGCAGACAATTAGGAAGTTTTATTCCTTATTTAAATCCTATACGTACTCAAGTAATGACGGGCACTGAATTGCTAAAAGCCGCTTGTTGTAATTTGAGTGAAAGTTTTGAAACCAATCCTAGTGTAGATGTTTCTTATAATGATGCAGTAACAGGTTCTAAACAAATTCAATTATTAGGATTGTCTGGAAACTATACGCAGCTTACGGTTGAGAACCTTCCTGGCCCTAGAGGTTTAGCTACACCCTTGGGCTTGAATTCAATTGCGGGTCCTTGGATTGAAAGCATACAATTAACAAAGGGTGTAGGTTCGGTTGCCAATGGATATGAAAGTATTGCTGGGCAAATTAATGTGGAATTAAAAAAACCAGAATCTGCAGAAAATTTATTGGGTAATATTTATGTGAATGATTTAGGTAAAACAGATTTGAATTTAAACCTAGCAACCAAATTAAATGCTAAGTGGTCTACAGGATTATTATTGCATGATAATTTATTACACAATTCAGTAGACATGAACAATGACGGCTTTAAAGATTTGCCTATTGGCAATGAATTGAGCTTAGTGAATCGCTATAAATTCGATAATAGCAAAGGAGTGTTAGGGCAATTCGGATTTAAAATTTTAAATGATAATAAATTAGGTGGTCAGGTTGATTTTGATGAAGCAAAGGATAAGTATACTCAAAATCATTATGGATTATCTATCAACACGCAGCGCTATGAATTTTTCGGAAAAATGGGCTATGTGTTTCCACAACAAAAATATAAAAGCATTGGCTTGCAAATAGATGCAGCAGATTTTCAACAAGCCTCTTATTTTGGACAAACAAATTATAATGCTAAGCAACAAAGTTTTTATAGTAATTTAATTTATCAATCTATTATCAACTCAACGATTCATAAATTTAGAACTGGATTAAGTTTTCAATACGATAAGTACCAAGAAAATTTCAACTTGTCTAACTATTCAAGAAAAGAAATAGTGCCTGGGGCGTTTTTTGAATACACCTATACACCAAATGAAGTATTTAGTGCTGTATTGGGTTTGAGAGGAGACAACAATAATATATACGGTAGTTTTATAACACCAAGATTAAACGCAAGATATGAACCTATCATCGGGACTGTATTTAGATTGAGTGCGGGTAGAGGACAAAGAACTGCAAATATTTTTGCTGAGAATAATAGTGCGTTTGTAAGCTCAAGACAAATTTCCATAACCCCAAGTGCTGCTGGCGGTGCTTATGGATTGATGCCCGAAATTGCTTGGAACAAAGGAATAAGCCTGGATCAAAAATTTACGCTATTTGGAAACGCAGCTACGATTGGTTTGGATTATTTTAGAAATGATTTTACCAATCAGGTTATTGTAGATATTGAATCCGCAAAGCAACTTAAATTTTATAATCTAAAAGGGGAATCATTTTCAAATAGCTTACAATCTGAGTTGAATTTCTCGCCTGTAAAAAAATTTGATATCCGTCTTGCTTATAGATATTTTGATGTAGAGCAAACTTATAATGGTCAGTTAAAGTCAAGACCATTTATTGCTAAGAATAGAGCATTTTTAAGTGTTGACTATGCAACAGCTGATGAATGGAAGTTTAATTATACCATCACCTATAATGGAAGTAAGCGTATAGTAAACAATATTGATTATCCAACTTTCGCTGCTTTACCAACTTCTTCTCCTAGCTATTATTTAATGAATGCGCAAATAAGTAAAACATTTGGAAAGCACCATCCAATGGATATGTATGCTGGTGTTGAGAATATTTCAAATTTCTTCCAGGCCAATACCATTGTTTATGCTGATCAACCATTTAGCCCCTACTTTGATGCATCTTTGATTTGGGGACCTACGACAGGACGAATGTTTTATATGGGTTGGAGAATCAAAATTAAATAAGCTTCATTACTTTTCATAACCACTAATAAATTGTAAATTTGCGCGCATTCTTGCATTGCATCAAAAATTTACAATTATGAAATCAAGGCTTTCCAATACACTTAAAGAAAGAGCGCAAGGCTTATGTGAACTTTGTGCAACAAATGAGGCTGCACATGCATTTGCAGTGAGTCCAAAAAACAGTGATGTAATTGAAAATGAAGTTGCATTGTGCGATCAGTGTTTATCAATTTTAGAAGGAGCTGATGCCGGAAGTCATTGGCAATGTTTAGCTGGAAGTATTTGGAATACAGAACCAAGTGTGCAAGCTTTGAGTTATAGAATATTATTTGGTGTAAAAGACCAAGAATGGGCAAATGAAATTTTAACTTCAGTTGAATTAGATGAAACAGTGGTTACTTGGGCAGAGTCAGCTTATCAGGTTGCCGATAAACATGTTGATAGTAACGGAACATTATTAGAAAACGGTGATACCATTGTTTTAACACAACAATTAAATGTGAAGGGTGCAAACTTTATGGCACCAAAGGGAACTATTGTACGTAAAATTAGATTAGTGCCAGATAACGCTGAACAAATTGAAGGAAAGGTAAATGGAGATACCATTGTGATCCTTACTAAATATGTTAAAAAGTCAGTTTAAATAATTTTTTCCATTCAAAATCCATCTAATAAAATAGGTGGATTTTTTTTAAGTTTTTTTTGACAAATTATCTTCTACCTTTAAGTAGCAAGTCATCAAATTCTATTTTATGAAAAAGGTAATACCAATTTTATTGGCAATCATATTTTTAAATTATGGTTGTGCTTCACTATTAATTGCAACTAATGGATATGAAACTGTAGAGCAAGTGCAAGTTGGACCCACTGAACAAACTTATCAAACTTTTTACGATCGTTTAACACCTTATGGCACATGGATTACTGATCCTCAATATGGATATGTATGGATGCCCAATGAAGGAATAGGTTTTGAGCCATACAGCACAAACGGACATTGGGCTTATACCAATGTTGGTTGGACTTGGGTTTCAAATTATAATTGGGGTTGGGCTACTTTTCATTATGGCAGATGGTTTTACCAAAATGGCCGTGGTTGGTTATGGATTCCTGGTCATGAATGGGGTCCGGCTTGGGTAGTTTGGGGAGAAGTGGATGATTATTATGCCTGGGCACCAATGGGCCCTGGAACAAACGTAGGCGATGGATGGGCACCCCCAATGGCTTATTGGAATTTCGTTCCTAGACAACATATGTATCAAAGAGATTTAGATAGATACATAATGGATAGAAATAGAAGATCTATTTATTCTACTCGAGTAAACATTAATATCAATCGACAAATCAATCCTTATGAAAATCCAAATCATAATTATCGTGATCATGATAATGGAAAATCATTTATAAATATTGGTCCTCGACCAGATGAGGTTCGTCAACACATAAATACAAATATTAGACCTTTACGTATTAATGAAAATAAAACACATGTCGGTACAGTAGATAGTAGACATGATTTATTTATTTACAAGCCGCCTATTATGCATGAGCAAGCACAAAGAGAGCAACTCAATAAACCAGCTCCGGTAAAGCCAGCGCCAACTCCTGTGCAGAACAATCCATCAACTCCTAGGCCAGTAAGACAATTTAAGGTAGATAAAAAAGAACAGTAATTTTTATGAATGTAGCAGCAGGGTATCATGCTTGGTCAAAAGTATATGACACCAATGAAAATAAAACACGTGATTTAGAAGCTATTTCTTTAAAAGAGAATTTAGCAAATATCCATTTTGAATCTTGTTTAGAAATTGGCTGTGGTACAGGGAAAAATACGGTTTGGTTAGAAACAAAAGCGAAACATATTACTGCAGTTGATCTGACTCCTGCCATGATTGAAATAGCAAAGGCTAAAGTGCAAACACAAAATGTACATTTTGAAATAGCTGATATCAATCAAGCGTGGAATTTTACAAAATATGAGTATGACCTAGCCACTTTCAGTCTTATTTTAGAACATATTGAATTTATCGAACCTATCTTTGAGAATTTGGCTAAATGTATAAAGGCCAATGGTTATGTTTATATTGGTGAGTTACATCCATTTAAACAATATGCGGGTTCAAAAGCAAGATTTGATACTGAAGACGGGGAGCAAGTGGTAGATTGTTTTAATCATCACATTACCGATTTATATGATGCTGCCGCAAAGTATGGGTTTAATTTAATAAAGTTAAAAGAGTATTTTGATGAAGATGACCGAACTTCAATACCTCGTATATTAAGTATCTTATTTCAGAAAAAACAATTTCTTTGATAAACGCAACTTATGACTATCAAGATTATTAAAAACAGGTCAGACATTGGAGCGGGAACAAGAGGCTCTGATATGGGAATTGATGCTATTGAGATTGCTGCCATTAATCAAAATAATGATTATTTCCACAAACATCTTTTTCAAGATGTGGTGACGCATAATCAAAGTATTTATCATAAGAATAAACATGATTTTGCTAAACGAATTGAATATGTAGTAGAACAATGTCAGCGAGTTGCAGATGCAGTGAGTGAAAATTTAATTGCAGGATATTTTCCGATTGTTTTATCAGGTGATCATTCATCCGCATTAGGAACTATGAGTGGGATTAAAGCGGCAAATCCAGATAAAAAAATTGGTGTTATTTGGATTGATGCTCATGCAGATATTCACTCTCCTTATACTTCTCCTTCAGGTAATATTCATGGCATGCCACTAGCTGCTGCACTGGGTTTAGATAATTTAGCGTGCAAAGTAAATGAGCCAGATGCCATTACATTAGGTCATTGGAAAAATATGAAAAATATAGGAGTGGATGGAGCTAAATTAACTCCAGAACACTTAATATATTTTGGAGTAAGAGATTTTGAAGCCGCTGAAAAAAATGCTATCGAAACAAACAATATTAGACTTATTCGCGTGGAAGAATTAAGATATCGTGGATTAGATGTTTGTGTAAAAGAAGCAATTGGAAAATTATTAAACTGTGATTTAATATATATTTCATTTGATGTGGATTCAATGGACTGTGATAATATCTCGTATGGCACGGGTACGCCTGTTCCTCATGGATTATTGCCAGATGAAGTGATGCGTATTTTTGATATTTTGCTGGCTACAAATAAAGTATGCTGTATTGAGTTTACTGAAATTAATCCGCTATTAGATAATAAGGGCAACAAAATGGCCGAAACTGCGTTTCAAGTTTTAGATCATATTACAAAGCATATTTAAATTATTCAAATCATCGCATGTTTATTATTAAAAAACTGATTTTCATTGTTACAGTATTTCAATTTTCTATAATTGCATTATTTGCTCAGGACAAAAAAGAAAGTAACATTACAGCAGCTCAATCTGAGCAGTTATATCGACCCTACATACATTTTACACCGGCAAAGGGCTGGATGAATGATCCAAATGGCATGTTTTATAAAGATGGAATTTATCATTTGTATTTTCAGCATTATCCAGATTCAACAGTTTGGGGTCCGATGCATTGGGGACATGCAACTAGTACCGATTTAATACATTGGAAAGAACAGCCCATTGCTATTTATCCAGATAGCATTGGTCTTATTTTTTCAGGGAGTGCAGTAGTGGATGCGCATAATACTTCAGGTTTTGGTGAAAATGGAAAACCACCTATTGTGGCAATTTTTACACAGCATAATATGCAAGGAGAACAATCCGGTAGCATTGATTTTCAAACTCAAAGCATTGCCTACAGTAATGATAATGGGTATACTTGGAAAAAGTATGTAGGCAACCCAGTGATTAAAAATCCAGGTATTAAGGATTTTAGAGATCCAAAAGTAATCTGGCATGAGGCTTCTAAAAAATGGATTATGGTTTTGGCTGTAAAAAATAAAGTATCATTTTATAGTTCGCCTAACTTAAAAGATTGGAATAAAGAATCTGATTTTGGAATGGAATTAGGTAGTCATGATGGTGTTTGGGAGTGCCCAGATTTATTTACTTTAAAAAATAACGGTAAAACCCATTGGGTATTAACTTCCAGTATTAACCCTGGTGGTCCTAATAAAGGTTCAGCTACTCAGTATTTTATTGGTGAATTTGATGGACATGCATTTAAGAGTAATTCAACCAAAACAAAATGGATGGATTATGGAGCGGATAATTATGCAGGGGTTACCTTCTCAAATACTGGGGGTAATTCAAATAATAGTGGTAAGGCAATTTCTATTGGTTGGATGAGTAATTGGATGTACGCAACAAAAGTGCCAACTGTGAATTGGAGAAGTGCTACTACCACGCCAAGGAATTTATCCATTGCAATTGAAAATGGTGAAACTTATTTAAGGTCAATGCCTATTATCATTCCAGAAAGCAAACCTATTCAAATAAAAGGGTTGACAGATGTTAAATTGCCTTTTGTAATTAATAGGAGTGAGCAACCTAATACTAGCTTTACAATCACCTTGTCTAATAAATTAGGCGAGCATATAGATTTTGGTTATGATTCAACCAGCAATCAATATTTCATTGATCGAACTACAGCGGGAATACATTCATTTAATGATGAATTTGCTACTAAACATGTTGCTCCCAGAATTAGCCAAAGTAAATTACAAAATAGATTTAAAGTGATTGTTGATAAAACTTCTATTGAGTTATTTGGCGATTTTGGTTTGACGGTAATGACTGATATATTTTTTCCAACAATTCCTTATGACAAAATTTCAATTAAGTCAAATAACGAGATCTTAAAGAATCAATTTCGCTTATTTTATTTAACACCGTAAACCTTTAAATTCAAATCTTTCATTTGCAGGTAGGTGGTTTTACCATTATAAAAAGATAAGTCAAAAATTAAATTTTTGAATTTCTTATAACTATCCAATGTCATCATATCAGTCACGGATACATTGTTCCATTGTTTTTCGATAAAATCACCTTTGGACAATTGTACAATATTATGGTTGGTCCAGAAAACAAAGTTTCGATTACCTTTTGTGGTGTCAATCAATGCAAATCTAAATGCGGGCTGATCTTCGAGACCAGGTATCATTAAATTTATTTTTGCATTTAATTCTACATACAAATATTTATAAGCCTTGGGAACTTTTATTATAGGCATGATGGAGGTATCAGGCCCAACTGTATGAATGGTTTGTGTTGCATCATTCTTATAGTCCAAAATCAAATCTTTAGGAAGCGTGGCTAAAGATTTATTTGCAGGGTATATTTTATTTTTTGTGGTTATATAATCATTAATCAATTTAAAGTTGTTAATTAACTTTGTAACATGTTCTTTCAGCGTATCATTTTTAATTTTAGTCAATCCTAATTTGGAATCTATTTTATATATCTGCTTCCCTGATAAATAATAATCCTTGTAGATGTAATCGCTAATCTCTCTGCTCCATTCCATAAAAGGCATCGAATGTATATTTCTAAATTTTTGTGCAGTATCCATTACATCTGTCATCCAATGTACTTCCTCGGGCACGTTGTTTAACTGAGGATAATTGGCTAATACCATATTTGTAATAGTAGGACCAATATTATTATGTGAGTTAATACTATAAAACTTTTTAGGTTGTTTTAGCATTGGAGAATAGACAATTAATGGCACATGATAATCATCTAATCCATTGGTGGAAGGGAAGGATCCAATATGATGGTCTCCCATGATAAAGAATATTGTATTACCATATTCAGGTCTTTTTGCATATTGTTTAAAAAAATCTTTTAAGCAATCATCAGAAAACATATAGGTTACTAATACTTGCTTTGTTTCTATTAAAGTTTTCTTTATAGGATTGCTATTAGGAATCCCCTTCATTTTTCGATCAAACTTTTTTGCATACTCAGCTTGCTGGTCAAATAAATAAGGCATGTGTGTGGTGCCTGTGTGGTATATATTAAGGTATGGTTGGTGTTTTAGGGAATCCATCACTTCAAAGCTTCTATTAAATAAGGCATCATCAGGATAGCCCATGGTCCAACCCTCTGCGCCTATGCCCATCATTTTATATTTAGAAGGATAGTTTAATAAAATCATATCAGTTCCCTGCAATCGCATGTATCCGCCCATATTATCAAAATCCGGATTAAATCCAATTAAAAATTTTGAATGGTACCCATTTGCGCGTAATATTTTAATAAGAGAAAGATGATCAGGAATTACATTAATTACCGAAAAACCTCGCTTGCCATAGGGAAGTGAACCAGAAATAGCGGGGTGTGCAGCAAATGTCCCAGGAGCGGTACTTAAAAAATTATCCCACACCAAACTGCGTTTTGATAAGCCATCTAAAAAAGGAGTAAAGCTTCCTGCATACGCATTGTCACCGCTAAAATCTCTTGACAAACCTTCTACCACTACAATTACAATATTAGGAGGCGTAGTAGGGTTTAAATTAAAAAAATTGCCAAGTACATCCTTATTTTCATTTTTTCTAAGTAACGGATATTCTTTGCTTGTAAATGCGAAGCCTTGATTTTCTTGGTAAAAATCAATTTCTTTTCTCAAGGCTTCTGGACTTAATTTATCCGAGTTAAACCTATCAATATTTTTAAAATATTGATAGGTATCTTTTATCCAATAAGTGAATTTATTGGCTGTAAAATAATATGCTTTTTCGTCTTCAAAATTATCTTCATCTGGACTTGAATAACCAATAAAAACAAATGATAGCAATATGATTAGTGAAACTACTTTTAAAGTAATATCTCTGATTTGCTTGCTCTTAAACCATTTATTGAAAATAAAAAAGTAAACACTTATGATTAATATAAAAGGAACAAATACCCATAAACTACTTGTCATCATTTGTTTTGAGGTAGTCCAAGATTCCTGAATACTACGCGTATATATTTCATGGTCAAAAGGAGTATTGCGTTCCGAAAAAACAATGAGCAATGAAATATAAGTAATAATTAAAACCACATTCAAAGTGTGGAATATGTTTAAAGCAATCTTTTGATTAGACAACCAAATTAGACTAATAAATGGCGCAATAAAAATTCCGTAAAGTGAAATAATCCATAAATCATAAAATAAACCTATCATTTCATATAAAAAAGCATGACTAATAAATGACTTATGTGCAATTAATACGTATTCGTAGGTTCTGATTAGGCAAAAGCTAATAGCTAAAGCAAATAGTATAGCTAAGTACTTTTTAGCAAATTGGATTAATCTTACATTCAACGGTATCATATCTCCAAAAATAAGCTTTTCAATATTTTTAACCATTTATATAATATTTGTTTAAGAAGTCCTCCTTTTTTTTAATTTCAGGTAAGATAATGCCCTAATACTATGGTTGCCTTTAAAAAATCGGTACTCTCTATTGTTTTACTTTTTGCATGTATAAAAATGCAAGCCCAAAGTATTAACCAAGTTGATACTATTGCTGGTCATTTAATTAAAGCCATTCAAAAAGACAAGTCTGAGTCCATACAAGTACAAACTAATAAATGGTATTATGCTGCAGGCGAAGATCTTTGGTTTAAGGCATGGGTTACCAATAAGGTTTCGGGTAAGTTTTATTCGCACAGTCAAAATTTATATGTCGATATTGTAGACGAACGAGATACTGCAATAGCTAAGCTTTTGATGAATATACCTTCAGAACATACCGAAGGATTTATAAGAATTTCGGACTCTATTCCAGAAGGTAATTATTGGTTAAGAGCGTATACTAGTAGCATGCTTAATTCAAATGTAGAAGGCATATTTGTAAGTCCCATTTATATTGTAAATACTAAATATGCGGCCAAATTAAATTTCACAAAATCGAGTAAAAATATAGAGAAAGATATACCAATTGTTTCGATTTTCCCCGAAGGTGCTTCCGTAATTACAGGTATCACGCAAGTATTTGGAATAAAATCGATTACAAAATCAGGTAAGCCAATTGCAGTTAAGGGATATATTACAGATAACAGCGATAGCACTGCAATCACTTGGTTTTCTACAGATAGTTTAACTGGATTGGGAAAATTTAGTTTCCATATTACTCCAACCAAAACTTACACTGCACATATACAAATTGGTAAAACTATAGTGTATCAAACCCTACCAAAATCTGATCATTATGGTAGCCAAATTGCCATTAAACAAATTTCTCCGCTCAGTTTAAAAGTGGTCGTGTCACAAGGGGATTCATTGTATAAAAAAGGAGTAACTTCTTATTTATTAGGAATTAGTAAAGATAGTTTATGCTTTGTTGGCGTGGGCGTTGATATGTTTGAATTAAACGTACCTAAAATGGCATTTCCTTCTGGCGAAGCAAAATTACTTTTAATAAATGATCAGGGAAATATTTTAAGTGAAAGAAGTTTTTATGTTACCAAAAATATTGAGCAAGTTAAAATAGTAACGGATAAGGCTAAATATGGTTCAAGAGAAAAAGTGAGTATGGATATTTTTGTGGGCGATTCTGTATTTCACCCTATGTTTTCGGCTTTGTCTGTTTCTATCACAGATGATAAAACGGTTAAAGATCCAATCTACGAAGAAGGACCAATAGTAAGTGTTTCAGACACTAATTTAGCACTGGATGATTTAATTATGTTGAGCAGTCCTACATTATATGCTGGAAAAAATATAACAGAAATTAATAGTAGTGCAAAGTCGAATGATCAAAAAGTAAAAAATGAATCTGATTTTGAATTAATTGAAGGCTCTGTTTTAAATAGAAAAAAAATACCTGTCCCTAATAGAATTGTGACTTTGTATTCCAATAAAAAAATTAATTTATTTGATACCGATACAACCAATAAAGACGGAAAGTTTAAATTTAAAATTCCATTACATTACGACAGTATTCCTTTTACTTTACAAGTAAGTAATTTAAAAGGAAATGTAGTAGATGAAAAAATTGTAGTGGATTTAATTTCTAAATTTCCTGTAGTAGCAACTCCAATTCAATTTAAGCAAAAACTAACATCACAACAATCCGAAATTGTTGCAAGCTTTAGATCCATTAAAGCAGATACCAGTTATTTGACAAGAGGAAAAGAATGGTTAAAAGATGTTGTTGTAAAAAGTTCTATTAAATCAAATAGCTATAACACCACAAAAAGAGTGAGTAATTTCTCACAGGTAATGACGGGTGAAGCGATTCAAAAAATGACCAATACGGATGCTGCGAATGCTATGTTAATGATACCTGGTCTACATTTAAGAGGAGGTTTTATTAGTTTAGGAGGAATGACTTCATTTACAGTAAGTGCAAAAGATGAACCTTTATTAATTGTAGATGGAGTAATGGTTGCAGGTGGAAATGATCCTGCTACGGACACTGAAAATGTATTACATATCAATTCAAGCCCTGTATTAGAAGAGCTAACAAAAATTCCGGTTGATATCATTGACTTTGTAGAAGTTTTAAAAGGGCCCGAGGCTGCTTATTATGGAACAAGATCAAGCAATGGAGTGATTATTGTAAACACCCATCGTGTTTCAAATTTTAGAAATCATATTGAAAATTATGGCACCATTCAATACAATTCAAAATCTTATCATTTAGCGCCAAATTTTAACGCACCTGATTATAACGATCTATTTATCAAATCGAATGTGGTAAAAGATACGAGGTCAACTTTATATTGGAATGGTCATTTATATACCAACTTAAATGGAAAAGCTTCTATTAGTTTTTATACTTCGGACAATCCAAATAATTATACAATAAATATTACAGGAGTAACAGTTACCGGAGAACAAATTAGCAAGAAGATTAGTTTCAATAACTTTTAATTTTGTGCAACACGGCCTTTAAATTTATGCTTTCTAGGATGCGATACTTTTGATTTAGTTTGGTAATCATCACTTATCACACTTATATTGCCGTCAACTTCCAATACCGCTAAGTCAACTCTTTGTATATCTCTTGCTCCATGTTCTCTAACAGCTGCCTCCAATTCCTCCATGGTTATTTCCGCTTTTTTACAATTTTCTACATTTGGCTTTCCATCATAAATAAGTAAAAGTGATTCTCCTTGTAAAAATTTACTGAAATTTTTATTTCTGTATAATAATTGCTTTAATGTGAAATTCACAAAAAATAAAGATGCAGCAGCGACCAATCCACCATTCAGTGAAGTATCTGGCCCTACCATTGCGTTTTGCACAGCATTGCTAATGAGTAAAATAAAAACCAAATCAATAACAGAAAGCTGTGCCAATTCTTTTTTGCCAAAAATGCGTATTGCCAAAATCATAAAAACATAAACCGAAACCGTTCTTAATATGATCTCGATATAAGGATTGTGAATCCAACTTAAATTCAATTGTAGCAGTGTCATTTATATTTATTTAAGCGTGAATTTAACCAATTCTTTCTCTTTTTATCTTAAATTCAACATAATAATAATACGAAAGAAATGAAAAAGCATTTTCAATATCGAATTTTTATGGGCCTTTTATTTTTAGCAGCTTCTCAAATAAGTAAAGCACAATCTATTGCTAAATATAAAAATCAAAATTTGTCCATAGATGAACGCGCACAAGATTTGGTAGCAAGAATGACTTTAGACGAAAAAATCTCTTTGTTGGGCTACAATAGTGCCGCAATTCCTCGCCTTGGAATTCCTGCATATAATTGGTGGAATGAAGCACTGCATGGTGTTGCAAGAGCAGGCACTGCCACTATTTTTCCGCAATCCATTGGACTTGCTGCTACTTTTAACGATGAATTGGTGGGGAAAGTGGCGAATGTAATTTCAACAGAAGCCAGAGCAAAATATAATTTAGCCATCGCAAAAGATAGACATTTACAATATATGGGTCTTACCTTTTGGTCACCTAATATCAATATTTTTAGAGACCCCCGTTGGGGCCGAGGACATGAAACCTATGGAGAGGACCCATTTTTAACTTCTCAAATGGGTATTGCATTTGTAAAAGGTATGCAGGGAAATGACCCTTCGCATTTAAAAACAGCAGCTACTGCTAAGCATTTTGCAGTGCATAGTGGTCCCGAAGGAGAGCGCGATCAATTTGATGCTATTGTGGACGAAAAAGATTTAAGAGAAACTTATTTATATGCATTTCAAAAATTAGTAGGCGCAGGTGTTGAATCGGTAATGAGTGCATACAATAGCATTAATGGGGTGCCAAGTTCCATTAATGCAAAATTATTAGATACCATTTTGAGAAAAGAATGGGGCTTCAAAGGCCATGTGGTTACTGATTGTGGCGCATTGGATGGTGTGTTTGAAAGTCATCATGCCACTAAAAGTAATGTAGCTACTGCAGCCGCTGCGATTAAGGCAGGCATTAATTTAGATTGTTCCAGTATTTTACAAAAAGATGTAAAGATGGCTATTGAGCAAAAATTAATATCAGAAAATGAAATTGATGCATCTTTGGTTAAACTATTAAATACACAGTTTAAGTTAGGATTTTATGACAATCCATTAACCAATCCATTTTCAAAATTCAATAAGGATAGTATTCATAACAATGCACATATTGAGCTGGCAAAAAAAGTGGCAGAACAAAGTATTGTGTTGTTGAAGAATAAAAATAATTTATTGCCTTTTTCAAAAGATAAATATGAAAGCATTATGATTGTTGGCCCTAACTCAACTTCCTATGATGCATTGATTGGAAATTATCACGGTCTTTCCAACAAGGCTGTAAATTTTGTAGAAGGCATCACTAATGCAATGGATCCTGCAACGCGTATTGAATATGATTTAGGTTGTGATTATAACGATACGACTCATTTTGGAGGCATTTGGGCTGCAGGAAATGCAAAGCTTACCATTGCGGTAATGGGATTATCGCCTGTATTGGAAGGAGAAGCGGGAGATGCATTTTTATCTAAATCAGGAGGTGACAAAACCAATATTAATTTACCAGAAAGCGAAATTGTTTACTTGAGAAAATTAAGAGAAAGTGTAAAAACGCCAATCATTGTAGTGATTACAGCGGGAAGTAATGTGGATGTAACAAGTATTGAACCTTATGCTGATGCTATTTTGTATGCATGGTATCCTGGTGAGCAAGGAGGGAATGCTTTGGCAAATATTTTATTAGGTAAGGTTTCTCCTTCGGGAAGATTGCCAATTACTTTTTATAAGTCGGTTAATGACTTGCCTGATTATAAAAATTATGCGATGAAAGGGCGCACTTATAGATATTATAACGGAGACGTTGTTTATCCTTTTGGGTATGGCTTGAGTTTTTCAACATTTGAATATACTAAGACGCAAAGTGAAAAAACAAAATATAATTCGAAGGATACGATTGCAATAAGTACTACTATTTCCAATACAGGTAGTATGGATGCTGCTGAAGTGTTGCAGGCTTTTGTTGAATATCCAAATTTGGAAAGAATGCCTTTAAAAGAATTAAAATATTTTAAACGCATTGAAATAAAAAAAGGCACATCTAAAAATGTAAAAATGAATATTCCTGTTTCAGAACTTAAAAAATGGGATTTAAAATTAAATAGCTGGAAATTATACCCAGGAAAATATAAAATTGTATTGGGCAGTAATGCAAGAGACCCAAAAGCATTTATACCATTTGAAATTAATTAATAATAGTTGCATGGGTTTGCTTTAATTAACTTAATTTTCAATCTCAAAATTTAAAAATATGTCTACAAAAATTACAATTAACAACAATGGTTCCTTAAAAGTGGAAGGCGATTTTACAATCGTTGATAGAGAAGGAAACACTTATGATTTAGCAGGAAGAGAAGTAGTGGGGTTATGTCGTTGTGGTTTAAGCAAAAACAAACCATTTTGCGATGGAGCACATAATGGTCAATTTGCTCATGAAGCAAAAGCATTTGCATTGCCTCCTAAAAAAACTGCTTAATTCAATTGCATCGAATAGTATAGAATGAAAAAATTAATTTCCTTAGTCGATCAATTGAGCACTTATATTCCAGTAAGTGAAAAAGTGAATGGCGCTATTTCAGAAGTAAATATTGGCTGGCATATTGAACATGTATGCTTGGTAATTATTAAAATTACAGAAACGATTAAAAAATCAAATCCTAATGAGTACAAGCGCAATTTTAGTATTAAAAAATTTTTCGTCTTTTTGACTGGAAAATTTCCAAGAGGTAAAGCAAAAGCGCCAGCAGCTGTAATGCCTCTGGAGCATTTGACTGCAACACATTTAAACGACAGTATTGCTAATGCTAAAAAAGCAATTGAGGAGCTTAATAATTGCACTAAAAATCAATTTTTTACCCATCCAATTTTTGGCAAATTAAATAAATCACAAACATTCCCTTTTTTAGGAATTCATACGAATCATCATATCAGTATTATCAAAGATATTGTTGCCTAGATTAGTATGAATAAATTAAAAAAGCCGATTCAATTGAATCGGCTTTTTTATAATCTTTAAAATGATCATTATTATTTTAAACTTGCTAAGTCAATTACAAAACGATATTTAACATCGCCCTTTAACATTCTTTCGTAAGCCTCATTAATATTTTGCATTGGAATCACTTCGATATCTGATACGATATTATGTTCAGCACAATAATCAAGCATTTCTTGTGTTTCTTTCATGCCACCAATACAAGATCCAATGACACTGCGACGGTTTGAAACCAATGAGAATGGTTGCACTTTTGGTGCTTCAGTAGGCAATCCTACTACCATTAACTTTCCGTTTAATGCTAATAAGTTTAAATATTGGGTATAATCATGGTTAGCAGAAATTGCATCTAATATCACATCAAAATAGTTGCTGTATTTTTTCATGTCAGTTTCATTCGTACTCACTAAAAAATGAGTGGCACCCAATTTTTTGGCATCTGCTTCTTTGTTAGGAGAAGTACTAATTACTGTTACTTCGGCGCCAAAGGATACTGCGAATTTAACACCCATATGACCTAATCCTCCCAAACCTACTATCGCTACTTTCATTCCTTTTTTCACGCCTGCAAAAACCAATGGAGAATATGTAGTGATACCTGCACAAAGCAATGGAGCAACGGCAGCTAAATTTAGTTTTGGAGAAATATGAACGGTGTAATGTTCATCAACAACAATTTGAGTAGAATAACCACCCATTGTAATTCCAGCACCATCTCTTTCTTTAGCATTGTAAGTACCTGTCATACCTTCCTCACAATAATTTTCTAAATCTTGTTTACAACTTGCACAATGTCTACAGCTATCTACCATTACACCAACACCTGCTAAGTCACCCACTTTAAATTTAGTAACACCAGCGCCCACACTAATAACTTTACCTACAATTTCATGCCCTGGCACCATTGGATAAATTGAGCCACCCCATTCGTTTTTTGCTTGGTGTAAATCACTATGACAAACGCCACAGTATAAAATTTCTATTTGTACATCTTTCTCACCAACTGCACGACGCTCAAATGAATAAGCTTCAAGTGGAGTGGTAGCAGAAATTGCTGCAAAGGATTTAGTCGGGAACATATTTTGTTGTTTTTATTTTATTAATTAAATTTTACCTCTTTCATATTGTAAAGGCCATTTTACATTTTCATTGAATTGCTTTGCAGCATTTAAGGGGAAATAAGGATCTCTAAGTGCAAGCCTTCCTATTAAAATTAAATCCGCTGACGCATCTTGCAAAATTTCTTCTGCTTGTTGTGCTGATGTAATAAGTCCAACAGCACCCGTTAATATGGAGCCCTCTTTTTTGATCGCTTTTGCAAAGTTAACTTGATATCCTGGAGCAACTGGAATTTGAGCATCAAAAATATTTCCTGCTGTGGAAGTATCAATTAAGTCCACTCCTTTTAGCTTCAACATTTTAACTAATTCAATGGATTCCTCTAAATCCCAACCTCCATCTCTCCAATCCGTAGCAGAAATACGTACAAACAAAGGCAGTGTGGAAGGCCAAACAGCACTAATAGCATCTACTACTTCTAATAACAATCTGACTCTGTTTTCAAAACTTCCTCCATAATCATCCGTTCTTTGATTGCTTAGAGGAGATAAAAATTGATGAAGAAGGTAGCCATGTGCTGCATGAATTTCAATTATTTTGTAGCCTGCTTTTAAACTACGCTCAGCTGCTAGTTGAAATGCAAGTACTACTTGTTTAATATCCTCAATAGTAAGTTCATTTGGAGTAGGTGCTCCTGGTTTAAATGGAATACTACTTGGTCCTACAATTTGCCAGGCATTTACATCATTTTGCAAATAGCCACCACCATTCCAGGGTGTATCACAACTGGCTTTACGGCCCGCATGTGCCAATTGCAAAGCAGAAATAGCTCCTTGACTTTCTATAAATTTTGTAATGCGCAGGTGTGCTTCAATATGTTCATCCTTCCAAATACCGATATCAAATGGAGAAATTCTTCCTTCTGGTACAACTGCGCAAGCTTCTGCAATGATCAGCCCTGCACCTCCAACAGCCCTGCTTCCTAAGTGAACCAAATGCCAATCATTTGGGAAACCATCTTTAGCCGAATACTGGCACATTGGAGAAATGGCAATTCTGTTTTTTAGCGTCACCGATTTTAGGGTAAGAGGCGAAAATAAAATAGACATACAGGTAATGTTGAATTACCAAAAGTACTAAGTAAATTTTTACATCTTCTTTATATTATTCAGTCTAGTTTTGATTTAACTTTCGCCCATGGATTTGCTTTCATTAAAAAATGGATCTTTTTTAAAACGCTTTCAACTTCCGATAAGTGTAATACTCATATTTGGAGTGGCCATTTTATTGTTTTACTCTGTACCCATTTGGGGGTATCGTATACCTGCACTTGTTTTATTAATGGTGGTTTCCTTATTCGCTTTAATTTTTGATATTAAAACTGTTCTCATTTCCTCCATATTAAGTGCACTCATTTGGAACTTCTTTTTCATACCCCCTTTATTTACATTTCACATTGCCAATGGGGAAGATGGATTGATGTTTTTAATGTATTTTATTATTGCTTTAGTACACACTACTTTAAGTTTTAAAATAAAAGAAACAGAAAAAATTAATCGCGATAAAGAGGATAAAGAAAAATCAATTCAACTATATAATACCTTACTTAATTCTTTATCACATGAACTGAAGACGCCTATAGCAGCAATCATTGGCGCAGTAGATACTATTAAGGATCATGATATGGAATTAAGTGATAACAATAAAAAAGAATTAATCAATCAAATTGAAATTGCGGGATTGAGATTAAATAAAGAGGTAGAGAATTTATTAAGTATGAGTCGCCTTGAATCCGGCAGTATAAAATTAAAATTAGATTGGACAGATATTAATGAAGTAATTCATATTGTACTTGCAAAATTAGATGATCAATCAAGGGGGTATAAAATAGAATTTCATTCTAATGATAAATTACCATTAATAAAAATTGATAGTTTGTTAATGGAGCAGGTGTTGTACAATTTAATACATAATGGGATTAGATATACACCCATTGGCACTACTATAAAAATTGAAGTACAAATAATTGATGATATTTGTCAATTAGAGATAATCGATAATGGGCCAGGTTTTCCTGCGAATGAACTTCCTTATGTTTTTAATATGTTTTATAGATTACCACATCATAAAACAGGTGGTTCGGGGTTAGGATTATCCATAGCAAAAGGATTTGTAGAAGCGCACAATGGCAATATTGAATTAAAGTCGATAGAAAATGAAGGTGCTCAATTTATTATTAAATTGCCTGCTGAATTTTCTTATTTAAATAATATTAATAATGAATAAAGAAGAAATACTCATCATTGATGATGAACCGCAAATAAGAAAACTATTAGAAATAAATTTAGAAAGTCAAGGCTATAGAGTTAGACAAGCTGAAACGGCTGAAATGGGTTTGCAATTAGCGGCTAACCATCCCCCTGATTTAATATTGCTAGATATTGGGTTGCCGGATAAAAGCGGACAGGACCTATTGGTTGAGTTAAAAAATTGGTACAATCAATCTATTATAATGATTTCTGTGCTTGATAATGAAGAAGAAATTGTAAAAGCTTTAGACAATGGCGCTAGTGATTTTGTTACCAAGCCTTTTAGAACCAATGAATTGTTGGCAAGAATAAGAGCTTGTTTAAACAGAAATAAAGTTGAAGACAATAAAACAGTTTTGACATTTAATGATTTACAAATTGATTTGTTGGCCAGAACTGTACTTGTAAATAATGAACCTGTTAAACTAACTGCAACAGAATATAAACTCCTAGTTTTATTTGCAAAAAATGCGGGAAGAGTATTAACGCATCAATTTATTTTAAAAGAAATTTGGGGCGTTGGTTATCAATCTGACACACAATACTTGAGAGTTTTTGTAGGCACTATTCGAAAAAAAATTGAACAGAACCCCAATAAGCCAGTACATATTATTACGGAAAGCGGGGTTGGGTATAGATTCATTTAACTGTTTTTGGGTGCCTTTATCTCCATCTTTATAAAATCTTTATATCCTACTTGTTTAATTTATTATTTAGTGATGCATAATACTAAAACTTTGTGCCCTAAATCAATAAAATGGATAATCATCATTCGGGTAATAACAAAGTAACCATTGCAACCCTTTTAGTAGCCTTAGGAATTATTTATGGTGACATTGGAACAAGCCCTTTATATGTATTAAGTGCGGTTGTAGGGGAGCGAAAAATTGATGAAATTTTAGTATTTGGTGGGGTATGTTTAATTTTTTGGACCCTATTTTTTCAAACGACTGTTAAATATATCTGGTTAACCCTAAGAGCAGATAACCATGGCGAGGGAGGTGTTTTTTCCTTATTTGCCTTAGTTAAACGCTATAGCAAAGGATTAGCCATTATCACTATACTTGGAGCCACCACTTTACTTGCGGATGGTATCATTACTCCACCTATCTCAGTTTCATCGGCAATTGAGGGATTAAATGCGGTTAATGGACTTGAAAAAATTATTGTACCAGGTAACGGATTAACGATTGGTATTACAGTTGCTATCATTTCAGCCTTATTCTTTTTTCAAAGATTCGGTACCCATCAAATTGGAAAATTATTTGGCCCAATAATGGCGTTGTGGTTTTTTATGATTTTAATTTTTGGAGCAAGCTATGTTTTTCAAAATCCATCTATCTTAAAAATCTTGAATCCATATTATGGCTATGAATTATTAGTGAAGTATCCCAAGGGCTTTTGGTTATTGGGCGCTGTGTTTTTAGCAACCACAGGAGCAGAAGCTTTATATAGTGATTTGGGACATTGCGGCATTAAAAATATTCGTTTAACATGGGTGTTTGTAAAACTAAGTTTAACGATTAATTATATAGGGCAAGCAGCATGGATCATGAAGTTTAAAAGTTTAGATGAAGTAAATAATGCAACATTGCACGGCTTAAATCCGTTTTTTGAAATGATTCCTCATTGGTTTTTATTGCCAAGTGTAATCATCGCCACTGCTGCAACCATCATTGCTTCTCAAGCATTAATTAGTGGATCATTTACATTGGTGAGTGAGGCAATGAACCTTAACTTTTGGCCAAGAGTGACTGTGCGTCAACCATCAGATATTAAAGGCCAAATTTATATTCCAAGTGTAAATAGTATTTTATGGTTTGGATGTATTTTAATGATCTTGTATTTTAAAACATCCATGTCAATGCAAGCTGCTTATGGTTTTTCAATCACCGTTGCCATGATGATGACCACTGTGCTTTTAAACTATTATTTAAAATTTAGATTAAAGTGGAATCAATTATATGTAACACTAGTAATTGGTTTATTCGCGATTGTTGAAATTTCATTTTTCATTGCGAATGTTGCTAAAATTAAGGAAAGATGGATGTTTTTATTCTTTGAATTATTCATTTTCTTAACTATGTATGTGTGGTATTATGCAAGAAAAATCAATAATAAGTTTGTAAAATTTGTAGAGATCGGAAAGTATACGGAACAATTGATTGAATTAAGTCAAGATGATGCCATTGAAAAATTCTCTACGCATTTAATTTATTTAACTAAGGCAAATAGCAGAGGTCAAATTGAAGAGAAAATTATCAAGTCCATATTTGCTAAAAAGCCAAAGCGTGCCGATGTGTATTGGTTTTTACACATTAATCGAACCGAAGAGCCATTTACAATGAATTACGATGTTTCAGAATTGGTGGACGATAAGGTGATAAAAGTTAATATCAATTTAGGTTTTAGAATTCAACCAAAAACTGAAATCTACTTTAAAAGAATCGTACAAGAATTAGTGGCAAAGCAAGAATTGAATTTACATATCCGTCCAGATGGTAGTACTAAGTACAATGCAGAGCCAGACTTTAAATTTGTAGTGATTGAAAAATTCCTTTCCATCGAAAACGAATTTGCATTGCGCGATAGTTTATTATTAAGAGGATACTTCCAATTAAAACATTTAGGACAAAGTGATGAAAAAGCATTTGGCTTAGAAAAGAGCGATGTGATTGTGGAAGCAGTACCAATGATTGTTTCCCCTATCAATCATTTAGATTTAGTGAGAGTGTATAAAAATCAATAAAGACTTAAAAACTGGGGCCTTTATTTTTTCGCAACCTTTTTTGCTTTTTCTTTTGCTACTAATTTCATTTCATTATCCTGAATCCTAAACTTTACAATTTCTTGGATAAGTTTAACAGGTAATGGCTCATCAGCCGGAAATTGAATGGCCCCTTTGGAATAAGTATATCCCTTGGCATCTAGTTGAGCTTTAAATACTTCAATAGGTTTTGAAGTGGGGTAAAAACCATAATGATTTTTTGCTGCTGCAAAATAAACAAGATTCCCATTTTGTTTAAATACCGGCATTTGATAACTTATTCCTTCGGTAGCTTTAGGAGCTACTTTTTTGATAATTGCTCTAATTTTTTGCAAGCCAGCTTGTTTACCTTTTTCTTGTAAACTGATATAATCATCAATAGTCAATAATACTTTCTTTGTTTCTTTCATACTCAATAGGATATTGGTAAAATCTTTCTAAATTTATACATCTTACTAAAATGTACCAAATATGATCGACTCATCCACCCTACAATTTTTAAAGGGTTTGCATAAGAATAATAATAGAGAATGGTTTTTAGCAAACAAGGTTAAATATGAAGCTGCAAAAAATAATTTTCTTCAGTTTGTTGAAACTACATTATCAGCAATTCAAAAATTTGACAATAACCTTAATGAACTAACGCCTAAACAATGTGTTTTTAGAATTAATCGCGATGTTCGCTTTAGTAAAAACAAGGACCCTTATAAAAATAATTTTGGAGCAAGTTTTAGTAAGGGTGCAAAAAAAATTATAGCTGCCGGATATTATTTTCATTTAGAACCAGGCAATTCATTCATAGGAGGTGGTTTGTGGATGCCCGAAGCGGCAGACTTGCAAAAACTAAGACAAGAAATTGATTATTGCTACAATGAATTTTCTGGCATTATCAATAATAAAAAATTTGCTAATACCTTTGGTACATTAAGTGATGAAGCAAAATTGTCAAGACCGCCCAAGGGTTATGAAATTGACAACCCTGCCATAGAATATTTAAAATTAAAAAGCTTTACAGCTATTATTCCATTAAAAGATGCTGAAATTTTGGACAAAGGAATTGTTCAAAAAACAACAGAGATTTTTAAAACATTATCTCCTTTAGTTCATTTTTTAAATAGAGCAATTGATTAGCAATTTAATTTATTGATTTAAAAATGGGTTGGACCATTTTTTATCAACATATACATTGGTTCCACCTAAGGTTTGTATAAATGCAATTAATTGTGATGTTTCAGTTGGGGTGAGTCTTAGTTTATTCCCAACGCCATCTGCCCTTAATTTGCCATCTAAATTATTATTAGCAGGATTATTAGGTATATTATTATAATGACCAAGTACACCTGCAACCGTTGTGAATTGACCAGTATGCATCATTCTGCTATTAGGTGTTCCGTCCGCTTTTACCAAATCTCTTAATGATGGAGCTCTTGTATCATTGGTTTCAATAGATGTGCTGCCTATGATACCAACAACTCCGTTGTTTTTACTATTTGGATCAATGTCAAATTCTGGGGCTTTGTGGCAACCATTACAACCAACTCCACCTGCGATACGATTTCCGCTGCCATCAAAAACGGGAGGTGTTAAATAAAGAGACTTTCCTGCATTTTCTGTAGCAGTGAAATTGGGAAATGGGGCCCCGTCATTGTTTACTCTAGCTCTACCACTATCATACTTTGAGTCAAAAGATTGTATGCTTCTTACAAATTGAGCGAGTGATTCTTGTAATCTTGTTTGTGTCACCAACGTATCTCCGTAGATGGCTTTAAAAATTTCTTTATAATAATTTATTTTAGAAAGCTTATTCAACAAGGTATCTAAATTACCACGACCATTCAATCCACTAAAACCCATTTCGGCATGGTCTTGCATTGGCATTGTAGTTTGAATTTCTAAACTAGCTGCTCTTTCATTCCAAAAAAACTTTGCTTCATTAGCGAATCTTGCATTAATTAAACGCATTGAATGTCTGGCAGTAAGTCCTCCTAAAACACCATCACTTACTAAAGCCGTATCACTAAAGGCAAATGCTTGTTTATGACAGCTTGCACACGCAATAGTATTGTTGATGCTTAAATTTTTATCATAAAACAATATTCTGCCCAATGTTGCTTTATTGTCTTTGATGGTATCGGTTCCAGTATTATCATTGTTTATGTATGCCGGCTTTCCTTGATTGGCATAATTACTCAAATTATTAAAATCAATATTGGTTCCAAAAGCCGCTCTAGTTGCTGCAAAAGGATCTGCCAAAGCACTTATAGTAGCATTGGTTGCAGCTAAATTTACGGTAGCTAAATCAACTTTAGTACAGCCAACTAGGATACCAATTACCACAAAAATGCCTAATGATATTTGAAATTGTTTTTTCATAAATGTGATTAAAATTACGCTTAATATATACTTAAGACAAAACAAATTCAAGCTGGTTTAAGCCTTAACAATACTTTGTGACTTATAAATATTAAACTAGTTTTTCACCATTAGTTGAAAGGGCCCAAACTTATGTTGTTGCTCGCTAAAGCTATCTGCATAAGGGCCATAAGGATAATCAAAAGGTTTCTTTTTAATATTTGGCCAGTCCTTTGATTGATTCATATGAGGACGTGCTTGGCAATTTATATATGCGGCTAAATCCCAAGATTGTTCATCAGATAAAGTTGGTTTTTCATGTGAGGTTTGTAAATAAGGCATATTGTTTTTTATATAGCCTGCTAGATTACTAATTCGATACAATCCAGCACCATCATTATAACTATGCTCACCCCAAACTGGTGGATAAGCGTATTCCTCATTGTTGGCGAGTAGTTGACCTTGACCATTATTGCCATGGCAAATTTGACATTTTGCTACGTATACAATTTGTCCTTTTTGTGGATCTGCTGCCCTGTCTAATAATTTTATTTTTTCAATTCCACTACCTATAGGCTTTTTATTCTTTTGAACATTTTTACCCAAATATTTTATGTAACTATAAATTGCTGTGTATTCTCTACTGTTACTATCTAATGCTTTGCCGTTTAAGCTACGTTCCATACAGTCTGAAACTCTTTTGTAAATAGATTCTACGCGTCCACTTCTATCTCTATATTTTGGGTATGTTGAATAAACTCCTCCATAGTTATTACCCCAGGGTTGGTTACCTGCATTTAAATGACAATTTTGGCAATTCATACCATTGGTTAATTTGGAAACGGATCCCTTAGGTCCAAAATATTTTGAGGTATGTGCAATTAGGTCTTGACCATATAAAATTAAAGCTCGTTCTTCGCCCTTTATTGCAGTATCACTTGTAATGTCTGGTCCAATCCAAGCTGCATTTGAATTTCCACTATGATCGATTTTAATTTTCCGCGTACTTAAAAAATAATATTTTATGCAAGCGAATGCAATGACAATCCCAATAAGTAATAGAATGCTTCTACGCATTTGTTTCATACCTTAATATTAAAACTTTATTGCGAGATTCTAATTGAGTTAGTTTATGTTTCTTATATTTAAGTATAAATTATCCAATTATGTTAGCTAAGATTAAAAATATTGTTTTTGTATTTGCATTTTGTATGATGGCAATGAGTGGGTTTAGTCAACACATTCCAAAAACAAGGGAAAATAAAATACATAATATCGTAGTTCAATTAAATACAGCGGACACTGCTAGTTGGTCAAGCATCATTGGAAATATTAAAAATGTTCAAAAAGCATGGCCTACTAATTTAAATATCGAAGTGGTTGTGCATGGGAAAGCGATTGATTTTTTAGTAAAAGACAAAACCTTTTTTGCTAACGATATTCAATTGCTGGCAAGCCAGGGTATCAAATTCAATGCATGTCAAAATACCATGCGTAAACATAATATTACTGCAGACATGTTGCTAAATGTGGCAGGCACTGTTCCTTCTGGAGTTGTTGAAGTGGTTACTAAACAAGAGGAGGGCTGGAGTTATTTGAAGTCGGGTTTATAAATGATCAAATAGCATTTACTATAAATAAACTGTAACTTTGCAAAATGCAAAGACTTATATTTCTATTTACATTCGTATTTTTTATTGTTAACGCGCGCGCACAAGCGGTAGATACTATTCCCAAGCAGCTCCATAAGAAAAATATTTTTACCCTTGCTTTTTATAAACAACCAGGCAAGGATTCAATGGTTGATTTTATTGATGGGGTATATCGAATTTTAAAAATAAATAAAGATAGAAGTCAAACTGAAGAAATTAAAAAAGCTCATTTGACATTTATACCTGGTGTAGAATATAGCTTAGGGACTGGAATGGCGGCATCTATTAATGCAAGTGTGGTTTTGCCTAAAACAATGGGGACTGAAAATAAATCAACCTATTTCACTGAATTAAAAATTACTCAAAACAAACAAATTGTTTCTCAGTTTGCAAGTAATATTTGGACAAAAAATGGGGAGTATAATTTTAGCAATAACTGGTCTTATTTAAAATACCCGCAAAAAGATTTTGGTTTAGGAAAGAGTTCGAGTCTTAATTTATTTGATGAGTTAGATTACTCTTATTTAAAAATGTACCAATCGGTTTCTAAAAAAATTGCAAACAATTTATATGTTGGCCTTGGCTTAAACATGGACTATCATTGGAATATACAAGATACTTCTACCAAAAATAAACCAGTAAATGGATTAACGCAATATGGTCAAACTAAAAATTCAAATTCAACTGGGTATGTATTAAATCTATTGTATGATACAAGAATAAATAATGTTAATCCTGTTGCGAATAGTAGTTTTATCAATGTTATGTTTAGAGATAATTTAACTGCATTGGGAAGCGATCAAAAATGGAGTTCTTTAATTTTTGATTACAGAAAATATATTTCTTTTCCAGCCGGCAGTAAAAATATTTTAGCATTGTGGACTTATGATCAATTAACATTGAATGGAAAGCCACCTTATTTAGATTTACCCAATACAGCAAGCGATACCTATAGTAATTTTGGAAGAGGGTATGTACAAGGAAGATTTAGAGGTGATAAATTATTGTATGCAGAATCAGAATACAGATTTGGCATTACTGAAAATGGATTTTTAGGAGGCGTAATTTTTGCAAATGTGCAAAGTTTATCATCAATGCCTGGGCAATCTATTCAAGGTGTTTTACCAGGATATGGAGCAGGACTAAGAGTTAAATTTAATAAGCACTCAAATACAAGTGTAGCCTTAGATTATGGATTTGGACAAGGAGGTTCAAGAGGCTTATTTATGAACTTAGGAGAAGTATTTTAGTATTATCAAATAACTAAGCTGCTATCATTCTAATATATAATTCTTCCACTTTTTTTCTTGCCCAAGGTGTTTTTCTTAAAAATTTTAAACTGGATTGAATACTTGGGTTGCTATTGAAGCAATTAATAGGGATATGCTGTCCTAAGTCCTCCCATCCAAAATATTTCACTAATTCAGTGACAATATATTCTAGTGTTTTTCCGTGTAATGGGTCATTTGAAACTTGCTGCATATGCAATATTAAGTAATTTGCTTTTGTTATGAATGCACATCGCTATTTTCTAGTTAATAAACCAATCAATATGGTTTCACAATTTGTGAGTAGTCATGAGGTACGTTTATTAGGTGATTTACATTTTGATTTTCCTGAGGGCATACATGCGATTGGAAGATTAGATCAAAACTCTGAAGGGCTGTTGTTGTTAACGACCAATAAAAAAATTACCAAGCTACTTTTTCAAGGTCCAGTACCACATAAGCGAACTTATTTAGTGCAGGTTAAAAATGAAATGAGTTTGGAAACTGCAAATAAGTTAGCGGCAGGCATTGAAATAAGTGCAAAAACTGGAACTAGTTTTAGCACCACTCCTTGTGAAGTTAAAATTGTAGATAAACCAGTTGATTTATTTGATGCCGGTAAACCCTTGCACAAAAATGTAATTACCACATGGTTAACCATTACACTTACCGAAGGAAAATTTCATCAAGTGCGCAAAATGGTTGCTTCAGTGAATCATAAATGTATACGTCTCATTCGTATTTCAATCGAAGAGGTACAATTAGGAAATATGCAACCCGGGGAGGTGCTTGAAATGGAAGAAGCTACCTTTTTTGAAAAATTAAAGCTATAAAGCGCAATAATTTCCATCAATAATGAATTAACTATTCAGTAAAAAAAGGCATGCCTAACATATTAATAAAATGAGTACTTTCTAAAAATTTTGTCTTTTTTGTTTAAAAAATAGCAATAACTAACCCTTATTAGTTAAATAATTTATTTTCATATATGTCAGTTATAATACGTAAAAAGTTGAAAATCAGTAAAATATTCTTTTAAATTGAATAGTCTACAAAAATTGTAGAAATTTCAGCCTTTTTTAAGGCTTGATCTTTTGAAAATTGTTAATAAAATCTTAATTTAGCATTTCGTGTTATTCCAAGACGAGTTCTGTTTAACAAAAATTAAAACAAGTATGAGAAAAAAACTTTTATGGAGCTTACTTGCATCGTGCCTATTCTTTGGTACTGCAATGGCCCAAAATCCTACCGTAAATGGTAGAGTAACTGACGAAAAAGGAGATCCAATTTCTGGAGCTTCTGTTCAAGTTAAAGGTACAAGAACTGGTACTACAGTAAACACTGATGGTACGTTCACATTAAAGGCTGCCAATGGTGCATCTTTAGTGATATCTGCACTTGGATATGAGTCAAAAACAGTAGCTGCTGCTGCAAATGTAACTGTGAAATTAGCCACTGATGTGAAAGCATTAAGTGAGGTAGTTGTAACAGGATCAGGAGTTGCGACATCTAGAAAGAAATTAGGTATTTCTACCGAGTCAATCACTTCGGCTAAATTACCTATCGTTCCTGCCGCTTCTATCGATCAGGCTTTGATTGGTAAAATCCCAGGTGCTCAAATTTCTTCTGTGTCTGGTAACCCTGGTGACCAAGTAAACATCGTATTACGTGGTATTAACACTGTACAAGGTGGTACTCGTCCATTAGTATTATTAGATGGAGTTGAAGTTCCGTTTTCTAGCTTAACAACTATCGACTTAACTCAAGTTGATCGTGTTGAGGTAGTTCAAGGTGCTGCATCTGCTTCATTATATGGTGCACAAGGTGCGAATGGTGTAATCCAAATCTTCACTAAAAAAGGACAAAAAGGAAAGATCAATGTTAACGTTTCTTCAAGTTTCGCTAACAGCACTTTCATTAACTCTGGAAACTTTGGTAAAGCAAAATTACACCCTTACTTAACGGATGCAAATGGTAATATCATCTCTGCAAACGCAAGTGGTGGATTTGCTGCTGGTGCTCCATTAAGCATTGACCCAGTATTAGGATCTTTATTAGGTTCTGGTTCATTAGCGTACACTTATGGTAGTAACGTTGGTGTTAATCCTGGTGCTCCTGGTGAAACTCAAAACTATACTCGTTATGGTATCTTGGATCCAAGAAACCAATTTAACAAGCCATATGTTGGTGCTTTACAATATCATGATCACTTTGCTGAAATCTTCCAAGATGCACAAACAATCAATAATAGCGTTAACATCAATGGTGGTGGTGAGAAAAATGACTTTAGCTTGACTGTTTCTAACAATCATGCTAATTCTCCTTTCTTAAGAAATAATGGTGCATTAGATAGAACTAACATTACTGCGAACATTGGTGCTGAGGTTTTCAAAAACTTCACTATCCGTTCAATTACTAATATCGCTTATACAACCAACGACATGCACCCAGGTTTGGGAGCACCAGGTGGAACAGGATTTGGATATGGTAATTCAAATGCAGGTGTAGGTCAAATTTATGGTTTCTTAAATACCTCTCCTTTCTTAAGCATTGCTGATACAGTTGTTGGTGGTAAACACCCAGTGTATCAAAAAGCTAGCTTCGTATCAGTAAACGCTGGTAACCCTTATTACCAAGTTGACTATACAAGCGGTAACAGTAAAAAGTATGATATCATTCAAAATTTCGAGGCCAACTATAAGATCAACAAGAATATCGTGTTGAACGCTAAATATGGTGTAAGCTACAGAAACGAAAATGATGTTTGGACTTATTACAACCAATCATTAGACGAAAGTTCTAACTACTATGGTAGCTGGGCTAGTCGTGCTAACGGTTCTGACAACACAGGAGAAATTGATAACTTCCAATACAATTTAACAAAACAAAACTTTAACGCGAATGCAGTTGCAACAACTGACTTCCAAAGAGACTTTGGTTTGAAAATTCCTATCACAACTTCTACTTTAGCTGGTTTTGACTATCGTAAGAGTCAATACAAAGAATTAGATGGTTACGGTGTTTCTTTACAGTTAAACCCTCCATTCTCTATGACTTCTACTCAGTCTCAAGCTTATAACTATGACTACAACGAAACTTTCGTTACGTATGGTTATGTAGTGGATCAAAAAATTGACTGGGCTAACCACGCGGGTGTTACTGGTGGTTTCAGAACGGATTATTCTTCAGCATTCGGTGCTGGTTCTAAGCCATTCACTTTCCCTCACTACAACGGTTATGTGAACTTAGAATCATTCAAATTCTTTGATAAATTAAGTAATACAATCACTTCTTGGAAATTACGTGCGGCTTATGGTCAAGCGGGTATCCAACCAGGTGCATTTGATCGTTACCCAGTGTTAAACTTGCAACCAACAGGTTCTCAAGTTGCTTACACAAATCAGTCTTCTGCTAAAAACCCTAACTTAAACGTAGAGGTTTCAACTGAAACTGAATTTGGTACAGATATCTCTTTAGGTTTATTAAAATCAGGTAACTGGTTTAGAACTTTAAACGCGTCTTTCACTTACTGGAAGCGTAATACTGACAACGCAATCTTTGCTCAAAACGTACCACCAAGTACTGGTGGAACAAGTTTATTGACAAACGCAATTGCATTGTCTTCTAATGGTATTCAATTTAGCTTAAGCTTACCAGTTGTTACCACTAAGAACTTCGCTTGGGATTTCACAACAAACTGGGGTCACCAAGTATCTACAATTGATAAAGTAGAAGGTGGTGATATTCCATTGATTTCTTATGCAGGTTCTACAGGTTTAGCATTAGCTGCTGGTCGTAAGATTGGTGAGTTATATGGTTACAAAGCTTTAACTAGCGTTAACGCATTAAGAGCTGATGGTAAAACTCCATTCATCGATCCAGCTAATCAAAGCAAATATGAAATCGTAAATGGTCGTGTGGTTAATACTGCAACTAAAGCAATCTTCTTCTCTGACGAAGCAACTTCTTTAGGTGATCCTAACCCAACATTTACTTCTTCATTCATCAACAACTTTACTTTCAAACAAGCTATCACTTTTGGTTTCCAATTTGATTGGGTAAATGGTGCACACTTGTATGAGCAAACTAAAGAGTGGATGTATCGTGATGGTATCAGTAGCGACTTCGCTAAGCCAGTTACTATCGGTGGTCAAACTGGTGCTTGGTCTGCTTACTATGCAAGTGCTTACTATGCATTAGGTAATACAGCAAAAGGTGTTGGTAACAACGTTACTAAAGATTACTTCTACTCAGATGCGTCTTTCGTAAGATTAAGAAACATTTCTTTAGGAGTTGACTTAGCTAAATTCACAGATATCAAATGGGCTAAAAAAGCACAATTGGTGTTAAGTGGACGTAACTTGTTAACCTTTACAAAATATGATGGTTTAGATCCAGAAATTAGTTCAGGTGCATCTAACTCTTCTTATGATAGAGGTGTTGACCACAGTACGATTCCAAATATGAAATCTTTCCAACTTTCATTAAACCTTGGATTCTAATTCTAACCTAAATAAAAAAAGTATAACAGATGAAAAGATTAATAAATTTTAAACAAAGAACAACAGGATCGTACAGTTTGTACATCTTGGCGGTCGCAGCCATCATGTTGGTATCTAGCGCTTGCTCGAAGCAACTTGATGTGAAAGACCCTAACGACCCGACTTTTGCGGGTAACGTAAATACTGAAGGTGGAATTGCAGCTTATGCGCAAGGTAGCGTATACTGGAACGGTTTCAGTTACGGTGATGGATGGTTAGGAGATAGCTATTTCTCTTTACCATGGGGTTACCGTGAATTAATGGGAGACGTTGTAGGTGGTGGTCAAGGTTCTAACAACCAAACTACTACAATGGGTGTACCTGATAGTTTTGTAGCTGATCCTGCAAATCCTTCAACAACAACTTTCACAAATACTTCGCCTCAAGCTACTGGTATTATCCGTGGCTTTAACGATCCAGCTTCTACAGCTAATGGTAACAACGCTTTGTATTATGAGTGGACAAATATGTACGCTATGATCAACGGTTGTAACATTGCTTTAGAAAATGTAGCATCAATTGCTTCATTGTCTGCTGATAAAGTAAAGACAGTGCAAGCTTGGGCTTATTTCTGGAAAGGTTATGCTTATGCTCAATTAGGTAGCATGTACTATGCTGGTTTAATTGAAGATAAATCATCTACTATTGTAAATAAGTATGTTGATCATAACGCAATCATTGCTGAGTCTGATAAGCAATTGAAATTAGCACAAACAACTTTGTCTGCTATTTCAAATCAAGGTGATTATACTGCGATGATTTCTCAGTTAATTCCTCAACAAAACCAAACTGGTTTAGGTAAAGCACCTTCAACAGCACAATTTATCAAGTCAATCAATACATTATTGGCTAGAAATATTTTAGTAAACAGATTAGCTCCTTTTGTAAATGGTAGCACTAGTGCAACTATTGCTAAGGCTTCTATCCCTGCTGCTTCTGCTGCTGATTGGGCTCAAATCATTACTTATGCTAATGCTGGTATTGGTCAAGGAGATTATGTGTTTACTGGTCGTTCTTCTGGTACTAACTCATTCTTCTCTGCAACTGCAGGTACTGTAGCTTCAATCGCTGCTGCATCTAACCAAAACACTACTTACAAAGTATCTGAGCGTTTAGTTGCTAACTTTGGTACAGGTGATGCTCGTTTAGCTAACTTCTCTACAGCTGATGGTATATTCTATGGTGATGCAAATACAAATACTACGCGTTATAGCTTAGTAGATGGTGCTGCTAAAGGATTAACTGTTCCTGTATTAGGTTCTAAGCAACCAGGTGGTATCGAAGTTTATATCGGACCATCTTACGAAGAGAATGCTTTGATGTTAGCGGAAGCTAAAATCAGAACTGGTGATGTTGCAGGTGGTGTTACTTTAATTAACACTGTACGTGCTTACCAAAAAGCAGGTGTTGCTGCATTAGCAACAACTATCTCTGCAACTCAAGCTTTAACTGAGTTAACTAAAGAAAGAGGTGCTGCACTTGCTTTCCGTGGTTTATCTTGGTTTGATGCAAGACGTTGGGGTTGGACTTATAGCATCGCAAATGGCGGTGGTCGTTATGGCGCTACTTTGATTTATAACAAAGTAGTTTATACAAACGCTAATATCAACTATAACTTTATGGATTACTGGGATGTTCCAGGTGATGAAACTGGAAAGAACGCTCCAGCTGCTGGTTCAGCTGCAGTTAAGAATCCTAACTGGTAATATATTAATTATCTGCCCTTCATAAAATTTAAGGGCAGATAATTTTTCTCTTATGATTTTGAAAGCCCTTACGAATTTCGTAAGGGCTTTTTTAGTTTTTCGCTGAACTATTTCTATACATTTTTCAGCTACTTTTCCTAACTTAACACAATGCAAACGCAAAAGAAACAATTGGGATTATGGACAAGCACTTCATTAGTGATTGGTAACATGATTGGTGCTGGTGTTTTTATGATGCCTGCTACTTTAGCGAGCTTTGGAGGCATCAGTTTAGTGGGCTGGGTTTGTGCATCCATTGGGGCTTTTTTGTTATCAAAAGTATTTGCTAATTTATCTAAACTATTACCTGCAGCAGATGGTGGTCCTTATGCCTATTCACAAAAAGGATTAGGAGATTTTGCCGGATTTTTAGTGGCTTGGTGTTATTTGGTTTCGGTATGGTGTACCAATGCCGCGATAACAGTTTCTTTTATAAGTGCATTAAGTACATTTATTCCTGTCTTAGCTACGAATAGTGTACTTGCAGCATTTACAGGATTGGCTACCATTTGGTTTTTAACATGGATTAATTCATTAGGTATTTTAACATCGGGCATTTTACAATTAATCACCACGATTTTAAAAATTGTACCCATTGTATTAATAGGAATTGTGGGATTATTTTACATTCATTGGAATAATTTTTTACCATTTAATACAAGTGGCACCTCCAATATTGCAGCAATCACTGCTACTACTACACTTACGTTTTTTGCATTCTTAGGAATTGAATGTGCAACCATACCATCGGGTAGTGTGGCAAATTCGGCAGCTACGGTTGCAAAAGCTACAACACTTGGCACACTCATTGCAACGGTGGTTTACATTTTAAGTACAGTGAGTATTATGGGCATGATTCCTGCAGCGCAATTAAAAACAAGTGTTACACCATTTGCTGATGCGGCTATTTTAATTTGGGGGCAAGGTGCACAGTACTGGGTTAGTGCAGGTGTTGCCATTGCAGCATTTGGTGCGCTTAATGGATACATATTAATTCAAGGACAGTTGCCAGCAGCGATTGCAAATGATAAATTGTTCCCTTCGATATTCGCGCGTAAAAATAGTAAAGGGGTGCCAGCTATTGGTATAGTGATTTCAAGTTTATTTGTTTCTATATTTATGGCCATGAATTATACAAGAGGCTTAGTAGCCCAATTTCAATTTTTAATTTTATTGACAACTTCTACTATTATCATTCCTTATGTTTTTTGTACCGCTTCTTTTATTATTATGCGATTCAAAAATAATTTCACTAATAGCCTCGCCTTAATTGGGGCCATTTTATTGGCAAGCTTAACTTTTGTATTTTGCATTTGGATTATGTTAGGGCTAGGACAGGAAACGGTGTTTTGGGGATTCTTCCTTACCTTGTTTTCAGTTCCTATTTATGTTTTTGCTGTTATAAAAAGAGATAAAAAATTAACAAACTAATTTATAAAATTATGAGTGCGCATTCAGAATCAGGAAAATTAAAAACCGTATTTATTAAAAAAGCAGCTGCTGCTTTTATTGATGATGCACATATTTCACAACATTGGGAATCCCTTAATTATTTAGGCAAGCCAGAGATTACCAAAGCATTAGCAGAGTATGAGGCTTTTGAAAAAATATTTATTGATAATGGAACTGAGGTTTTGTATTTGCCTCAGGACGATACCGTAAATATGGATTCTATTTATTGTAGAGATGCAGCAATTGCAACCGATAGAGGAATGATTATTTGTAATATGGGTAAAGAGGGTCGTAGAAACGAACCTGCTGCTGAACATCGTGCTTTTGAAGCCAATGGTGTTAAAGTGTTAGGTTTTATTACTTCACCTGGAACTTTGGAAGGAGGTGATGTTGCTTGGTTGGATGAAAAAACATTAGCAGTTGGACATACGTATCGTACCAATGAGGAAGGCATTCGTCAGTTGTCTGCTTTATTAGCACCTCAGGGAGTAACGGTAATGCCGGTATCCATGCCACATTATAAAGGACCTTCGGATGTATTTCACTTAATGTCAGTATTAAGTCCTGTAGATAAAAATTTAGCAGTAGTTTATTCTCCATTAATTCCTATCATTTTTAGAAATGAATTAATTGCACGTGGGTTTGAATTGGTTGAAGTACCAGAGGAAGAGTTTGATAGTATGGGTTGTAATGTTTTGGCATTAGCACCACGTGTTTGCTTAATGGTAAAAGGAAATCCAATTACAAAATCAAGATTAGAAAAAGCCGGATGTAAAGTAATTGAATATGAAGGATCAGAAATTAGTGTAAAAGGCGGTGGTGGTCCAACCTGTTTAACAAGACCGGTGACACGCGATTAATAGGTACTAAATGAGATGCTAATGCAGATTGCTTTATTTGTTCCAATCCCAAAGTACAATATCCCAACCTGTTCCAACTTGCTCAATGACACCAATGGTTTCAAAGCCAATCTTTTGATGCATGCGAATGGATCTTTTATTGGTTTGTGAAATATCGGTTACCAAGTATTGGTAATTTTTTGAATGAAGACTTTTGTAAAATTCATACATCTTTGGAACCCATCCTTGCCCTCGATGTGTTTTACCAACACAAACCTGTCCAATCATAATGTAGGTTACTTCGCTCAAAAGAATTCCATTGTATTTTGTTTGGTCTAAAGTGTTGAATAAGTGATCTACTTCGGGATGCTCACCATACACTCCTTTATTGGTCACAATAGTATAGCCAACTACTTCTTCTCCTTCCTTCACAATGATTGAAGGGTAAATTGCATGCATTTTTTGTAATAGTGCTAAACTATATTCTGAAGTAACAAAGCCTTCTTTCATGGCTTCTTCTTCCCCAATTAATCTTCTTAAATTATTTGTTTGTAATTGTTTTAATCCAATCAACTCCTGTTCTGTTTCTACTAATTTTAGAATAGCCATTGGGTAAATTTTTATAAATCTGAAATGCGGTTTAAATAATTGTAAAATTGATATTTAGCACCTTCTTTTAATTGCGCACTATAAATTCCTTTGGAGCCGGATGAAAAATAAGCAATGATACTCGCAAGACCAATATAAACACCTGGGCCCATACCAAACATTTCAAAGCCCAATGCTATGGAAGCAATAGCACAATGCGTAGCGCCTGCAAATACAGCAACAAATCCCATTCCTGCAAGCAATGCCATGGGTAATGGGATGAATAAAAACAAGGCGTTTCCTAAAGTGGCTCCAATGAAAAACAAGGGAGTTACTTCGCCACCTTTAAAACCCGCACTTAAAGTAAATGTGGTGAGTAATAATTTTATGGCAAAATCATATTTGCCAGCAGGGTTCATGAAGGCATCAGAAATTCCAGGTATACCTAAACCAATAAATTTATTTTCAAATCCTAATAAAAAAAAGGTGATTACTAAAATAATACCCCCTATAAATGGACGCAGTGGTTCATATTTTATTTTACTAAATAACTTGGCCCACACATTATTTGATGCTGTAAATAATAATGCAGTGGTTCCAAAAATTAAACCAGCTAAAAATATAGGAACCAATACATTCATATTAAAATGAGGTACGACATCAATGGCATAAGCAGTATGATGAATGCCCCAGGCTAAACAAGTATAGTGTGCAATATAAGCTGCTGCAAAGCTTGGAAAAATATCGGCTACTCGAATATTTCTAAACAACATAATTTCCAAAGCAAATATTGCGCCTGCAATAGGTGTTCCAAATACTGCCGCAAAACCCGCACTAATACCAGTTATTAAAATCGTTTTTCTTTGTGCATCATTTAATTTAAATAAATTGGTAAACTGATCTGCAATGGCTCCCCCCATTTGCACAGCAGTACCTTCGCGACCCGCAGAGCCTCCCGCTAAATGTGTAAGAATGGTTCCGACATACACGAATGGAGCCATTTTGAAAGGAATTCTTTTTTCAGGATGATTGTGTTGCTCTAATAATAAATTGTTTCCTTTTTTGGCATCTCCTCCATAGTAATAATACATTGCACCAATCCCAAATCCTATAATAGGTAAACTATAAATAATCCATAAATGTTTCGCTCTCCAATGGGTCACAAAATCTAAGCTACTTAAAAACCATGCAGCAGCGGACCCTACAAGTACTCCTACAATTACACAAATGAATATCCATTTTAGTAAGTTGATAATATGTGTTTTAGTAGTACTCATTAATTTTACGCTTATTTTTTCTTTTTAGCAATCATGACAATGGCAATAATTACCCAAATAAAATTCACCACCATGCTTGGATAAGCTTGATGAAAGTAGGTGTTGATGACAAAGAAAAATCCGCCAATGATATTTGCCAAAATATACCACTTACTCTCCGCTTGCAGACGTCCTGTAATATTTAATGCATAAGAGCCAACGATTAATACAGATGCAATCCAACCTAGACTTTCAATTAAAATATTCATTATTTAAAATTAAGCTATTATGCCTATTTTTACTCCGTAAAATGATCTTGATTTATGGAAAAGTCTTACAATAAGTTATTAGAAAACAACAAAAAATGGGTAGCTGAACAGTTAGCCTTGGATCCTGATTTTTTTAATAATTTGGCGAATACCCAAAATCCTGAATATTTATGGATTGGATGTTCTGATAGCAGGGTTCCTGCAAATCAAATTACTGGTACAAAACCGGGTGATGTTTTTGTACATCGCAATATCGCGAATATGGTGGTGCATAGCGATATGAATATGTTAAGTGTTTTGTCATATGCTGTTGAAGTGCTTCAAGTAAAGCATGTTATTGTATGCGGACATTATGGTTGTGGCGGTGTCTTAGCAGCAATGAATAATAAACAACTAGGATTAATTGATAACTGGTTAAGACATTTGAAAGATGTATATCGTATTAATTACCAAGAGTTAGATGCGATACAAGATGAATACGAAAGAGGGCGCCGTTTTGTAGAACTTAATGTAATAGAACAAGTGTTCCATTTAGGTAAAACATCTATCGTTCAAAATGCCTGGAAAAGAGGCCAGGACTTACACTTGCACGGCTGGGCTTATGATGTTAAAGATGGCCTTATCAATGACTTAGGGGTGAATTTTAAAAATACCGACGACTTGCATAGCGTTTACAAGCTTGATTAGATAGGCTTTCCATTGTGATTATTTAAATATCAGGTGCATATTTATTGATTTTTTAATTAAATTTAATCAACGATAAATTATTGTCACATGAAAAATTTCATTGCTTTTTTTGCATGCCTTTTTGTGATTAACACTCAGGCGCAAACCTACACACCTACACCAGGAAATTTAGCAGCAAGAACTGCGTTTCAAGATCGAAAATTTGGAATGTTTATTCACTGGGGGGCTTCTAGTGTATTAGGGGATGGTGAGTGGGTAATGGAAAACCATGGCATACAAGCAACAGATTATAAAAAGTTAGTTAAGCTTTTTAATCCTACACAATTTGATGCAGCAAAATGGGTAAGCACTGCCAAAAGTGCTGGCATGAAATATATCGTCTTTATTACAAGACATCATGATGGATTTTCAAATTGGGATACTAAATATTCCGATTGGAAAATTACCAATACACAATACAAGCAAGATCCTTTAAAACAATTAGCTGCTGAGTGTAAAAAGCAAGGCATTGCTTTAGGTTTATACTATTCAACATTGGATTGGAGTCGTAATGATTATCCTTATGAGACAGGAAGAACCGGACAAAAAGCAGGCCGTACGCAAAAAAGTAATTACGCTACGTACTTGCAATTCATGAAAAATCAATTGACTGAATTGTTGACAAACTATGGAACTATTTCTTGTATTTGGTTTGATGGACATTGGGATCAAACAAATCCCGAAGGTTCGGCAGACAGAAGCTCTAGAATTGATTGGAAATACAATGAAATATATGGCTTAATTCATAAGTTGCAGCCCAATTGTATGATTGGAAATAACCATCATTTGGATCCAATCAATGGGGAAGATTTTCAAATGTTTGAGCAGGATTTACCCGGTCAAAATACAGCAGGTTTAAATTTTCAATCTGCATCGGCGCTTCCTTTGGAGTCATGCATTACAATGAATGACTCATGGGGCTTTAAAATTAATGACCATCATTTTAAAACAAGAAATGAAGTAATTCGCACATTAGTAAATGCTGCAGGCCGCAACACAAATTTATTATTGAATGTGGGTCCAATGCCTAATGGAGAAATTGGGAAAGAGTTTACAGATACTTTAGCTTCCGTAGGTAAGTGGGTAAAGCAATTTGGACATACTATTTATGAAACAAGAGGAGGCCCAATGAAGCCTGAAAAGTGGGGAGTAACCACACAGGATGCAAAAAATGTGTATTTACATATTTTTGATAAACCAGAAAATGTAACTATTGAAGTGCCAGGGAATTATAAAAACGATCAAATTAAAGTATTAAATGATGCAACTACTTTAACGGGCGAGAAAACTCAAAATGGCCTGAAAATCAATGTGGCTAAGCTTAATTTACAAGGCCCATCAACGGTTATAGTAATTTCAAAAAATTAGGTAACAATTTGGTAACATTGAATTAATACACAGGAAATGCCATTGGTAACAATTTGGTAACTTTAAAATAAGCTTTAACAATTCATTAATTCTTTCTTTTGTGGTTCAAATTAAAGAATAAAATGAAAAAGTTTTTAATGTTTATCGTTTTAGGTTTATTCCTAAACAATGCATTTGCTCAGGAAACATCTTCTACATTAAGTGGACGTGTTTTGAGTGAAAAAAATGAAGCGGTTGCAGGTGCAACAATTAAATTAACCCACGTTCCAACTGGTTTCACAGTTATCTTTCAATCCAATGCAAAAGGATTGTTTGTAGCTCCCAACTTAAAGCCAGGCGGTCCTTACACGATTAAAATCAGCTCTGTTGGTTTTAAAGATCAAGACTACAATGATGTTACTTTAACATTAGGTGCTAACCCTGATGTAAATATCATCTTGAGTTCTAAAGTGAATCAACTTTCTGATGTTGTGGTAAACAGCAACAGCAAAAAAAGAGTGGAAGGAGGTACTGTAATAGGTACAAGACAATTAAATGCTTTACCTACTTTAGGAAGAAGCTTAAGTGATTTCACAAGATTGACTCCTCAATCCAATAATAACTCATTTGCTGGTTCTAGTTTCCGTTACAATAACTTAACGATTGACGGTGCTATCAATAACGATGCATTCGGATTTAGTAACTCTGCTGGTGGTACTAGCGGTGGTGGTCAATCTGGTGCAGCTGGTTCTGGTACAAGAACAAATCCTTATAGCTTGGATGTAATTCAAGAAGTTCAAGTTCAATTAGCTCCATATGATGTTAAATTAGGAAACTTTACAGGTGGTAGCGTTAACGCTGTTACTAAAAGTGGTACGAATGAAATTCATGGTAGTGTATATAACTACGCGCGTAATGCAAGTTTAGTTGGCAAGAGTGTAGATGGATTAAAAACACCAATGGCTTCTAGTTTTTATGATTATAACCAAGGTGTTACCATTAGCGGTCCAATTGTAAAAAATAAAGCATTCTTTATTTTAAACTATGAAAGAACCGATCGTCAAGAGCCAAGTTTCTACAACATTGGTGATCCAGGTGCTGCTATTACTTTAGCAGAAGCACAGTCTATTGTAACTAAATTACAAACTAAGTATGGTTACGATCCAGGAAGTTATTTAGGTGCTTACAATATTTTCACAAAGAGTGATAAATTATTTGGTCGTTTAGATTTCAATATCAATGACAAAAATACCTTAACAGTTCGTGGTATTTATACTAATGGCCGTGGTAACAACTTAGAGCGTTCTGCTACTAACTTCCAATTTGGTTCAACTGACTTTACACAAAATACAAAGAACATTAACTTAACTGCTGAGTTAAAAACTAAATTTAGCAATAGCGTTAATAACCAATTTAACGTGAGTTATGTAAATGTACATGAGTACCGTGATTTCCCTGGTACTTTAGCTCCTTATATGGATATTGACAATGGTCGTATTACTTTAGGTACATGGAGAGAAGCTTCTATCTATAACTTAAAGCAAACTACTTTTGAATTATCTGATAACTTAACCATTACAAAAGGAATCAATAAATTCACATTAGGTACACATAATGAGTTCTATGATTTATCTTATGGATTCATTAACTCATACAATGGTCGTTGGGAATATTCTAGAGGTTTAACAAGTTTCTTGAATGATAACCCTAGCCGTATTCGTGGAGCGTTTATGACTGCTGCAGGTTTAGATGGTACAAGAGAAGGTATTTACAATAATCCTCCTAATCCATTTAAAGTGGCTTTAATGAGTGCATATTTCCAAGATGAAATTTCTGCAAGCAGCAAATTTAAAGTAAGCCCAGGTATTCGTTTTGACTATTCTTATGTTGGAAACCAACCTGTAATTGATGCTGGTTTGAATGCTACGAATTCAGTAGGTTATGTTTCTGCAAACCCTACCTATAGTGCTCCTGCATTTAGTTCTTTAACAGATAAAATTCCTTCAAGATTAGCGATCTCTCCACGTTTAGGATTTACTTATGACGTGAAAGGTGACCAATCAATTGTAATCAGAGGTGGTACTGGTATCTTCACTGGTAAAGTTCCATTTGCTTGGTATGGATATGCTTATACTTTAAGTGGTAACACTTATGGAAATATTGACTGGAATGGTCCAGCTGCAGGTGTAGCTGTTCCATTGGCTTTCAATACAGATAAATTAAAAGATACAGTTACTAAGTATGGTGGTGCTTCAAGAAGTGCTACAAGAGAGGTAGACGTATTTGATAATAACTTTAAATTGCCTACTGTTTGGAGAAGTAGCTTAGCGGTTGACTATAAATTTGGAAATGGCTATAAATTTACTGGAGATGTTTTATTTACTAAAACAATCTACGATGTAAAATATGAGCAAATTAACTTAAAAGATTCTGTAGCTTACTTTACTTCAGGACCAACTCAAACTCCTGTATATGTAGGTGGTAAATACAATTCAAATTATTCAAATATCTATTACTTAACGAATACTAGCGAAGGATACAGATATAACTTGACTGCACAATTGTCAAAAGCTACCAACAATATTTCATTGGGTAAGACGATTGCAAATATCAACTGGAGTGCTGCTTATACTTATGGTATGAGTAAGGATATCACTAATGGTATTCGTAACTCTTGGGAAAGTAGTTACAACGTAAACCCAACAATTGTTCCAAGTAATTCTCAATTAGCATATTCTAACTTTGATTTACGTCACAGAATTGTTGCTACATTCTCTAGTAATTTTATCTGGAATAAAATGAATTCAAGTTCAGTTGCATTTGTTTACTCAGGTCAATCAGGTAATCCTTATAGCTTAATTTACCAATCAGCTCCATTTGGTAACGGATCAAATGCTCCATTACCTTACATTCCTAAGGACGCTTCAGATATTAAGTTAAAAGACAACGGTACTTATACTGCAGCACAACAATGGGCTGATTTAGATAACTTCATCAACAATGATGATTATTTAAAAACAAGAAGAGGCCAATATGCTGAAAGAAATGGTTTACGTACACCATGGGTACACCAATTAGATATGAAATTAATGCACGAATTCAAGTTGAATAAAAACAATCCTAAGCAATCTTTACAAGTGAGTTTAGATGTATTTAACGTATTGAACTTAATCAACAACGATTGGGGCCATGTTAACTTTGTTACCAACTTAAATAACTACACAGTTAACTTCTTAAAGTTTGTTGCTGATGCAAATGGTAAAGCAGCTGGTGCTCCTGCTACTGGATATACTCCAACTTTCAACTTTGTTAAACCAACAGGTGTAGGTGGACAATACTACTCAGTAGATCCAATCAATTCAAGATGGCAAGGTCAATTGGGAGTTAAGTTTAACTTCTAATTTTCAAACTAAAATTTCTATAGAAAAGGCCTCCAATTGGAGGCCTTTTCGTTTATACTACTTAACAATTACTTAATGTTACTTAAAGGTTAATTGCCTGTAAATGTTAGAATTTTGAATTCTAAAGTTTTAATTAAAATATGTCAAGTTTACAGCCCAACTATACTAGCAGAAAGGCCGAACTAAAGGACGTAATGTATTTTTTAGAATCTATCAATACGCAAATAGATTCAACACTTGACATTCATAAATTCAACGATCAGTATAAGAAAAAGGTAAAAGATAAAACCAGTATTTTATTATTATTAGAAGTCGATAAAAAATCGGTTGGTTTTATTATCGCACAAGGATATCAAACATTGTCGGATCCTTTCCCTTTATTAGAAATACAAGAATTATTCATTGCATCTAAATACAGAAAATTAAAAGCAGCCGATTTTTTATTTAGCGAATTTGTGGAGAAGGCAAAAAATAATGGGTACTATAAATTAAAAGTGAATTGCAATATCAATTCCACTTTAAATCAAAATTTTTATATCAGTAAAGGATTTAAAATTCAGAAAAAACAATATCACAAAAGCATTTATTAGCTTTTATTATTCATGAATTACTTGTTCGTATAAATGTTGTATTAAACCGTCTGCAAGCCCAATTTTAGGCACTAAAACCTGATCTACATTGCACCACTTAAATATATTGGTATAAATTAACAAGGCAGGCAAAATAACTTCGGCGCGATCCTTCTTAATATTGTACTTTTTCATTCTTTGATCAATATTCAATTGCTGCATTTCCTTATGCATTTCTTTTACAGCGTCCACTTGAAGGTATTTGTCATCCTTGGACCTTAATAATGAAAATATTTTATTGATATTTCCTCCAGAACCAATGCCGGTAATATGATCGTATTTTTTTGCAATTCCTTTGCAGGTTTCTTTTAACTCCTCCCAGGTATCATCTTTAACCTTATCTGTTAAAAGTCGTACAGTTCCTATATTTATGGATTTTTGAAGTACCAATTCATTGTTATGATATAATGTAAGCTCGGTACTACCACCACCCACATCCATATACAAGTAGCTATGATCCTTATCTAATAATTCTGCAATATGATTTTCGTAAATAATTTCAGCTTCTAGTTCACCAGAAATGATTTCAATTTCAATATTGGTTTCAGCCTCAATTTCTTTTATTATTTCTTTGCTATTTTGCGCGTCACGCATCGCACTGGTAGCGCAGGCCATATAATGTTCTACTTCATACACTTTCATCAATTGCTTGTAGGCTTTGATGGTGTCAATGAGCATTCTCTTTTTTCTACTTCCAATAAAACCTTTCTCAAATACATCAAATCCTAATTGCAAAGGGATACGAACAATATTAAGTCTATTGAATTCAACCTCCTTACCTTTCTTAATGACCTCCGAAATGAGTAGTCTTGCTGCGTTACTTCCTATATCAATGGCTGCGAGTATCAATGTATTATTTTTTCCTTTTTAGGTACAGGTAAGTCTCTTCTTGAGATTTGAATTTTCTACCCACCAAAGGTACATATTTATTCATTAAATCGGAATCAAGTACTCTTGCTTTTTGATTGTCTTTTAATTGAATTTTTATGATATCAATCAATTCTTTTTTAATGGCTACATCATTAATTGGAACTGCCACTTCAATTCGGTGATCTAAGTTTCTTACCATCCAATCGGCACTAGATATATATACTTTTTCATTTCCATTATTATGGAATATCATTACTCTCGCATGCTCTAAATATTGGTCAACAATACTAATGGCATTTAGTTTTGCATTTGCTTTTTGGTCATTCACTTTTAAGGTTGTGATACCCCTAATAATCAAATGCACTTCCACATTTTCTTTAACTGCCTTATATAAATGTTCAATTAATGTAATATCAGTAATTGAATTTAATTTGATGATGATGGATGCTTTTTTTCCCTTCTTCGCATTTGCAATTTCATTATTGATAAATTCAATAATTGAATTACGCATATTAATTGGTGAGATAAGCAAATTCCTCATTTTTGCGATAGGCTTGTCACCCTGTTGCCAGTTTTCCAAGTAAGCAAATATCTTGGTTGCCTCATTCATAATAGTTGTAGATGAGGTCAGTAAACAATGGTCAGCATAAACCTTAGCTGTTTTCTCGTTTAAATTACCTGTGCTTATAAAGCCATATTTAACTTGCTTTAGGCCAATCTTTTTTTGGATAATACACAACTTAGCATGTACTTTTTTATTAGGAACCCCTACCAATACATTAATGCCCTCTTCCTCCATAATGGTTTTCCATTCTAAATTGGCTTCCTCGTCAAATCTTGCTTTTAATTCTAAAAATACAGTTACATTTTTACCGTTACGGGCAGCATTAATTAAGGCGTTGATCACCTTAGAGTTGCTTGCAAGACGATAGGCAGTTATTTTGATACTAGTTACCATATCATCCATCGCCGCTTCTCTTAACATATCAATGATGGGATCATAAGTATGGTAGGGGAAATGCAGCATCACATCTTTTTTCAAGACAATATCAGAAACTAAATCTTTTTTCTTGAATGCTGGATGGATTAATGGAGTAGGACGATTTGCTTTAACAGGAATTACATTAGGAAAATCCATAAAATGTCTAAAATTATGAATATGCCCACCTGGTATAATACTGCTTTTGCGAGACAGCTTTAATTTTTGAATTAAAAATTCTAAAATCTCAGCGTTCATTTCTTTTTCGTAAACAAATCGAACTGGCTTCCCCTTTCTTCTATTTTTAATTCCCTTCGAAATTTTATCTATAAAGTTCATGCCCACTTCTTGATCTAAATCAATTTCGGCATCCTTGGTAATTTTAAATACATGTGCTTCAAATTTATTAAACTTGAAGTGAGAAAAAATGATTGGAAGGTTGTATCTAATAACATCCTCAATCAACATAATGTTGGCTGTGCCTGGCTTTGAGGGCAATTGAATAAAACGACCCACCGAACGTGATGGAATCTCGATCAATGAAAACTTTTGATTGTAGGCACTGCTCTTGTTACTCATCACAATAGCCAAATACAAACTTTTATCTCTTAAGTAAGGCAATTCAGGAACATTCTCAATCATTAAAGGAATGATATAAGGACGTACGACTTCATCAAAGTATTGTTTAACAAAGTTTTTTTGTTCAATAGTAAGTTTACGTTCGTCTACTAAAAAAACTTTATTTGCCTTAAGTTCCTTGTTTATATTTTGCCAAATTCTATTGAATTCATTTTGTTGTTTTAAAACAATAGTTTGTATTTGATCTAATACTAATTGAGGGCTTTCAATTAAATCTATGTTTTGAATATGACCTTTTTTATTGGTGAACTCGGTCATCCTTTTTAAGGTAGCCACACGAACCCTAAAAAATTCATCCAAATTATTGGAGAAAATCCCTAAAAATCGTACTCTTTCGCTCAAAGGCACTGTTGGGTCATTGGCTTCTTGTAATACACGACCATTAAAACTCAACCAACTTATATCCCTTGCAATATATCTATCTTTCATAAAGTGTTCAATTTCAGCACGAATTTATCAATACTGATATTTGATACTACAAGTTACAAATAACTTAATAATTAATTAATAATTAGTAAATAATAAGGTCACATACAAGCGCGTATTTTACACAAACTAATACCCATGGAAAAACGTAAAATTGATGTTTGCGTTATAAGCGATGTTCATTTAGGCACATTTGGTTGCCAAGCTAAGGAAGTGCTAAATTATTTAAGAAGCATTCAGCCAAAGACTTTAATATTAAATGGCGATATCATAGATATCTGGCAGTTTAGTAAAAGATTTTTTCCTGCTAGCCATATGGCCGTTATCAAAGAAATTTTCAATATTGCCAGCAAGGGTACAAAAGTGGTTTATATCACAGGCAATCATGACGAAGCTTTAAGAAAGTATGCCGATTTTGAAATGGGTAATATCCAATTAACGGATAAAATTGTTTTTGAAGTAAATGGCGAGAAAAACTGGGTATTCCATGGGGATGTATTTGATAGAACTACCAAAGGAAGTGCAAAGATATTGGCTAAATTAGGAGGTTATGGATATGACCTTTTAATTATACTAAATAGTTTATTTAACTGGGTTTCAAGATTAATGGGTAGAGATAAAATGAGCTTTAGTAAGAAGGTAAAAAATGGGGTGAAACAAGCAGTTTCATGGATTGGTAATTTTGAACAAACAGCTGCTGAATTAGCTATTGAAAATGGGTATCAATATGTTATCTGTGGCCATATTCACCAACCACAACAAAGAGTAGTGACTACTGAAAAAGGATCTGTAACTTATTTAAATAGCGGTGACTGGATTGAAAATTCTACTTCATTAGAGTATTATGATAACCAATGGCATTTATATCATTATGATCCTAAGCAATTTGAACATGTACCTTCAGAAAAAATCAAAATCGTTCATTTGAATACTGAATTAAATGTGATGACTAGTGAAGTTGCATTTCAAGTTTCATTATAGAATTTATGAAGATATTTTACGCCATTCAAGGTACAGGTAACGGCCATATTAGCAGGGCTGTAGAATTATATCCTTATTTAAAAAAATATGGAGAAGTTGATTTTTTCTTAAGTGGCTCCAATACGCATTTAAAATCGGAATTACCTATAAAGTACAAGAGTAAGGGGTTAAGTTTATTTTATAAACATAGTGGAGGCCTTGATTATAATAAAATTTTAAGCTCCCTTTCGCTTAGTGTTGTAAAAGATGCAAAAGAACTACCCGTTGAAAAATATGATTTAGTTATCAATGACTTTGAATTTGTGACTTCTTTAGCTTGTTCAATGAAAAAAATTCCTTGTGTTCATTTTGGTCATCAAGCAAGTTTTCAAAGTAAAAAAACACCAAGACCTGAAAAGGTAAATCCTTTAGGAAACTTTATTTTAGAAAAATTCGTAAAGAGTGATATGCATATTGGTCTACATTTTGATAATTATGACCAACATATTTACAATCCTATCATTAAGAAGGAAATTATTGACGCAAATCCAATTAATGATGGTCATATCACAGTTTATTTACCTCAATACTCCATTGCCAATTTAGAACCTCATTTTTTAGCACAAAAAAAGTTTCATTTTGAAGTTTTCACGAAAGAGGTAGATCGAATTGTTTGTAATCAAAATATTACTTATTTTCCTATTGCGAATGGCCAATTTACAAGTAGCTTAATCAGATGCTATGGCATTATAACTGCAGGAGGGTTTGAGACACCAGCAGAGGCGATGTATATGAATAAAAAAGTATTAAGTATTCCCATACTTAAGCACTACGAACAAGAATGTAATGGTAAAGCATTAGAAAAAATGGGCGTAATGGTATTAAAAAAAGTAGATGCTTATTTTGGCCTTCATTTTAAAGAATGGGTTGAAAATAGCAAACCAATTAAATTAGAACTTAAACACAGTACTGAGGATATCGTTGATATACTCATTAATACAAACAATAAAAAAAATCATGTACACCATTCTTAATCAAAAAGGGGAAGCAGTAGCTTATATTCAAAATATGATGATAATGGATTTGACACAAGAACATGTCCATGGTATTTTAATTGGGGATTGTTTTTTTGGTAAAAAAAACCATATCATCGGTAAAATATTTAATAAAACAGCCTATCTAGTAAATGGCGAAATAGTAGGAAAGATTGTTGAAAATAGAGAGTACAAAAATATTGCCTTGAAAAAGTCACATATGCAAGCTGCTTGGGACATTTTAAGCAATATCAAAGAGCATACAAGTACTTGGATTGTTGAAACAGATAAGTGGTCTAAAAACCCTTTATTATTTCATTTGTTATAATTTTTCTTGAATTTTTTTCTGCTCTGTTTTCAAACTTAAAATTTGTCCCATGTCTTTTAATTTAAAAGGTTTAGTAGCTTTACTTCTATTGCCATTTTGTGTAAATGCACAGTCCTCATTTTTAGTAAAACCATACCTGCAAGTTGGTTATGATGGCAAACCAAATACATTAGAATTATTATGGCACAGTTCAGATACGAGTTCTAAATGGGCGGTAGAAATTTCAAATAATGGTACCACTTGGAATCCATCCAATATTACAGCTACTCAAAAAATTAAAGTAAAAGGAACAAGCCCATTTAATGTTTATCATGCTTATTTAAATAACTTAGTTGCAGGGGAAACTTTTAAATACCGTGTAATTCAAAATAAGAATATTGTATTTAATGCAGAAGGAATTGCGCCCAAATCCAATACACAAACCTATAGTTTTATAGCTATTGGTGATATTGGCGCTGAAAAACAAGATCAAAAAAAACTTGCAAATATCGCATACAATTTACAACCTGATTTTGTTGCCGTTCCTGGAGATATTGTTTATGATGATGGTTTAATATCAGAATATGCAAAAAAGTTTTGGCCAATATACAATGCTGATACCGCTAACGATAATGGTGCACCATTAATGCGTAAAATCCCATTTATAGCTGCTGTAGGAAATCATGATGTTGACAATTCAGATTTAGACAGACATCCAGACGCTTTAGCATATTATTATTTTTGGGCACAACCTTTAAATGGCCCAACGATCAATGATTTTTCAGGTGCTTATCCAAGTTTTAAATCCAATGAAAGCAATAAAGAAGCATTTTTAAATGGAGCTGGTAAAGCTTATCCTAAAATGAATCATTTTTCATATGATTATGGCAATGCGCATTGGTTAGTTATTGATGCCGATAACTATGTTGACTGGACGAATAAAGAATTATTGGATTGGGTAAAACAAGATTTAAAAAATGCAGCTAATGCAACATGGCGTTTTGTAATGTATCATCAGCCTGGATTTAATTCTTCAAGAGAGCATTTTGAGCAACAACAAATGCGATTATTAGCCCCAATTTTAGAAGAAGGAAAGGTGGATGTTGTATTTACAGGGCATGTACATAATTATCAAAGGTCATTTCCTTTAACATTTGTACCAGATCGTAAAGGAACGCTATTAGTTGGTGGCAAAGACAATAAAACCTTAAGAGGCAGGGTTGTCAATGGCAAATGGACTTTAGATAAAGCTTTTGATGGCATTAAAAATACGAAACCTAAAGGCGTCATATATTTAGTTACAGGAGCTGGTGGAGCCGATTTATATAATCCAGAACAAACAAACGATCCTGATTCTTGGCAAAAATTCACCACTAAATTTTTTGCAACTTCCCATAGTTTATCACACGTAAAAGTAAATGGGAATTCATTCAAACTTCAACAAATTACAGCTGAGGGTAAAGTTGTTGATGAATTTGAAATCGTAAAATAATATCCAGTATCATTTGCTTTCTTTCCATAGCCTGGTTTGCCTAAATCTTGCTTAAGTTTTACTTAAATTGAAGATTGGTTAACAATTTCTTCATAATAACATCACATAGTAATAATATGTTAAAACTTTTGTAATAATTAGTTAAGGATATTTTTGCCATTCATTAAACAAATAGACATGATCGGCAATTTTTTAACGCAAAAATTTAAATGCGTTATCCTTCCAATTCTACTATTATTTACAATCAACAGTTTTGCCGGCGATATCAAGGGTAGAGTTGTAGACGCAAGTAATGGTGAGCCTTTAGTAGGCGCAACTATTTCAGTTAACAAAACTTCATTATTAGTGAAGTTGGATGGTAGTTATCATTTTAAAGGTTTGAACGCAGGAAACTATACTATTACAGTTAGTTATGCCGGTTACAAATCTGAAACCAAAGAGGTTTCTTTAAAATCTGCTACAGAAGTTAAGAATGTAGATATTAATTTAGTTCCAACTGCTTCTTCATTAACTTCAGTTACGGTTAGTTCAAATGGTAAAGACAATGATAAATCTGTAAGAAGATTAGAGAAAATTGCAGATCCAATTATCAACGTTTTATCTTCAAAAAATATTCAATTATTGCCAGATATCACTGTTGCCAATGCTTTGCAAAGAGTAAGTGGGGTAACTATTGAAAAAAGTAGTTCTGGTGAAGCAAGATATCCGATTATCAGAGGTATGGAAAAAAGATATATCAACACATTAGTGAATGGTATTAAAATTCCTAGTCCAGATAATAAAAATCGTTTTATTCCTTTAGATCTTTTCCCTTCTGAATTATTAGAGCGCTTAGAAGTAGGAAAAAGTTTAACCCCAAGCATGGAAGGTGATGCGATTGGTGGTACTATTAATTTAGTAATGAAAGATGCACCAAATCAATTATTGTTACAAGCAAATGCTTCAGCAGGTTTTAATACTTCTTTTCCGGATCAAAAATTTAGCAAGTTTGATAACTCAACAATGGCTTATTCATCACCTGCTCAAAGATTTGGTTCCACTTATGTTGCTAACTTAAATGATTTACCAGTTGCACATTTAAACTATAATGAATTGTCAAACCCAGTAAACGCTACAATGGGGTTAACTGTTGGTAATAGATTTGGTAAAACAAAGCAATTTGGTTTCGTAGTTTCAGGAAGTTTCCAAAATATTTATCGTGGTACAACATCTAATTTCTTTTTACCTAACTCTCAACCAGGATTGAACAATATTCCTTTGTTCTCTGACTTGCAATTAAGAAAGTATTCTGTTCAAAGTCAAAGAAAAGGATTGAATGCTAAATTCGATTATCATATCAACAAAAATAATAAAATTTCATTATTCAATACCTATGTATTGTTAGATGATTATACTACACGTTTTATTTGGGATACAGTAGCATTGAATTCTGTAGTTGATAATTCACAAAGAAGCCAATGGACTTTCCAGTCTATCAATAGTACCACTTTACAAGGTGAACACAGATTATCTAGTACTGACAAAATTGATTGGTCATTAGTAAATTCAATTGCTAAGAGTAAAACTCCAGATCAAACAACATTCACGCATCAGTATGCAATTATTGCAACTAGTTTGACTTCGGATAAATTACAATCTATGTCAAGAATTTGGACTAGCAATAGAGATAAAGATCAATCAGCTTACTTTAATTATACTAAAAACACTTCAGTATTTAATCGTGATTTTGAATTAAAATTGGGTGGTTTGTATAGAGATAAAAATAGAGATAATTATTATATCTCTTATGGTTTAAAACCGTTATTGGGATCTACCTACAGCACAATCAATACTGCACAATTCTTATTTAATCCAGTAAGTGATGGCGCTCCAGGATTAAATGGTAACAATTATACTTTTGAAGAAAAAATTACTGCAGGTTATTTACAAGGTAAATGGAATTTATCTAGTAAGTTAGAATTATTGGGTGGTGTAAGGGCTGAAAACACCAATCAACATTATGAAACATTGTTGACTAAAGATGTGCAAGCTAAGTCAGGTACTATTCAATACACGGACTTATTGCCAAGTGCACAATTTAAATATGCACTAACTGCAAATCAGAATATTCGTTTTGCTTACTATAGAGCTATCGCTAGACCAGGCTTCTCGGAATTAATTCCTGATGGCGCAGATGGTGAATTCTTTAAAGAAGTGGGTGATCCTGTAAATTTAAAGCATACAGTAGCGGACAACTTAGATTTACGTTATGAATTATATAGCAAGGGTTCAGATCAATTATTATTAGGTGGATTTTATAAGGACATCCAAAACCCAATTGAAATTTCGGCAGTAAAGCCACAAAATATTAATAGTTTGTATTTACAACCAGTAAATATTGGTAAGGCAACTAACTATGGTTTTGAAGCAGTTGCTTCTAAATTTATTGGTTCTTATGGTATCAGCGCGAATTACACTTTTACTAATTCTAGTATTACGAATGATAGCTTGATTTTATCTTATCGAAATACTGCGGGACAAATTGTTTCTAAGCGTGTTTCTGAAACAAGACCATTGCAAGGACAATCAAACCATGTTGGTAATGTTTCCTTCATTTATAAGAATCCAAAAATTGGCTTCGACTTCCAAACTGCTGTTGTGTATACAGGAGAAAGAATCAGTTTTGTAAGTCCTTATGCTGGTTTAAACTATTGGCAGTCTCCAACCACAACTCTAGATATTTCATTTGAAAAGCGTTTTGGTAAGCATTTTTCTTTCTACGGAAAAATCAACAACCTAACAGATGCACCAATGGAATTATCATTACACCAATCTTATAATAGCTATATGGCTGGTAGTGGTGCTAGAGCATTGGCATTGCAAACAGATGCTGCAAATAGAATCATCATTCAAAAAGATTATTATAGAACTACCTATTTATTTGGTATTCGTTATAAACTTTAATAATACTATCAATTCAATATAATGAAACAAAAGTTTACATACTTAATAGCGCTTTTAGTAATAGGGTTAGCGTCTTGTACTAAAACAGAAGAAACAAAAGATCTTTGGCAAGCGGTAATTGTACCAGCTTCACCAATTAGTGAATCAGCTCCATTAAGTGGTGCCATAAAAGGTACCATGTTGGCTGGTAAAACCTATACAGTAAGTGGAGATATCTTTGTTAATACTGGAGACACTTTAATTATTCAACCAGGAGTAACTGTAAATTTCACAGGTACTGGTGGTGTGCCAGTGGGTATCGGTGTAAAAGGAAGTTTACTTTCTTTAGGTACAAAGGAAGCGCCTATTTATTTAACTTACCCAGGTGTTACAAGAACAGATCAATTAGGCGCTAATCCTGATTCAGATCCTGCTTTGAAAGGAAAATGGACTGGTGTAACTGGTGCAACCACTTGTCCTTTAATTGTATTAAAATGGACACATGTTGAATTTGGTGGCGCAGCAATAAGTTCTGCTATGAAAAGTTTTACAGGAAGCTCAAGCCCTTATCCTGTTTACTTTGCAAATCCTGATGGTAGCTTTATTTTAGAAGATTCTTGGATTTATGGAAGTGTGGATGATCCATTTAGAATTAATGGTGGAAAGATTCATGTAATGAGAAATACTTTCGAAAAATGTGGCTATACTGGTGGTGAAGCAATGAATTCAAAAGCAGGTACTATTGGTGATTTCGCTTACAATTTATGTATAGGAATGGCAACTAATGGTCCAAAGGTTTCAAATATCAACGTTGCAGTAGGTAAGCCAGGTTCAAATGTGCGTATCTATAATAATACTATGATTAACTGTGGATACCGTCGTTCAGCTGCTGGTCGTGGAGGTTCTATTAATTTTGAAGAAGGTGCTGGTGGTATGGCATATAATAATTTAATTGTAAACTGTAAATTTGGATTACGTGTTGTACAAAATCCAATTGCAGATACTGCTAATTTAAAGTATGGGTATAATTTTTATTATGCAGATTCTATCTCTGTAGCTAGTCAGTTTATTCCTTCTTTATCTGTTAGTACTGCAATTAGCAAGCCAATGGAAACTGATATTCCTAAGCCATCTACTTATTTACCATCCAATTGGACAATTGGCGCAGTTTATACAGCACCAGCTTCTGTGCTAGGTGCTAATAATCCTCAATTTATTAATGCACCTGTGCCTTTGCCAGCTGGATTAATGTTAAGAGATATTGCAGTAGTAGGAACCTCAAACTATGCATTAAAGCCAAATTCTCCATGTATTGGAGCTGGTTTTATCGGCTTTACTCCAAGAGCGGATGTAATTGTTGATTTAAGATTAGGTGCGACTGAAATTACACCTCCAGGAAAAGATATTGGTTGCTACCAAAGTAATGGTAGAGGAAACCAACACTAATTTTAGTTTTGTTTTTAATTTGAATAAAAGGTGCCTTTACGAAAGTAACGGGCACCTTTTTTATGCAACTAGTTTTCAATATTTTTATAGTATAACCTATACCAATGAATAGATATTCTTACATTTTACTTTTATGTATTGCTGGTTTTGTGAATACCGGAATTGCCCAAAAATCGAAACCGTCCTTGAAGGATAGTATTGTTCAGTTTATTTTTACTTCAGATGTGCACTTTGGATTGACTAAAAATGCATTCCAAAGCAAGACAAATGTTGCTGCATTTGAGGTGAACAAAGCCATGGTAAAATCCATGAACCAACTTCAAGGTCAAGTTATTCCTAACGACAATGGCGTAAATGCGAATCAAGTTATTAAAGGTTTTGATGCAGCTATTATCACTGGAGATATTGCTAATAGAATGGAGGATGGTGTTCAATCGGCTACAAAATCATGGGAAGAATTTAAGAAGGTATATGTAGATAGCCTTCAAATAACAAAAGCCAATAATCAAAAGTCAAATTTATTGTTGGTACCAGGTAATCATGATATGAGCAATGCTATTGGCTTTCATAGACCTATGACTCCCAAAAAAGACGCAGCTTCTATGTTGGGTATTTATAATTTAATGTTTCCTCAAAAACAAGTTAAAGTATTTGATAGTAGTTTACATAGAGTACATTATGCGAAAGATATCAATGGAGTACATTTTATTTTTTTAAGTTTATATCCCGATTCTGCTGAAAGAGTTTGGATGGAGAAAGATTTATCCAAGATCAGCAATACCACTCCCGTTTTACTTTTTGCGCACTCAATCCCAAATGTAGAACCAAGATTTTTTGAAAATCCAAATGGCATTCACGATATAAATGAGGAGGATAAATTTGAAAATTTAGTTCCTGAAAGATTTAAGGATGGAAAGGATGTGAAAGGGGTAACAACGATTGAACAAAATGAATTTGTAGCTTTTATCAAAAAGCATTCCAATATCAAAACGTACTTTCATGGGCATGAAAATTTTACTGAATACTATACTTACAAAGGGCCCAACAATGACATTGAGTTAAATTGCATTAGAACGGATAGCCCCATGAAAGGGAGGGCTTCGGCTAAAGATGAAACCAAACTAGCTTATGAAATTGTAACTATCAATACCAATACAAAAAAAATAACGGTGAGAGAAGTACTTTGGAATCAGCCAAGTAAAACTGCTCCATTTACTTGGGGTCAAACTGCTACTATCCCACTTTAATTTATTTGATTGCTTGTTTTATTTTATTAAAAATGGCAGTGTTTTCATATACGCCATCAAATAAATAGGAGCGATATCCGTAAGCGAAAACAGGCACAGGAATACCGGTATGATCATTCGTTGCAAAATGTCCATTGACTGTTTGTTGTTGATAATTTCCATCATGTAAGGTGAGCCCACCTGTTTCATGATCACCCGTTATAATGACTAAAGTTCCTTGATGGGTGTCTGCAAATTCAATGGCTTTAGAAATTGCTGCATCAAAATCAATCACTTCTTTTACTACATACTCCATATTATTGGCATGTCCACCATAATCAATCTGCGCCGCTTCCTCCATCATAAAAAAGGGATTATTATTATTGCTCAATAAGGCGGTACTTACTTTTTCAAATGCATTGCTAAGCCAAGCACCGCGACCTTCCTGCATGGATAAACCAGCTTGCTTTTCAATGACTAATGTTTTTTTATTACCTGCTAAATCAACCTCATTTATATTATTTACAACCTTGTATTTAGGTAATATATTTTCAAGCGTTTTATTATTTAAGGTAGCTGAAGATTTCTTTTGTAATATGCTAATCGTATTTAATTTATCATTACCTGCACCTGCTAATATTTGAACATTAGAATTATTTAATTGTTGAATAATTTCAATAGAGCTATCTCTTTCTTTTGCATGGGCATAAAATGCGGCAGGTGTTGCATCTGAAACGTCACCACTACTTATAATTCCAATCTTGAATTGTTTTGAAGCTAGATAATCAGTGATTAGCGCCAAAGAGTCTCCTTTTGGCGAAATTCCTAAATGTCTGTTCTCGATTTTTTCTCCAGTAGCTAATGAACTAGCACCTGGTGCGGAATCGGTAACATAATTATCAGCTGAACTTGTTTTAGAAAATCCAATATGTTTTAAATTAAAAGTAGTAAGCGCTCCTCCATTAGCAGTATAGCCTGCGTACCATTGGGGTAAGCTACAACCGTCCCCAATAAATAATATTATTTTATTTACTGGAGCATCAACACCATCATTTTTATATTTTGGCAAATACGTATTTTGCTGAGTATGCATGATGGCATTATTGCTGCTCCAATTGGTTAAGAATTTTCCTAATTCTACAATATGATCTGTATTAATAAAATCCACTTTCATTTTTATAAATTGCTGCCATGCATTTATATAATCTGGACTGCCATAAAAACGAATTTGTTTATCCAATACATGAACACTGTTAATGATAGAATCTATTTTATGCTGATCTTGTTTGACCATGATGCCCTTCCCATTCCAGTGGGTATATTCACTGAGGTCCGCACTAAAAATACCTATCCTTGATAATTCATATTTGTCATAGGATTTACCTAAATCACCATCGAAAAATAAATAGTTGGGGTATTGATTAAATTTATTGGGGTTTGGTCGGTTACCCGTAATAATAATTTTTAATTTACCTGATTGAATAATGGCAGGATAAGTATTTAATAAACTCACCAATCTCCCAATGGTTCTGTCTGGATCAGTTTTAATGTCAATAAGTAGTTGTAAGGTTTTAGTAGAATCCTTATATGGATAGCCATGATTGATTTTTATTTTATTATTGATTGGATCTAAATACAAGGATTGTAATGTTCTTTTCTTAGCAATATCTCCAAAAACATGGCCTACGATTAGGCTATCATTAAAGTAGAATATATCTGCTTCAATAGACCCAAAATTATTTTCGTATGCAGTAAAAAAGGGTATTGGATTTTCATAATCATTATGTGAATGCGCATTGTAAGTTGAATACACAGTAGTATTTTGGCTGATTGCACTATTTAGGACTAGTATGCCAAGGAATACTAAAATACTTTGTAAATTTTTCATTCTATTGTTTTTGTAAATTTTAAATGACTATTCTTAAAGCCATTATTTTTATAAAATTCATGCGTTTCAAGTCTTTTATTTTGAGCAGTAACCTCGAAACTAACGCAATCTAATTCTTTTAACATTTCCTCTATGTAACCAATTAATTTTCCTCCTACACCCCTGCTTCGATATTCGGTTTTAACAAACAATTCTTGAATTTCAGCCACTTTTCCGCAATGATGTAGCAATAATTGAATATGACAGCTGATAAATCCTAAACAATTCCCCATTGTATCTTCGGCTAGATAATATAGCTTATTGGTATCATTAATATTATGAAAAAATATATTTTCAAAATGCTTGATTTCAAATTCAAAAGATTCTAATTCGCAGATTTGTTCATATACAGTTAACATATCTTTTTCATTCACCCTTCTGATAACTATTTCATTTTGCATTGTAGTTCATTTAATAATGTTATGAAATTATAAACTTTATATTACCTCAATATTATTTTGTCTTTATAATAGCACTCATAACATTCTGGTAACATTACTCGTGTTAAAATTGCACAAAATTTAACATATGCAAGCATTATTCAAGAGAGTTTTAATAGGCGTCACGCTATTAGCTTTCTTTATTTCGAATGTCTACGCTCAAGACGCTAGAACTGTGACAGGAAAAATTCAAACTACTACAGGCATTGGTATTGCTGGTGCAGTAGTGAGAGCTTTACCTTCAAAAAAGACAGTTCAAACTGACAATGAAGGTAATTTTAAAATCACCATTTCAGCTGGTGATAAATCAGTAGAAGTTACTTCATTAGGTTTCTTATCTCAAACCTATACTTTACGTAATGAATCTAGTTTTTCATTAGCATTACAAGAAGATACGAAAGCATTAACAGATGTAGTTGTTACTGCTTATGGTATTAAGAGAGAAACTAAGAAAATTGGATATTCAGTACAAGAATTAAAAGGTAGTGAATTAATCAAAGCAAGAGATGCGAATCCAATTAACTCTTTAGCTGGTAAAATTGCTGGTTTAACAGTAGGTGCAAACGCCGAAATGTTAGGTCGTCCAGAATTAGTTTTACGTGGTTCTAAAGATTTATTATTTGTGGTTGACGGAGTTCCAGTAAATACAGATACTTGGAACATTGCTCCAGATGATATTGAAACTTACACTGTTTTAAAAGGTACGAACGCTTCTGCATTATATGGTTTTAGAGGTTTAAATGGTGCGATCGTTATTACTACTAAAAGAGGTACTAAAGATAAAAAAGGATGGCAGGTAGATTTTAACTCAAGCACTATGTTTGAGAATGGTTTTATCGCTGTTCCTGAAGCACAAGCTGAATATGGTCGTGGTACTAACTATGGTTATAGCTATGGTGACGTATTGTATGATAACAAACAACGTTTACCAGAATGGGGTCCTCGTTTTGAAGGCCAAATGGTTAAGCAATATAATAGCCCTTATGATATCGTAACTGGTATCAGAACAGCAACTCCATGGACTGCAAAAGGTAAGAACAACTTTGAAAACTTTATGGAAACAGGTATTATTAACACTAATAATATCTCTTTAGCAGGTGCTACTGAAAAATCAGATGTTAGAATTTCAATTTCTAATATGGATCAAAAAGGTATGTCTCCAAATACGAAGTTAAATTCTTATACTTTAGCGGTAAATGGTGGTTACAATATCTCTAAGAAATTAAGATTGGAAGCAAGCTTAAACATGAATAAGCAATATTCTCCAAATATCCCTGACGTTAACTATGGTCCTAACTCTTACATTTACATGTTTAAAGTTTATGGATCTTCTGATTATGATATCAATGATTTAAAAGATATTTACAAAGGACCACAAGGGGTACAAAACTTAATTCCATATGCACAAGAGTATGGTCGTGAAAACAGTGCTTGGTTTATGGCTAAAAAATGGTTACGTTCTCATGACAAAACAGATGTGAATGGTTATGTGAAAGCTTCTTACAAAGTAAACAATGACTTAAACTTAAACTTACGTTCTCAATTCTCTACTTGGAGCCAATTAAGAACTGAGCAAGTTCCTGCTGGTGCTAACTTAAACACATACACTCCTTGGTTCTACTTTGGATGGTATGGTGACTATCATGAAGATAGCCGTCGTTTGACAGAGAACAATACTGACTTAACTGCTAACTACGAAAAGAAAGTAGGTCAAATTGGTATCTCTGCTTTAGCGGGTGTTTCTGAAAGATCTTTCGCTTACAACTCATTCTGGGGAACTACAAAAGCATTAGCGGTTCCAAACTTATATGTATTGTCAAATACGAAAGACGCTGCTTTAGCTTATACTTGGAATTCAAGAATGCAAGTGTATAGCGCTTACTACTCTATCGATTTATCTTTAAGTAAGTATGCAACTTTATCTCATACAGGTCGTGTGGATCAATTATCTACTTTACCTGACGGAAACAATACTTTCTACTATCCTTCAGTTTCATTGAGCTCTGCTTTGAAAGATTACTTGAACTTACCTTCATTTATTTCTTTTGCGAAAGTACGTGCTTCATATGCTGACGTAAAAGGTGGATTGACTCAATCAACAGTTCCTTCTGCCTTTACTGCAATCACTGGTACAAGTACCAATGGTGGTTTATTAGGTTATGGTTCTGATTTATACAGTTCTTATGATGGACCTTCTTATGCTAACCAAAATGCATATGCGTTCCAATCTTATTATAATGGTACTCCTTCGGTAGGTTATTCAAATACAATTGCAAATAGCTCATTAAAACCATTTGACCGTACTTCATACGAAGGTGGTGTGGATTTAAAATTTGCTAAAAACAGATTAGGATTTGATTTCACTTACTTTACAAGCTTTAACGGTCCTCAAATTTATGCATTACCAGTAGCTTCTTCTACAGGGTATGCTGCACAAAACGTAAATGGTATCACTTCAAAGAAAGCAGGTTTTGAAATTACATTATCTGGTACGCCAATCAAAACTTCTAACTTTAACTGGGATATCAATGCAACATATGCAACTTACCAAGAAACATTGGATGCTATTTATGGTAATGAAACTGGTTTATCTTTAAACAACCACGTATACAAAGTAGGTGATCGTTTAGATGCGATTTATGGTTCTGCATTTGTACGTGATGGTTCAAACAATATCGTATGGTCTGGTGGTACTCCATTAAGAGCTCCTTCAGATATTGGTAACAACAAATTCTTAGGATTTGCAAACCCTGATTATACTTTTGGTATCAGCAACAAATTCACTTTCAAAAATGTAAGCTTTGGTTTCCAATTTGATGGTAGAATTGGTGGAAATATCTACGACCAAATTTATCATGATGGTATGAATGGTGGTACTTCAATTGAGTCTACTCAAGGAGCAATTGGTGCGGCACGTTTAGCTGAGTGGCAAACTACAGCTTTAGGTACAGTTGCACAAACTGCTAAGTATGTAGGCCCTGGTGTTAAAATTGTTTCTGGTACTCCAACTTATGCTAATGGTGTAATCACTAACTTATCTGCTTTAACATTTGCTCAAAATGATGTAGCTGCTAAGGTTCAAACTATCGCTGGTGCATCTGGATACGGTGGTGTGGACGAATACTGGATGACAAACCGTTCTTTTGTAAAATTACGTGAAGTAAATATCGCTTATTCTTTACCAGCAAACGTATTGGCTAAGTTAAAGTATATTAAAGGTGCAACTATCTCATTAGTGGGTAGAAACTTATTATACTTCGCTGATAGAAAAGACCAAGACTTAGATCAGTTCGCTGCAGGATTTAATGACTCAGATAGATCTTTACAAAAAGGTGCTATTTTACAATCAGCAACTGCAAGAAGATTCGGATTTAACATTAATCTTAACTTCTAAAATTTAAAATGTCTAAAAGTAATTATATGAAAATCAAATTTAGTAATATCATCTTAGGCTTAGTAGCTGTAAGTTTTGGTATCACAGGTTGCCAGAAAGGGGACTTGTTATCCAATCCGAACGTTGCAGCTGAAAGCTCAACTATTCCTTCCTCTTTAATATTAAATCACATTACTGCGAATTTAATGAAGGAAGAAGATCCAATCGTATCTAACGTATGGAAATATAACCAAAACGTAGTATCAAACTACACCTATTATTTTGGTTCAAATGCTTATAACTGGTCTACTACAAACACAACTTACGATAATATCAAGTATTGTGTTAAAATGGAAGAGCAAGCGTTTAATCAGTATAAAAATAAAACCAATGTATACTTTGCTTTGAGTAAATTCTTTAAAGCATACTCATATATTTGGTTAACACAAAGAGTAGGTGATATCCCAATGTCACAATCTAATGATATCAATAACTTAACTCCTAAGTATGATACTCAGCATGATGTGTACAAGCAATCATTAGCATTATTAGATTCTGCTAACTTACAAATTGCTGCTTTAATTTCAGCTTCTAATGCAAATACGAAAGTAGATGCTGGTGGAGATGTATTTGGATTAACATACGCACAATGGCAAAAAGCAATCAATACTTATAAATTAAGAGTGTTGATTTCATTAAGCAAGCGTGCTGATGACAATGCAGATTTAAATATCAAGTCACAATTTGCTACGATTGTAAATAATCCTACACAATATCCTATTATGACAAGTAACAGTGATAACGTTAAGTTTATTTATAACTCAGCTTATAACCAATACCCTCCTCACCGTTATGGGTATGCTCAATACAATACTTGTTTAAATATTTCTAAGACTTGGATTGGAGCTACTGTTCCAAATAAAGATCCTCGTGTTTTAGCTTTATTATCTCCAGGTGTATTAAGTATTGATGCTAATAACCCAGTGGGTAGTTTTACTACATACGTTGGTCAAGAGCAAGACTCTGCAATTTCTTCAATGAAGTTTACTTTTACTAATAGTACTCCACTTGCAGCGCTTAACTACAATAGATACATGACTTCAACTAATATTGGTGGTACATTGTCTGAGCCTTATATCTTATTAGGTTACAGTGAAATGTGTTTCAATATTGCTGAAGCTGCGAATAGAGGTTGGATTACAACTCAATCTGCATCAGCATGGTATACTAAAGGTGTACAAGCTTCATTAGATTGGTATGGTATTAAACAAGGTGGAACTATCACAATTGGTAACAATGATGGTACAAAACCAAGTTTAGGAACTGCTACTTATGATGTAAATACTTTCTTAACAAATATTGCTTATGCTGGCGATAACGCTACTGGTTTAACTCAAATTTTAAGCCAAAAGTATGTTTCTTTCTTCTTGAACTCTGGCTTTGAGTCATACTATCAATGGAGAAGAACGGGTATTCCTGCATTCAAAGAAGGTGGTTCTGGAATTGGTACTCCAAGTTTCAAGATTCCTTTAAGATGGCAGTATCCAGTGGATGAAACTAACTACAATCCAACGAACAACAAGGCAGCATTATCATCTCAATATGGTGGTACTGATGACTTAACTGCTAAAATGTGGTTAATTAAATAGTTTATTGGTACAAATGTTTATGATATAGTGGGAGGTTCGCCTCCCACTTTTTTTATTAATTTTATTTAAATAATATCCTAATGAAACAATTAATTATTTGTGCGTTTTTTTTAATTTCTATTTTTCAATTACAAGCACAGGTTGCTGATAGTAGTTTAAGAGAAGTTAAATTGCAAGGCGCAGTAAATTTTAGAGATTTGGGTGGATATAAAAATAAGGACGGTAAAAAAGTAAAGACTGGATTATTATATCGTTCAGCTGCTTTAAATACTTTAACGGATGCTGATATCGCTAAAATTGCTTCTTTAAATATTAAATATGATTTTGATTTTAGAGGTCCTTATGAAGTGAAGACAGCACCTGATAAAATTCCAGCAGGTACTACGCGTATTTCTTTGCCTGCAGGTAGTGAAAATGTAGGAGACAGCAACTATATGAAAAATATGGGAAGGTATATGAAGTCGGATTCTTTTTTACTTAGTTTTTATACGGTGCTAACGCCTTTTAAAGATAGATATGCTCCTTTATTTGATAGTTTATTGGCGAATAAAAATACAAGCCCTATTTTATTCCATTGTACTGCAGGCAAGGATAGAACAGGTATTGCTGCTGCATTGATATTATATGCTTTAGGCGTTGATGAGGAAACAATTTTTAATGATTATGAAGCAACCAATTATTATCGTCGTAATGAGAATGCAAAACAAATTGCTCAAATGACTAAATATTTTGGAATGGATGAAAAAGTAGCCACTAGTATGATGGGTGCAAAAAAAGAGTATATCCAAGCAACTTTTGCCACCATTAAAGCACAATATGGCACTATTGATAACTATCTTGACAAGGTGATGGGCTTAAGTGCTAAAAAAATTAAACAATTAAAAGCGATTTATACTAATTAAAGTAAATAAAATTTTTTCTTATTCGAATTTTTAAAATAGAGCAATTAAACATTGCTCTATTTTATTTTTTGGACGATATTTTCTAAAATAATGTCAGCGTGTACAATAGAATTTTCAATAAAATAACTATGTGTATTCATACCCCCGCATATCACCCCCGCTAAATAAACTCCTTTTATATTCGTTTCATGTGTTGCTTCATTATATTCAGGCTTCTTAGTTTCATCTTGAGCTAACTTAATTCCTATAGCACTTAAAAAGCCCAAATTAGGCTGATATCCTGTGGCAGCAATTACCCAATCATTGGGAATCTCCATAATTCCGTCTGGTGTATTGACTGTGATTGATTTTTCTGAAATACTTATAATATTAGAGTTATAAAGTGCTTTAATAGAACCCTCTTGAATTCTATTAACGATATCTGGCCTAGCCCAATATTTTACCCTTTGACCAATTTCTTCATTTTGAATAACCATTGTGACATTGGCTCCCTTTCTCCAGGTTTCCAATGCTGCATCTACTGCCGAATTGTTGGCACCAACAATCGCAACGTTTTGAAAGGCATAAAAATGAGGGTCTTTATAATAGTGCGTTACTTTTGATAAATGCTCGCCAGGCACATTGAGTAAATAGGGAATATCGTGAAATCCTGTTGCTATAATTACATTTTTGGCTAAATAGCTGCCCTTATTAGATTGAATTGAAAAAAGATAATTGTCATTTTTTTGCTCAAGTTCCTTAATGCCTACTACTTCTTCAAATAGTTTAATATGTAAGTCGGCTAATTTGGAAACGCGTCTATAGTATTCTAAAGCTTCATTTCTATTGGGTTTGGGGCTAACACATACAAATGGGATATTGCCTATCTCTAGTTTTTCTGAGGTTGAAAAAAAGGTCATTTGCTGCGGATAATTGTAAAGTGAATTTACAAGGCATCCTTTTTCCAGAATAAGGTAGCTAACATTTCGAGCTTTGCTAGCAAGCGCACAAGCTATTCCAATAGGGCCTCCGCCAACAATTACAACGTCAAATTGATCCATATTTTCCATAATGCAAACATAGTCTATTATGAATTTATAAAATTACTAGGATTCAAAATATTGATTTTGGCTAATGCTAAATGTCCAACAAAAATAGTCGTTCTTAATAATTAATTAATAATAAAGTAACTATTATATCACATGCCTTTTTCAAGAGTGGAATTGCTATTAAATAGCTTTGTTTCTTAATATTTATAGTGATGATAGATTTATTAATACTATGGCTTTTAAGCTTAGTTTCCTTGTTTTTTAGCCCAATTAAAAAAGTGGAATCCAATCCTAATGTTATTGTGGTTACGCTTGATGGTTTAAGATGGCAGGAGATTTTTAATGGAGCGGATAGTGTTATTTTAAATGATAAAACCTATGATGGCGATATTGATTATATCAAAACTAATTTTTGGGCAACAGATGTAAATACGAGAAGAAGTTTAATTACTCCTTTCATATGGAATACAGTAGCAAAGCAAGGTGTTTTAATGGGCAATAGAAATTATGATGCCAATTTTAATGTTGCCAATAAGTATCAATTTTCATATCCTGGCTACAACGAAATTTTCACTGGTTTCCCTGACGATTCTGTAAACTCTAATGATAAAATTTTAAACAAAAATATTAATGTACTTGAGTATATTAATTCAGTGCCAAAGTATAAAGGCAAAGTGGCTGCTTTTACAACCTGGGATGTGTTTCCATATATCTTAAATAAAAAGAGAAGCGGTATCTACGTGAATGCGGATGTGGACACCATCCATTTTAAAGACCCTGCTTTGTCATTATTAAATGAAATGCAATTTGTAACAGCAAAGCCAATCAATGTAAGACCTGATTTACTAACTTATTTTACAGCGAAAGAATATTTAAAAGCGTATCATCCAAACTTATTGTATATCTCTTTTGATGAGACCGATGATTTTGCTCATTCAGGTATGTATGATCAATATTTAAAGTCCTTACATGCAGAGGATGCCATGATTTCAAACTTATGGAATACAATTCAATCTATTCCTCAATATAAGAACAATACTACATTGATTATTACTTGTGATCATGGTAGAGGAGGTACAGGTAAGTCAACCTGGAAAAATCACGGACAAGAGGTAAAAGAGTCCTCTCAAATTTGGTTTGCGGCAATGGGTCCAAAAATTGCAAATGCAGGTGAAATAAAAAAACCAATGCAATTATACCAAAAACAAATTGCTGCTACCATTGCTACATTAATGGATCAGGACTTTAATGAAAAAAATGCTAAACATCCTGTTGGGCAACCCTTGAATTTTATTTTAAAATGACCTCATTCATAGCAAAATTTAAAAATAATCAGTATTTACATGCTGTTTATATTTCTTTAATCTGTTTTTTAACCTACTCCTGCATTTTTGCTTTTCGAAAGCCTTTCACAGTGGGTCTTTATAACAATATGCCCAGCTTTTTTGGAATTGACTTTAAAAATTTGCTCGTAATAGCGCAGGTCCTAGGTTATACTGCAAGTAAATTTTTTGGGGTTAAATATATTTCCGAATTAAAATCTGTTGGCAGGAGTAAACTCATTTTTATATTAGTTATTATTTCCCTAATACCGTTATTGCTTTTTCCAATTTTACCCACTCCTTTAAATATAATTTGCCTATTTATAAATGGTTTTCCATTAGGCATGACTTGGGGCATTATTTTTTCATTTGCCGAAGGCCGAAGAGGTACTGATTTTATTGGGGCTGCAATGGGAGCAAGTATTATCGTTTCCTCTGGTTTTGCAAAATCAGTAGCTAAATGGGTACAGCTTTCTTTTCATGTAACTGATATGTGGCTTCCATTTTATACAGGTCTATTATTTGTAATCCCTATTGTTATTTTGGTGTATTTACTTGAAAAAATTCCACCACCTAATGAATATGAAGTAGCATTAAAATCTGCTAGATTGCCTATGTTAAAAAGCGAGAGAGGCTTATTTTTTAAAACCTTTATGCCTGGGCTTTTATCTTTTATATTTATTTATGTGGTACTTACTTTATTTAGAGATTTAAGAGACAACTTCGCATCAGATATTTGGACCAATTTAGGCTATTCAAATAGTGCCAATGTTTTTACGAATACCGAGTTGCCCATTGCCATTGTGGTATTAACTATTATAGCGAGTATGATTTTAATTAAAAACAATAAGCTTGTTTTTCTAATCAGTCAATACATGATTATTGTAGGTTTTATAGTTGTTTTAATTGCGTCCATATTATTTGAAAAACATTTTTTGAATGGATTCAATTGGATGTTATTAGTGGGGCTGGGCTTATACATTGGCTATACTCCTTTTAACTCAATTATGTTTGATAGGATGATTGCAACTTTTAGATTAAAAGGAAATGTGGGCTTTCTAATATATCTAATGGACTCTTTTGGATATTTGGCTTCCGTTATTGTCATTTATATAAAAGGTGCAATGCATTTAAATTTGAACTGGGCTGAATTTTACGCCAAAGGAGTTTATTGGTTTTCGATAATAGGATTAATTATTTCTATCTTCTCTTTAATTTACTATACTAATAAAATAAAAAATATATCTCATGAGTGATAAAACCGCAATTGTTGTTGGAGCTGGAATTTTAGGAATGGCAACTGCGCGCGCATTGGCATTAAAAGGCTATAAAGTAACCATTCTAGAAAAATCCCAACAATCGCTTGGCGCATCCATCAGAAATTTTGGAATGTTATGGCCAATTGGTCAACCAGATGGACATTTGTATGACCGTGCAATAAGATCAAGAGAAATTTGGAAAGAATATTTGAAAAATGCAAATATTCCTTTTGATCCATGTGGTAGTTTGCATTTAGCATATGATAACGAAGAGCAAAATGTGGTGGAGGAATTATATGAACATTTTTTAAAATCACAAAGACCAGTTGCTTTACTTTCTCCTGAAAGCATTCAGAAAAAATTTAATGGGATTAACGGTGAAAATTTAAAGAGTGGCTTATATAGCAGTGATGAAACTATCATTGACCCAAGAGAAGGCATAAAACATTTACCAACCTATCTTAAAAATTATTACAATATTGATATTGTATGGGGTACCGCTGTAACCAATGTAACCACTAATACGGTTTGGTCATTTAAAACCAAATACAATGCAGATATCATTTGTATTTGTTCCGGTGCTGATTTTGAAACGCTTTATCCATCTAAATTTAAGGAACTACCTATTACTAAAACAAAATTGCAGATGATGCGTTTTGTCCCAAATGATAAAAATTATAGAATTGGCACTTCGGTTTGTGGCGGCCTGTCTCTATTACATTACAAGAGTTTTACGGCCTCAAAATCATTGGATATTTTAAAAGCAAAAATTGAATCCGAACTTCCTGAGTACCTTAAATATGGGATTCATGTAATGGTTTCTCAAAACGACAAAGGGGAGCTTACAGTGGGTGATTCACATGAATACGGTTTGGATTTTGAACCTTTTGACAATCAATTTATAAATGACTTAGTATTAAAATACCTAAGAAAACTCATGCATATTGAGGATTGGACCTTACAACAAAGCTGGAATGGTGTATATCCTAAAATGACCAATGGAGATACTGATTTATTTTTGAAAGTGGAGCCTGGTGTATACATTATTAATGGAATAGGGGGTAATGGAATGACACTTTCATTTGGATTTGCTGAGGAAGCGGTTGCGAAAATTTAGTCTTATTTAAATATAGAAAAATGGAAAAAAATGAAGTTGTTGATTTTGTAATTAATTTATTTACAGAAAAAGGTGGTGAGTTATATGGAGGGGAAGCGGTAACTCAATTAGAGCATGGTTTGCAGGCGGCTCATTTTGCAAAGCAATCAAATGCAACGGATGAATTAGTTACTGCAGCATTATTACATGACATAGGACACTTATTGCATGACTTACCAGACAATGCTACAGACCAAGGTATTGACGATGTACATGAGGAGTTAGGAGCTCAATTCCTAACTACCTATTTTAAAAAGGAAGTCGTTGAGGCTGTAAAGCTTCATGTTGCCGCAAAAAGATATTTATGTTTAGTGGAACCTGGCTATTATAGTACGCTATCACCTACATCAAAATCAAGTTTAATTTTACAAGGGGGTATCATGACGGGAGAAGATAAAGCTGCTTTTGAAAATTACGAGTTCTTTAATGAGGCAGTTGCTTTAAGAAAGTGGGATGATATGGCAAAAGAACCTGAATTAAAAGTGGATACCATTGAAAGCTATCGTTCAACTATTCAAAACGCTTTAATTTAAAAGATATGCAAGTAGAAATGGTTGTATTTGACATGGCAGGGACTACTATTGATGAAGATAATATTGTGTATAAGACACTTCAAAAATCAATTAATGAACATGGTATTGAAGTAACCCTTAATCAGGTTTTAGCAATAGGCGCTGGTCAGGAAAAACTAAATGCTATTAAGGATGTCATTAAAGTTTATGGCTCTGCTGATGATTTAATTAAAGCAAATGATATTTTTGAATTATTTAAAATAAGTTTAGCAACGGCCTATGAAGCATTTCCGATTACTTCCATTGCTGATGCAGAGGATGTTTTGTTAACACTACGTAGTCAAAACATAAAAGTGGTATTAAATACTGGGTATGATAAAAACACAGCCAATTTCATTTTAAATAAAATACAATGGCGACAATTTTATCATTACGATTTATTAGTAACCGCTTCAGATGTTAAAAATTCAAGACCAGCACCTGATATGATTCAGTTTGCAATGAATTTATTTTCAATGGAAGATGCTGGTAAAATAGTTAAAATAGGAGATTCAAAAATTGATATTGAGGAGGGTAAGAATGCTAAATGTCTTTACAGCATTGGGGTAACCACTGGTGCGCAAACTAAAACACAGTTAGAAGAAGCAGCTCCTGATTTTATTATCGATAATTTAAAAGAGTTATTTAGTATACTTAAATTGGATTAATATGTTAATTGAAAAATGGGAAATCCGAAATGCTACAGAAATGGATGTAGATTATTTTTTAGATGCATTTCATCAAATATATAATCAACAATTTGATAAACATAATTTTCTTGAATTATTTAAGAAGAAATTAAAAAGTCAGTCTAGCTTATTATATGTAGCACAAAATGCTATTGGTAATTTAATTGGTTGTATAGTTTGTGAAAAACAAGAGTCTTTGCAAATATTAAAGCCAATCATTCAGATTAAGGAGTTTTATATTTCTCCAAAATATAGAAAATTTAATTTAGCAGAGGATATGTATAGCTATGTCGAAAATAAAGCTATCAAAATGGGGATACCTAAAATCGAAGTTATGTGTAACTATACTGCAACAACTACACAAAACTTTTATTTAAGAAGAAAATTTGTCATTGATAGAAAATCTTACATAAAACAGTTGTAAACTATTCATTGATCTTATTTTCCAAAACAAATTCGGAACAATATTGCTTAACCATTGCTCTCACAGTTCTAAACTCATTCAATATTTCCTCTTCGGTACCTGTTGCTTTTGCAGGGTCTGGAAAATTATAATGAAATTTTAATGCCTTTGTAGGAAAATATGGGCATCGCTCTTTTGCATTGTCGCAAACGGTTATAACATAATCAAAGTCTACTCCAAAATATTCGGTAATGTTATTGGAGGTATGATTTGAAATATCAATACTATCTTCCTTCATAATGGCAATTGCTTTAGGATTTACACCATGTGTTTCTACGCCAGCAGAATATACATTGGCTTTACCCTTTGTCATATCTGCTAAATATCCATGGGCTATTTGACTTCGGCAACTATTGCCTGTACATAATACTAATATGCTTTTCATGTGTACAAATTTCGAACTTTTAAAATTAACCAACTGAAATTTTACGCACATAAAAAAAGCCTAGTCTTTTGGACTAGGCTTAAACCATATTAAAACCACTTGAATGCTTATGCTGCTGTAAAGGCATCAGAAACGCCTTTATGTAAAATTTTACCTGCTCTAATGTTTAATCCTTTTGCTAAAGCTGGATTCTCAGTGCATGCTTTTTCCCATCCTTTATTTGCAATAGCAATTGCGTATGGTAAAGTTGCTTGTGTTAAAGCGCGTGTGCTTGTTTGAGGCACGGCACCTGGCATATTCGCAACGCAATAGTGCGTAATATTATCAATCGTGAATACTGGATTTTCGTGTGTTGTTGGCTTACATGTTTCAATACAACCCCCTTGGTCAACTGCCACATCCACAATAACCGAACCCGCTTCCATTAATTTTAAATCTTCTTTCTTTACTAAGTGTGGTGCTTTTGCTCCGTGTAATAATACCGCACCTACTAATAAATCCGTTGTTGGTAATTTTTCTTTGATCGCTAATAAGGTAGAATATTGAGTAACCACATTTGCTGGCATCACATCACTTAAATATCTTAATCTCGCTAAGTTCGTATCCATGATTGTTACATTCGCACCTAATCCTGCAGCCATCTTAGCAGCTTGTGTTCCCACAATACCACCACCAATAATCAATACTTCGGCAGGCTTCACTCCTGGAACACCACCTAATAATTTTCCTTTGCCACCAAAAGGTTTACCTAAATAGTAGGCACCCACATTAATGGCCATTCTACCCGCTACTTCGGACATTGGCACTAATAATGGTAAGGATCCATCTGCTAATTCAACTGTTTCGTAAGCAATACAAACTGCTTGCGTTTTCATCATTGCTTCCGTTAATTCCTTTGAAGCAGCAAAATGGAAATAAGTAAATAATATTTGACCTGCTTTGATTAATGGAAATTCAGCAGCCAAAGGCTCTTTCACTTTCACAATCATTTCAGCAATTTCATACACTTCTTTTGCAGTACTTAAAATAGTTGCACCAACTGCTTTATAGGCTTCGTCAGAAAATCCTGAACCAGCACCTGCATTGGTTTCAACATAAACAACATGACCTTGTCTCACTAAAGTATCTACTCCTTCTGGTGTTAGACCAACTCTGTACTCTTGAATCTTAATTTCTTTTGGGCATCCAATAATCATAGTTTTTTTGTTTTAATTACTGCATAAAGATCATCAAAAAGGAAATATTATGATATTATTGTAATTATTCAGTAAAAAATACTATTAATTACTCATAATATAGAAATTATCGGTAATTTAGACTACTTATTTGCCCTTGGGCAGCAATTATTCCTTTAGTCATTTTATAACTATGAGCTTAGATCCCATTGACATTTCCATTTTACGCATTTTGCAAAAGAATGCATTGGCCACTATTAAAGACATTAGTGCAGAGGTGAATCTTTCTATGAGTCCAACCCATGATCGCATTAAACGTTTGGAGGCCGAAGGATATATTCAGGGCTATGTGGGCTTATTAGATAGAAAAAAAATGGGATTGGGTTTAATCGTGCATTGTCATGTTACTTTGGACAAACAAACCACCAATAACTTTTCAGAATTTGAACAAATTATTGCGCAATATCCCGAAGTGATTTCCTGTAGTTTAGTGTCTGGCAATTTTGATTATTTTTTAAAACTAGTTTCAAAAGATGTGGAAACCTATAACAAGTTTTATCAAGAAAAATTAGCGGTGCTACCGATGGTGGCACATATTAATAGTTTGTTTGTAATGGATGAAATTAAAACTACAACTGCATTGCCTTTGTAAAAAATTATTTTTTTGCCGGCTCAATTAAGTCCCATAAGTTTCCATACAAATCTTTGAATACTGCAACAGTGCCGTAATCTTCCACATGGGGAAGGATTGTAAATTCAACGCCTTTAGCAGTATAGTTTTCAAAGTCTCTATAGAAATCATCGGTGTATAAAAATAAAAAAACACGGCCTCCAGTTTGGTAGCCTATATGTTTTTCTTGCTCAGGTGTAGCAGCTCTTGCTAATAATAAATTGCATCCATTTTCAGCACCATCTGGTTGTACCATTACCCATCTTTTTGTTTCTGACAAAACAGTGTCTTCTATTAATTTAAAGCCTAAGATATTGGTATAATATTGAATCGCTTCGTCATAATCTCTTACTACAACAGCGACATGAGCTAAATTTTGTTTCATGCTCAAATGTACAAATATTTAAAAGCTTTGATTATCTTCATAGCTGTTAAAATAACAATATGGCGACTATAAAAAATTTGATTTTTGATTTAGGAAATGTGTTGTACGATATTGATTTTGTAAAAATGTACAATGCTTTTGATGCATTAGGTATTCCTAATTTTGGGAACCATTTTACTTTGAACAAATCAGATCAAATATTTTTTGACCTTGAAAAAGGATTAATTACGGAGGATCAATTTTGTGAAGGCTTCAATAAGTTGTATTCTTTGAACTTAACCAAGGATCAAATTATTGGCGCCTGGAATTCATTATTGGTTGGATACAGAAAAGAAAGCATTGAATGGGTGAAGGCAAATAATGGCAGATATGCCACATTTTTGTATTCCAATACTAATCAAATCCATTACGACCACTTTATCCCTCAATTTGCCCAAGAAATAGGCGGAAACTTCGAAAATTTGTTTAAAACGCCCTATTATTCGCATAAAATGGGCCAAAGAAAGCCAGATCCGGCCTCTTTTCAGTTTATTTTGGATAAAGAAGGATTGTTGGCGGAGGAAACCCTATTTATTGATGATAATGAACCCAATGTCATTGCCGCAGCCTCTATTGGCCTTCAGGTTTTGTATTTACAGGCTGGGATGCGCGTTGAAAATGACTTGATAATTGTAGGGTAAAACTAGTTAAAACGAGCAAAAATCTACTTCTTAACTTCCTCAAAATCAATGTATTCTGCATCAATTGCAGTATCCTTTTTAGGAGCGCTCGTGTTGGTTTGAGTTGCATTGTTTTGTCCAGCCGCTTCCTGCGCACGTTTAAAAGCCTCGGCCTGCTGGCGTTGCACCTGCTCCATATTTTGTCTTACTGACTTTACTCCTTTGCTTACGGGAACGATAATTTCAAAAATCACCTTATATAACAGATAAATTACCAGACCGTCTATGATATACTTCCACATGGTGCAAAAATACAGATCTAGGCAATATTATTGGGTAATTTCATCCTGTTTTATTACCTTTGTTCCAGAATAAGCAGAGAAATGAAGGGAACGAAATCGTTCCCTTCTTCTTTTTAAACTATGGAAGTAAACGAATTAAAGGAAAGAGTACACGGTATTATTGAGCCTCTATTGGTAGAGGATCCTGAATATTTTTTGGTGTGGATCAAGGTAAAACCTGGTCATATCATTAGAGTTTATTTAGATGGTGACAATGGTTTACCAATACAAAAGTGTATTTATTTTAACCGTAAACTTTATAGAGCTATTGAGGAAGCAGGTTGGTTCCCCGACGGTGATTTTGCTTTAGAAGTTTCTTCACCAGGCGTAGATGAACCTTTGTTATTAAAAAGACAATACAATAAAAATATAGGTCGTAAAGTGGAAGTGGAATTGTTAGATGGTACCAAGAAAGAAGGTACATTAACAACAGTTGCGGAGGCAGATATTATTATTGAGTGGACAGAGGGAAAGGGTAAAAAAGCAACCCAGCAACAATTGCTTATTCCATTCGAGCAAATAAAATCAACTATAGTTCAAATTCAATTTTAACAAATCATCAAGCGCGAAGCTTGAAAAAAAATTATGTTATGGCAAGTATAAATTTGATTGAAGCGTTCCAAGAATTTAAAGACGCAGAAAGCATTGATCGTCCAACCATGATGAAGGTGGTAGAAGATGTTTTCAAAACTTTATTAAGAAAAAAATATGGTAGCGACGAAAACTTCGACGTTATCGTTAACGCTGAAAAAGGTGACTTGGAAATTATCCGTCGTCGTGAAATTCGTCCTGATGATGATGTAGACAATCCTTTAGCGGAAGTTTCTTATTCTGACGCAATCAAGATAGAGCCTGACTTTGAGATTGGTGAGGAATTATTAGAGGAAGTGAATATTTATGATTTTGGTCGTCGTGCTATCTTAGCTGCAAAGCAAACTTTAGCATCTCGTATCAACGATTTAAAAAAGAATGCTTTAGTAAAAAAATATTCTGATCGTATTGGTGAAATCATCAATGCTGAAATTTATCAGGTTTGGAAAAAAGAAGTTTTATTGTTAGACGAAGAAGGCAATGAATTGATTCTTCCGAAAACAGAACAAATTCCTCAAGACTTTTTTAAGAAAGGAGAAAACATTAGAGCAGTAATTGCACGTGTGGATATGAAAAATAATTCACCTGTAATTATCTTGTCAAGAACAAGTCCATTGTTCTTAGCTAAATTATTAGAAATAGAAGTTCCTGAAATTTTCGATGGTTTAATTACCATCAAGAAAATTGTGCGTGAGCCAGGTGAGCGTGCTAAAGTAGCGGTGGAATCATTCGATGATCGTATTGATCCAGTAGGTGCTTGTGTGGGTATGAAAGGTTCTCGTATTCATGGTATTGTTCGTGAATTGAAAAATGAAAATATCGACGTAATCAACTTTACAACCAACACTCAATTATTAATTCAACGTTCATTGACGCCAGCTAAAATTAGCTTCATGAATTTGGATAATGATCGTAAGCGTGCCGAAGTTTATTTACAAGCAGATCAAGTTTCTTTAGCAATTGGTCGTCGTGGTGTGAACATCAAATTGGCTTCTGAATTAACAGGATACGAATTAGATGTATACCGTGAGGATGAAGAAGTGGTGGACGAATTTGATATCGATATGGATGAATTTACAGACGAAATTGAACCATGGGTTATCGACGAATTTAAGCGTGTTGGTTGCGATACTGGTCGTAGCGTATTGAAATTGAGCGCGGATGAATTAGAAAGAAGAACAGACTTAGAAAAAGAAACGATTGCTGAAGTGCGTCGTATCTTACAAGAAGAGTTTGACAAAGGCGAATAACCTTTGAATTAGAAGTATATTTGTATTAGGTGACTCGTCCCGCGTCATCTTAAGTATGAAACTGGGACAAAAAACAATAGAATGTCAGAATTGAAACTACCAAGACTGTTAGCAGCCGCGAAAGAATTTAATGTTGGTCAAGACACCATCATTGATTTCTTGGCTAAAAAAGGTTTTCCTAAAGACGACCTAAAGCCAACAGCTAAATTATCTGAAGAGCAGTACTATGCTTTACAGGCCGAATTCCAAAGCGATAAAGTTGCTAGGGATAAGGCGGATCATGTTGAATTGCCAAAAGGCGCCGGATTGGATAAGGCAAAAAAAGCGGAGGAAGCTCCAGCTGCAGAAGTGAAAAAAACAGAAGTGCCAAAGCCTGTGGTAGCAGAAGCGCCTAAAGTTGATGCATTTGCAGAAATTGCAAACCCAACAAAAGAAGAGCCAGTTAAAGCAAAAGTGGAAGCTCCTGAAGTAGAAGCTCCTAAAGTGATTAATAAGATTGATCTGTCATTAATTGACTCATCAACACGTCCTAAAAAAGGAACAAAAAAAGCAGAAGCACCAGCTGTTGAGGAAGCTCCTGCAAAAGAGAGCAAAGAAACTGCTAAGCCAAAAGCTGCTGCTAAAAAAGAAACTGCAAAATCGGAAGCACCCGCTCCAAAGCCGGAACCAGCTGCACCAGTAGATCACTCTATTGCTCCTGAAAATGTGCATGGTGAAATCACAAACATTCAAGCAGACAAATTAACAGGTCCAAAAATTTTAGGTAAAATTGATTTACCAATTAATAGTGATACACGTCCTAAACCTTTAAGTCAGGAAGAAAAGCGTACGCGTAAACGTATTCCTGTTCAAGGTCAAGGCAATCGTCCACAAGGTCAGGGTGGTCAAGGTAGTAACACACAAGGTCAAGCTGGTGGTGGTTACCAGGGCAATCGTCCTAACAATGGTGGTGGCGGTGGTTACCAGGGCAATCGTCCAAACAATGGCGGTGGCGGTGGTTATCAAGGCAATCGTCCGAATAATAATCGTCCTGGACAAGCAGGCGGTGGTCGTAGAAATGTTCCACAAACTGCTGAACAAAAAGAAATCGATCAAAAAGCAATTCAAGATAAGATCAAGGAAACACAAGCTAAATTATCTGGCCAAGGTGGTAGAGGTAAGAGCATGAAATCCAAGTATCGTCGTCAAAGAAGAGAAGAAGCTGCTGAAAATGAAAATAACGAACAAAGAGAAGATAACAAACTACAAGTAACTGAATTCGTTACAGTGAGTGAGTTGTCAAGCTTGATGGATGTAAGCTTTGCAGATATCATTAGCAAGTGTATGAACTTGGGTATCATGGTATCTATCAACCAACGTTTGGATGCGGAAGTAATTGAATTAGTTGCCTCTGAATTTGGTTTTGAAGTGGAGTTTGTTGGATTAGAAGAAGCCGAAGAAATGGATGAGCAAGAGGAAGCAGATGACTTAGCTAATTTAGTAGAGCGTCCTCCAATTGTTACCATCATGGGTCACGTGGATCACGGTAAAACTTCATTACTGGATTATATTCGTAACGCGAATGTGGTTGCAGGTGAGGCCGGTGGTATCACGCAACATATTGGTGCATACGAGGTGACTTTGCCAAATGGTAAAGCAATCACTTTCTTGGATACGCCGGGTCACGAAGCCTTTACAGCGATGCGTGCTCGTGGTGCTAAAATCACAGACATTGCAATTATTGTAGTAGCTGCCGATGATGCGGTGATGCCACAAACTAAGGAAGCAATTAGTCACTCGCAAGCAGCAAGTGTACCCATGATTTTCGCGGTTAATAAAATTGATAAAGACGGAGCAAATCCGCAAAAGATATACGAGCAATTATCTCAAATGAATATCCTAGTAGAAGCTTGGGGTGGTAAATTCCAAAACCAAGAATTATCTGCTAAGCAAGGATTGAATGTAGATGCATTGTTAGAAAAAGTATTATTAGAATCTGAAATTTTAGATTTAAAAGCAAATCCTAATCGTGAAGCTACAGGTAGTGTGATTGAAGCGTCTTTGGATAAAGGCCGTGGATATGTTGCCACTATTCTTGTTCAAAACGGAACATTACGTCAAGGGGATTTGATTTTATCTGGCCAGTTTTATGGTCGTGTAAAAGCAATGTTCAACGAGCGTAATCAAAGAATTGAAGTAGCTCCACCTTCAACACCAGTGGTGATCTTAGGTTTGAATGGCGCACCTCAAGCGGGTGAGAAATTCAAAGTTTATGATGATGAAGCGGAAGCAAAAGAATTAGCAACTAAACGTGCTCAATTATTAAGAGAGCAAGGTTTAAGAACTAGAAAACATATTACATTAGATGAAATTGGTCGTCGTTTGGCTTTAGGAAACTTTAAAGAATTAAACATCATCATTAAAGGTGACGTGGATGGTTCGGTAGAAGCCTTGAGCGATTCATTACAAAAATTATCTACCGAAGAAATTGCGGTAAGAGTTGTATTGAAAGGTGTGGGTCAAATTTCTGAATCAGATGTATTATTGTCTGCAGCTTCTGACGCCATCATTATTGGATTTAACGTTCGTCCTAGTATGCAAGCAAATCGCTTAGCAGAAGCAGAAGGCGTTGAAATTAAAATGTACTCTATTATCTATAACGCGATTGATGAAATCAAGAGCGCGATGGAAGGTATGTTGGAACCAAAAATCCAAGAGAAAATTGTTGCGAATGTGGAAGTACGTGAGGTTTACAAATTTGACAAAGCAACTGTTGCAGGATGTTTTGTATTAGATGGTAAATTAAGCAGAAACAGTAAGATTCGTATTATTCGTGATGGTATCGTTGAATTCCCAAGAGGCGAGGGTCAAGCAGCTGAGTTGGGAAGTTTAAAGCGATTCAAAGACGATGTGAAAGAAGTTGTTTCCAACATGGAATGTGGTTTAACCATTAAAAACTTTAGCGATTTGAAACCTGGTGATATCGTTGAAGCATTTGAAGAAGAAGAAGTTAAACGTACTTTATAAAATAATTAAGATTTGATAGTTGGGAGAATCACTCAGCTATCAGATCTTTACCCCATTAATTGTATTATTGATGAAAATAGTTAGCGTTGTTTTTTCTTTAGTGTTATTGTCGTTTTCATTCTCGGCAAAAGCACAAACAAAAAAAGTATTGGCCGATAAAATTATTGCAACCGTAGGTGATAAATTTATTTTAAAGTCTGACATCGAAAATGCAGCTGCAGATTATAAGCGACAAGCGCAAGGTCAGGAAGGTGTTGTATTACCAACAGATTGTCAAATTTTAGAAGGTCAATTAATTCGTAAAGCCTTGGTATTACAAGCTGAGAAGGATTCCATCAACGTAACTGAGGACGAAATTCAAAACGCAATTGATAGTCGTATTCGTAGCTTTTTACAACAATTTGGTTCCAAGGAAGTGTTAGAAGAAGTGGCAGGTCGTAGCATTGGTCAATTAAAAGATGACTTTAGACTTTTAATTAAGGAACAAAAATTAGCGGACGAAATGCAGCAAAAAATTGTTGACAAAATTAAAATTACGCCAACTGAAGTGCGCGCATTTTATAATAAAATTCCAACTGATAGCTTGCCTTTGTATGAAAGTGAGGTACAGGTTTTAGAATTGGTAATGCATCCAAAAGCCAATAGAGATGTTGAAGAATATGTAATTAAACAAATGATGGATTATCGTCGTCAAGTAGAAACTGGCGTGAATAAATTTGATCAATTGGTTAAATTATATTCTGAGGATCCAAGTGCAAAAGAAAATCTAGGTCAATTCAATTTAAATAGAAATCAAAAAGATTTTGATCCTGCATTTATGTCTGGATCTTTCCGTTTAAAAGAGGGTCAAATTTCTGCACCAATTAAATCTAAATTTGGCTACCACTTAATTCAATTAATATCAAGATCAGGGGACGATGCGGTGGTAAAGCACATTTTACGCATTCCTCCAATTTCAACTGATGAGATTAATGAAACCAAGCATTTTTTAGACAGCGTTCGTAAGGACGTGATGGCCGGTAAATATAGTTTTGGTGAAGCAGTGAATAAGAATAGTGATGATGATGGAAGTAAATTTACAGGTGGTGCTATTTCGGGAAGAGATGGTTCAACCTATATTAATTACGACCAATTGCCAGACAAGGAAATGGTAGTGTTATTAAAAACAATGAAGCCAGGAGATATTTCTGCACCTCAGGTTTACACTGATGACAGAGGTCGTAAGGCTGTGCGATTGGTATTTTTTAAAGATCGTACCGAACCGCATAAGGAAAACTTGAAAGAGGATTATAATCGTGTTGCTGCAAGAGCACTTGCCGTTAAGAAACAAAAGGTTTTAGAAGAGTGGTTTAACGAGCATATTACGAATTATTACATATTTATTGATGATGCCTACCAGCCTTGTGATGAGATCAAGGAATGGACAAAAGTGGCTTCAAGCCTTTCTAAGCAAAAATCCTATTAATTTCAGTTTTTTTTGCCTGCTTCTTCGATAAGATTAAGGAACTATTGTAAATTTGTGGCTCCTTAAACACCATCATGAGCGACGAAATTAAACACGAATGTGGCCTAGCCTATATTCGATTAAGAAAACCCTTCTCTTATTATCTACAAAAAAGAGGTACGGTTACCTACGGGCTGAATAAATTATACCTTTTGATGGAAAAACAGCACAATCGTGGTCAAGACGGTGCTGGTATCGCAACTTTAAAATTAAATATCGAGGCAGGTAATCCTTATTTATATCGCCAAAGAAGCAATGCGCCTCAACCCATTGCCGATTTATTTTACAAAATAGGTTTAGAAATTCAGGAGCTCGAAAAATTTCAAAAGGATATTAGCAAGCATCCAGGATTAATGAAAGGTCATCTGCCTTTTATGGGTGAAATTTTACTTGGTCATTTACGTTACGGAACGCAGGGTAAAAACAATGTTGAGTTTTGCCATCCGTTTATCAAAAAGGATTTAGTTCCAGGAAAAAATATTGCATTAGCCGGTAATTTCAATTTAGTAAATACGGACGAATTATTTCAACAAATTGATTTTAATCCAGGTGCTTTTGAAAAGCAAAGTGATTTAGCTGCAATGATGGAAGTGATTCATCATTTTTTAGTGAAGGAAGAAGCGTTAAATCCAAATGCGCCCAATATTGTAAATGTATTAAGACAAGCTGCGCCATTATTTGACGGAGGTTTTACGATTGGCGGATTAATTGGAAACGGGTATAGCTTTATTATGCGCGATGCGAATGGTATTCGTCCAGCGTATTATTATATAGACGGAGAAGTAATTGTTGCAGCTAGTGAGCGTGCATCCATTCGTACCACTTTTAATGTTGGTGAAAATGAAGTATTGGAATTAATGCCGGGTACTGCATTAATTGTAGATGACAAAGGAGATTATAAAATTGAACAAATATTAGCGCCTAAGGAAAGAAGAGCATGTTCATTTGAACGTATTTATTTTTCTAGAGGTAGTGATGAAAAAATATACAGAGAGCGTATTGCTTTAGGAAATCACTTGAGCAAAATTGTGTTAGACAGAATTGAAAAAGATTTAAAAAATACCATTTTCTCTTATATCCCTAATACGGCCGAAGTTGCTTTTTATGGTTTAGTAAAAGGCATGGAGCAATACTTAAATAAAATTAAAGTAGAGCGTATTTTAAGTTGGGGTAAAGATGTGGATCCTGAGCGTTTAGAAGAAATGGTGAATCGTAAAATTCGTCAAGAAAAAATTGCGATTAAAGATGTTAAGTTAAGAACCTTTATTACCGAGGATGCTAACCGAAACGAAATGGTTCAGCACGTGTATGATATCACTTATGGAACGGTAAAAAAAGACGAGGATACATTAGTGGTAATTGATGATAGTATTGTGCGTGGTACTACTTTAAAAGAAAGTATCATCAGAATGTTGTCAAGACTTTCTCCCAAAAAAATTATTGTGGTTTCATCAGCCCCTCAAATTAGATACCCAGATTGTTATGGTATTGACATGAGTAAAATGGGTGATTTTATTGCATTTAAAGCTGCCATTGCTTTATTGGAAGAAAGAGGGATGACTAATGTAATTGATGAGACTTATCAAAAAATTAAAACTTTAGAAGAAAGCAATAGCTTAAATACTGAAAATGTAGTAAAGGATATTTATAAGCCATTCACTCCTGAAGAAATTTCTGATAAAATTGCACAATTAATTACGCCAAGTAATGTAAATATTCCAGTGGAAGTAATTTATCAAACTGTGGAAGACTTACATGAATGTTGTCCAACCAATACAGGTGACTGGTACTTTACAGGAAACTATCCTACACCAGGTGGAAATAAGGTTTGTAATAAAGCCTTTGTGAATTATGTAGAAGGCAATAATGTTCGAGGCTATTAAACTCGATAGCAAATAGCATTGATATTCATTCCTGCTCCTACGGATGCAAAAATGACAATATCGCCTTTGTTTAATTGATGTTCAGGGTACTTGCCATGTTTTACCATATCATATAAGGTAGGAATGGTTGCCACGGAGCTATTGCCTAAATCATGAATACTCATTGGCATAATGTTCTCTGGTACTTCTCTTGTTCCGTATAATTTAAACAACGCTTTAATAAATCCTTCATCCATTTTTTCGTTGGCCTGATGTAAGAAAAATTTCTTTACGTCTTTAATATCTACCCCCGCTTTTTCAATACACTCTTTCATGGCGATAGGCACGTTTTTGATCGCATATTCGTATACCTTACGACCTTTCATTTTAATATACCTAGTTTCTTCTTCTCCCTCTGGATGGTATGATTTTCCTAAGTATAAAAAATAGGTCTCATCATTACAATGACTTTGTACACTTGCAGCTAAAATTCCACTATCCGTATCTTTTCCTTCTTCAACTATACATGCACCAGCGCCATCACTAAAAATCATACTATCTCTATCATGTGGATCCACGACTCTGCTTAATGTTTCCGCACCAATCACCAAGCAACGCTTAGCCATACCCGATTTAATAAAAGCATCTGCTTGAATAACTCCTTGAATCCATCCAGGACAACCAAATAAAATATCATATGCCACACAGCTAGGGTTGTTGATGCCTAACTGATTTTTTACTCTAGATGCAATTGCTGGTATCGTATCAGTTTGAATCGTTCCTGGTAATACGTTGCCAAAATTATGTGCTACAATAATTTGATCAATGGTTTCAGGATCAATGCCCGCGTCTTGAATAGCCAGTTTTGAAGCCTCCGTAGCCATTTCAGAAGTATTCATGCCTTTTTCGGCATACCTTCTTTCATAGATACCTGTGATGTCCTTAAATTTTTCTACAATTTCTTGATTTGGCGTAGGGATTAACTCACCATTTTCACCATAAAAAGTGTTTGATATAAAATCCTTATTGGTTTTTACAATATTGGGTATATAACTGCCAGTGCCAGTAATAATGGTTGCCATAGGGGGGAACTTTAGGTTAAAGCAATCGGTTAGATGGGTAAGTTATGAATTAATAATAAACTATATGTATTTATCGCCCTTATTTCGTTTCACTTCTGCAACATATTCTTTAATAGATTGCTCTTTTTCTTTACTACAAATTAATAAAACGTCCTTTGTATCTACAACAATAAAATCATCTAGTCCTTGCACGACTACCAATTTGTCTTTGGGTGCATTGATCATACATTTAGTAGCATCAATGACTACTACATTATCTGATGCAACAGCATTACTAAAATAATCCTTCTCCATATTTTCATAGGCACTATTCCAGGTACCTAAATCACTCCAACCAAAGGAAGATGGAATGACATATACATTGTCGGCTTTTTCCATAATGGCAATATCAATTGAGATATTAGTACACTGCGGATATATTTTTTGTATTGCTTGTTTTTCTTTTTCTGTATTGAAACTTTCTTTTTCGTGATCAAACAGCTCAAACATTTCTGGCTGTAATTTTTCGAAAGCAGTTAAAATAGTATTTGCTTTCCATGCAAAAATACCTGCATTCCATAAAAAATCCCCACTTGCTAAAAACGACTTTGCAATTTCTAAATCTGGTTTTTCAGTAAATGTCTTTACTTTATAAACACCTTTTGTAACTTCTAATCCTTCATATTGAATATAGCCATAACCCGTGTTAGGATGTGAAGGTTTAATGCCTAAAGTAACCAATGCTTTTATATTGGAAACAAAATCCAAAGCACTCTCTACAATTTTTTGGAAATTATCTTCTTCTAAAATTAAGTGATCGCTAGGTGCAACAATAAAAGTTGCTTCTGGATCCTTTTGTGCTAATTTAAAAGAGATATAGGCAATACAAGGAGCCGTATTTTTTTTACTAGGTTCTGCTAAAATATTTTCAACAGGAAGTGTAGGTAATTGCTTTTTTACAATATCTACATACTCCTCCGATGTAACGATATAAATATTTTCAATTGGAATAAATTTTGCATAACGCTCAAAGGTCCATTGAATAAGCGTTTTACCCGTATTTAATACGTCTAAAAATTGTTTAGGATAAGATGTTCTACTCATTGGCCAAAATCTACTTCCAATTCCACCCGCCATGATCGCTACGTAATGATGCTTATTATTCATCCCTTTCATAATTTATTTTATAAGATTCCTTCTCTCATTAAATCATGCATGTGTATCATGCCTAAATATTCATTATTGTCAGTAACAATAATTTGACTAATATCTTTTTCCTGCATTAATGCAAGCGCTTCTACTGCTAAAGCTTCAGCGCCAATGGTAATGGGTGATTTATGATAAATGTCCGCTGCAGTTAATTGCTGAATACTATTATGTTGCTCTAGCATTCTTCTAATATCCCCATCTGTAATAATCCCTTCAACATGATTGGCCTCATCAATTACGGATGTTGCACCTAATCTGTTTTTAGAAATAGTTAAAATCACTTCTTTTAAACTAGTGCTTAATGTTACACTAGGCTTTGTATTTGCATTGGCAATTTGTCCAACAGTAAGTGTAAGTCGTTTACCTAAATTTCCCCCTGGATGAAATTTTGCAAAGTCAATCGCTTTAAAATTATTTAACTCCATCAAACACATCGCGACTAAATCACCCATCACAATTTGTGCAGTAGTAGATGAAGTGGGTGCTAAATTATTACTGCAAGCTTCCTTTTGAACAGTAGTGTTTAATACCCAATTAGATGCCTTAGCTAAATAGCTGTCAGTGTTACCCACCATTCCAATTAATGTATTGCCAAATTGTTTTACGAGTTGAACCAAGTTTTTAATTTCTGGACTTTCACCACTTTTGCTAATAATTAAAACAATATCATCTGGGGTAATCATGCCGGAATCTCCGTGAATCGCTTCTGCCGCATGTAAAAAAATAGAAGGGGTCCCCGTAGAATTACAGGTAGCCACAATTTTTTGGGCAATGATGGAGCTTTTTCCAATTCCACTTACAATAAAGCGACCCTTGCAAGCGTGAATGGCTTCCACTGCTTTTTCAAAATGGTCGTTGATGAAATTTGATAAAGATTGGATAGCCTCTAATTCAATTTCGAGCGTTCTTTTTGCGATTCCCTTTATGCTATTTGTCATATGCTTTTAAAGATGGACAAAGTTAATGCTTCATATACTTTTAAGCCCCAATTATAAGAAAACCTTAAAAAAAAGACATTTCTGAAAATTCCATATTGGAATGAACAAATCTTGCAATAAATTCGTTAACTTATTGATGCTTATTTTACCGAAAAGATTGATTTTAAGATATTTATAGATGCCAAAAGCTAAAAAAACAACCAAACCTGCTTCAAACGCCGACTCCAACCCCCAAGGTTTGGGTAAAAATGATATAGTTGCAGCCCTAGAGCAACATTTTGGGTTTAAGGAATTCAAGGGAACACAGGAAAAAGCCATTTTATCGCTATTAAGTGGTAAAGACACTTTTGTTATTATGCCAACAGGGGGAGGAAAAAGCTTATGCTACCAATTACCAGCTTTGATGTTGCCGGGTTGTGCGATTGTGGTTTCTCCCTTAATTGCTTTAATGAAAAACCAGGTGGACTTGGTGAGAGGATATAGTGAAAAGGATGATGTTGCCCATTTTTTAAATTCTTCATTAAATAAAGGTCAAATCAAGGAAGTAAAAGCGGATCTTTTATCAGGTAAGACTAAGTTATTATACGTAGCACCTGAAACCTTAACGAAGCAAGAAAACTTGGATTTTTTCAGTGACTTGAAAATTTCTTTTTTCGCGGTTGATGAAGCGCATTGTATTTCGGAATGGGGTCATGACTTTAGACCAGAATATCGAAGACTAAAGGAAATGATGGAGGAGATTAACAATCAAGTGCCGATCATTGCTTTAACTGCAACGGCAACACCAAAAGTGCAATCGGATATTGTTAAGAATCTTTCGTTGCGTGATCCGGAAGTGTTGATTTCTTCTTTTAATAGAGCCAACCTATACTATGAAGTGCAGCCTAAAGTCAAAAAAGAATTAACTATTAAAAGCATTGTAAAATATATTTCAGGGCATAAAGGAAAGAGTGGAATTATTTATACTTTAAATAGAAAAACCACTGAAGAACTCGCAGATATTTTAATTGCAAACAATATTAAAGCGGTTGCCTATCACGCAGGCTTGGATCAAAAATTAAGAGCCGATAGACAGGATCAATTTTTAAATGAGGATGTACAGGTAATTGTTGCCACCATTGCGTTTGGCATGGGTATTGATAAACCAGACATTCGTTTTGTAATACACTATAATATTCCAAAGTCGATTGAAAATTACTACCAAGAAACAGGACGTGCTGGACGTGATGGCTTGGAAGGAAATTGTATTTTGTATTATTCTCATGCAGATGTTACTAAGCTTGAACATTTTTTAAGAGATAAGCCTTTAAGTGAAAGAGAAGTGGGTGCACAGTTAATTGATGAAACAGTTGCATTTGCGGAAAGTGGTGTTTGTAGAAGAAGAAGTTTATTGCATTATTTTGGAGAAGATTGGCCAGATAAAAATTGTGGAAATTGTGATAACTGTTTGCATCCAAAAGAAAAAATGGAAGCTAAAGGTGAGTTGGTACAATTACTACAAGTGATTCAAGCATTGGATGAAAGATTTGCTGCTGACTATGTTATTCAAATTATAAAGGGCGAGTATACACCACAAATTGGTTTGTATCGACATGAAAAATTACCAGTTTTTGGAATTGGTAAGGAGCAGGATGCATTATTCTGGAATAGCTTAGTACGTCAAGCCATGCTTGAAAAAATGATTGAAAAAGACATTGAAGAATATGGCTTATTAAAGCTTACCCCTAAGGCCAATAAGTTTATTAAAAAGCCTACTAGCTTTAAAATCACCATGAATCAGGTGTTTGATGATGCCAATGCAGATGATGATGAAAACGAAGCGGGTGGTGGAGGATTAGCAACTACCGATGAAGTACTTTTTGAAATGTTGAAAGAAGTCCGTCAGTCAGAAGCTAAAAAAAGAAAGCTCCCTCCATTTGTCATTTTCCTAGAAAACTCTTTACAAGACATGGCTACTTTGTATCCAACCACTTTGGAAGAATTAGAAAGATGTCAGGGAGTGAGCAAGGGCAAGTCTATTAAGTATGGTAAACCTTTTGTGGATTTAATTGATAAGTACGTTACTGAAAATAATATTGAAAAGCCCGATGATTTTGTAATGAAATCGGTTGCCAATAAATCAAGCAATAAAATTTACATTATTCAAAATGTAGATAAGAAAATTCCTATTGAAACTATTGCAAAAAATAAAGATCTTCGATTAGATGAGCTTTTGGAAGAGATGGAAACCATTGCAGCGAGTGGCACTAAATTAAATTTAGACTATGCCATTGATGAATGGTTAGATACCTATGACCAAGAAGAAATTTTGGAATATTTTAAAAATTGCGAAACCTCATCTTTACAAATTGCACAACAAGAATTAAGTGAAAACGATTATTCTTGGGAGCAGTTGAAAATAATGCGTATCAAATTTTTAAGCGTAGTAGGAAACTAGTAACAGTTTATTTATTAGTGACTGCCATTGTTTGCTCCTAAATATTGTGAAACCCTAATAGCTGCATTTTTTCTAATACTTGCATAGTAAAGATTGTAATCTGCAATATGGTAGTTTTGTGTTCTAATTAAAAAGTTCCCAAAAAACTTAGGCTTCGGCGTCCATAACACTCCTTCGTGATTGATGGCCCCTGCTACATTTGGGATCAATTTATTAAAATTATACAATAGCGATCCTTCATTACTAAATCTATCTACTGCAGTGTTTTGACTGTTCCACGAAAGCGGATTGGTTACCATCGATTTAAATGGCTCTTTCTTTACAAATGGTGCTTCATAGCCTTGTTCAAAAGTTCTCCAAGCACAAATACATCCTGTTTCATTGGGTTTGTCGCAGGCCTTTAAATATTGATAGGTAGTTGGGTTAAGTACCATTCCTACAACATAAGCGGCCACTAATTTTTTGGATAAAGGCTTTCCATCAAAATATTCTTTTAACAATCTAATGGCATGCGTGGATCCTTGACTATGCGAAGCAATTATGATTGGTCGACCATTATTTAAATTGGCTAAATAGTAATCAAATGCTTTTTTAACATCTGCATAAGCAAAGTCAAATGCAGCAATTGCTTTTAAAGTATCCTCCGAAGTTTTAGGATAGTAAGCATTGATATTTGCTTGTCGATACCTTGGCGCATAAATTTTACCTACTTCATTAAAAACACTTGCTTGATATAGTATGGAAGAGTAGTCAGTATAAATATTCAATTTTGCATCATTCAATTTTGCATTCCAACCAGTAGGTAGGGTTGTGTCTAAATAACTAGTAGGATAAATAAAAAATACGTCTACATTTTTATCACTTATATTGTTGCTAACAATATTTTTAGGAATACTATCTGATGGATTTTTCTTTTCAGGGTGTGCTGCCCAATAACTTAATTGACTATAATCTGGCTGTTCGCTTAATACCTCTTGTTCATAAAGGCTTCCAAATTTTGAATAGTTACTTTGCGAACAACTCATTAAAGCAATGCAAAATGTAATAACAACGAGATTTTTCATAAACGAAACTTTAGTCATACAAAGTTATTAAATAATTGCAGCCTGTAATACTTAAATGGATGATAGGTATATTAAATATGTACTAGGATGATTTAAAAGCTTAATAATGCCTAAAATTATTTTAATTTTAAAGCTGAAGAAACTTATGAATTTTAAAAAACATATATCTTTTTTACGCGCTGTATTTAAGCATAGTCTCACCGCCTTTGGAGGTCCGCAGGTGCATATTAGTCTTATGCAACGTCGTTTTGTGGATCAGCGAAATGACATTTCTAGTCAGGAATTATTGGAATACAATGCATTTTGTCAACTCTTACCTGGGGCTTCTTCCACGCAAACTATTGTGCTAGTTGCCTATAAACGAGGGGGTGTATTTTTGGCCTTACTCACTTTATTAGTTTGGATATTACCAGCCAGTATTTTGATGGCTACAGCTGCAATTGCGTTTACACATTTTGATATACAAAAAGGATTGGCTTCTTTAAGGTATTTGCAACCCATGTCAATTGGTTTTATAGCAAGTGCCACTTTATTACTATATAGAAAAGCGGTAGATAATACGATTACAAAAATCATATTTATTATAACTAGTATCATTGTAGTTATTGGATTTAAAACACCATGGACCATTCCAGTGGTGATTATTATTGCTGGAATTATCACCAATTTTAGTAAAAAAAGAATTCCCAGTGATGGCGCTGCACCTAAATCCATTCAATGGAGCGGCTTGATTATTTTTATTACACTTTTTTTAACGGCAGGTATACTTTCTGAACAATCAACACGTCATAATTGGAAATATCAAAAAGTATTTAATTTATTTGAAACCAATTATCGATTTGGAAGTTTTGTATTTGGAGGCGGAGATGTATTAATCCCTATGATGTATGAACAATATGTTACAAGACCCAATACTACAAGGATTATTCAGAACAAAAGAGACGTTATTAAAATTTCGAGTGATGCATTTTTAACAGGCACAGGGATTGTGAGAGCGGTGCCGGGTCCTATTTTTTCTATCTCCAGTTACACGGGCGCAATGGCTTTAAAAGATAAAGGAGTTAGTTGGCAAATTTTAGGAGCGATTGTTGCAACAGTGGGCGTTTTTTTGCCAAGTTTTTTTATTGTGATTTTCTTTTTTCCAATTTGGCAGATGCTCAAGAAGTATGCCATTTTATATCGATCACTTGAAGGCATTAATGCTGCAGTAGTGGGCATAATGCTGGGTGCTTCCTTGTATTTAATTAAGGATGTAAGTTTTAATTTGGTCAATACAGCTCCATTAGTTTGGGCATTAAGTGCACTTACTTTTTTAGCCAGCACTTATTTGATTTATTATAAAAAATTAGCAACACATTGGATTGTATTGTTGGTGATTTTGGTAGGTTTCATGAGTACTTATATTGCCTAGGTCTGTAAAAAGGTAAAAAGCTGTTAATTTAATATGCTTTATTGTTTTTTTATTTTAACCTTCCTAATATTGCACACAATGAAGATTAGGAATTATGTAGTGTTTATATTGATGCTGTGTTGTTGTATGAACGCATCTGCGCAAACTATTTCTGTAAGTGGTGTGGTGTATGATATTTCGGGTCGTAGACCCATTGAATCCGTGGTGGTAAATAGTAGTTATGGAAAAACGATTACAGATTCCATTGGTAGATACACGATATTGGCTAAACCGAAGGATTCATTATGGTTTTCACTCTTTGGTAAAAATTCTCAAAAATTTCCAATTGATACCGTAACCGATCCACGCAATTTTAATGTCATGATTCATGTGGCAGGGTATGATTTGCCGGAGGTTAAAGTGCGCAATAGTTATTACAGATTAGATTCCATTCAAAACAGAATTGACTATGCTAAGTACTTTAATTATCAAGCACCTAGCTTAAAGTTGAGTAATAATCAACAATTATTTGGACCTGCGGGCTTAACGGTTGGCCTTGATTTGGATGAAATTATCAATATGTTTCGTTTTCACCGAAATCGAAATTTACAATACTTGCAAAATCGACTCGTAACCCAGGAGCACGATAAATACATTGATTACCGCTTTACCAAACGATTTGTTCAAAAATTAACCCATTTAGAGGGCGATAATTTGGTAAAATTCATGGCTTTTGCCCGACCTTCTTATGAACTTTTAGGGGTATTGAATGAGTTGGAGCTTGGATTGTATATTGAACGCAGGTTTCAAGAGTACAAAAAGGCTTTTTAAGCTTGCTTTAAGCTGGCCACCACTCATCTATTTTATTTTCAAAAAACCATAGGTTTGACTACCTTTATTGGCTAAAATTCAGTCACTTGAGAAAGAATCAATTAATGGGTCTAACTGCCCTAGCCGGGTTATTATTTTCAGTTGCATGTAGTGAAAAGCCAAAGGGGCCAGATAAGTTTAATCCTAATGCACCGGTATCTGTGGATATCACTGTTGCCGAAAATCAACAAGTTGAAAAAGGGGTGGAAGTGAATGGTTCTATTTTAGCAAATAACTATGTTGAATTAAGACCTGAAACTAACGGAAGAATCACCTTTTTACAAGTTCCAGAAGGCAGGGTAGTTCAAGCAGGTACAGTCATTGCAAAACTAAATGATGCCGACTTACAAGCTCAATTGGCTAAAGCAAAAGTGAATTTAGAACTAGCAGTAATCAATGAGCAAAGAAATAAGCAATTATTAGCCGTGAAAGGAATTAATCAAAGTGATTACGATGTTTCCTTACAACAAGTAAAAAGTATTCAAGCAGATATTGCATATACTCAATCTTTAATTGATAAAACAATTGTGAAGGCTCCATTTACAGGTCAAATTGGGTTGAGACAAGTGAGCGTGGGTGCATTTGTTAGTACGACCACTACTATTGCAACACTTCAAAGCACCAATCAATTAAAAATGGATTTTACGATTCCTGAAATGTATGCGTCTTATGTTTCTGTGGGTAAAAAAGTAAATATAACAACTGGTGGAAATGCAGCCAATAAAGTAACTGCCACAATTACTGCAATTGAGCCACAGATTAGCACTGCATCGAGAAATTTAAAAATCAGAACTAGTTTCCAAGGTAAAGTTTTACCTGGAGCATTTGCAAAAGTGTATTTATTGGAAAGCAATCCAAAGCCATCTATCATGGTTCCATCAAATGTGATTATTCCTGATTCAAAAACAAAGCAAATTGTGATTGTAAAAAATGGAATTGCAAAGTTTATTCCAGTAGAAACGGGATACCGTACACAAACTGCTGTTGAAATTACTAAAGGTTTACAAGTGGGAGATAGCGTAATTGTTGCGGGTATGTTATTTGTAAAAGATGGCTCTAAATTGAAAATTGGTAAAACACTTGCCAATACTGATATTACCAAATAGGATCTTAAAATCAAGTTATTTAGATGAATATATCTGAACTTTCCTTAAAGCGTCCGGTACTTGCTACCGTAATGAATATTGCCATTGTTATTTTTGGCTTAGTTGGTTTTTCATTCTTGGCCTTAAGAGAATATCCGGCAATTGACCCACCCATTATTAATGTGCAAACGGCTTATACTGGTGCGAATGCCGAAGTAATACAAAGTCAAATTACAGAGCCATTAGAAAAAGCAATTAATGGTATTCCAGGTATCAGAACCATTAACTCTTCAAGTTCGGTTGGTAATTCTAATATTACAGTTGAATTTAATTTAGGGGCTAATTTAGAAACTGCTGCAAATGATGTGCGTGATAAAGTTTCACAAGCAACAAGAGCTTTGCCTCAGGATTTACCAAGTCCTCCAGTAGTTGCCAAGGCCGATGCGAGTGATTTTATTTTGTTGCTTACTTTAAGAAGTAAAACAAAAGGTTTATTAGAATTAACAGAGTATGCGGAAAATGTGTTGCAGCAAAAATTTCAAACCATTGATGAAGTAAGTAATGTAGGGGTGAGAGGTAAGCGTCAATCAATGCGTATTTATCCAAACGTAGATTTATTAAATACCTATGGTGTTGCGTTTAATGATATTCAAACTGCATTGAATAAGGAAAATGTGGAGTTGCCTGCAGGCGCGATTTATGGAAACAAATCTGAATTTGTAATTAGAACTTTAGGAAGACTTACTACAGAATCAGATTTTAGAAATGTTATTTTAAGAGAAGATGCAAATGGTATTGTTCGTTTAGGCAACGTTGCAAAAGTTGAATTAGGTCCTGAGCAAGAAGATCAAGGTACCTACTTTAATGGTGTGCCGGTGGTTATGTTAACTGTATCTCCTCAGCCAGGTGCGAACCAAATTAAAATCGCCGATGAATTTTATAAAAGATTAGAAGAAATTAAAAAGCAAAATAAATCAGACATTGAATTTGCTTTGCCAATTGACAATACCTTAAATATCCGTAGAGCATTAAATGAAGTGAAAGAAACTATTGTAATATCATTTGTATTGGTGGTATTGGTTATCTTTTTCTTTTTCAGAAACTGGTTAATCGCTATTCGTCCATTAATTGATATCCCAATTTCATTAATTGCCACTTTCTTTATTATGTATTTGGCAGGCTTCTCCATTAATGTATTGACATTATTGGCCATTGTACTTGCAACAGGACTGGTAGTGGATGATGGTATTGTGGTCACGGAAAATATTTTTAGAAAAATTGAAGAAGGACTTTCCTTAAAAGACGCTGCTAGAGAAGGAAGTAAAGAAATTTTCTTTGCGGTAATTTCTACCTCCATTACCCTTGCGGTGGTATTTATGCCGGTGATATTCTTACAAGGATTTGTGGGTTCCTTATTTAAAGAATTTGGGGTGGTGGTTGCTGGCGCGGTATTAGTTTCGGCATTCGTATCGCTTACCATTACGCCTGTATTAAATGTCTATTTGAATAAGAAAGATGGAGGTCATGGTAAATTCTATGAGCGTACTGAACCATTTTTTAGAGGCATGGAAAGTGGCTATAAAAATTTATTGAATGCCTTTTTAAAAGTGCGTTGGTTTGCTTGGGTGATCGTTATTGCTTGCGTAGGCTTAATATTTGTTTTAGGAAAAACCATTCAAAGTGAATTGGCGCCATTAGAAGATAAAGGATCCATTAGAATTACTATGACAGGTGCCGAAGGAACTAGCTATGAGGACATGAAAGGCGACTTGTTAAAAGCAGTACGCATTATGCAAGACTCTTTCCCAGAACAAGCTTTCACTTGGGGTAGTGTGCCAGGGTATGGTGGGAATAGTGGTAATAGCTCAGCTTCGGGTCGTATTGGTCTCGTAGACAAAACAGAAAGAAAAAGAACACAATCCGAAATTGCGCTAGACTTAAATAAAAAAATGAAGCGCTTTAAAAATGTGCGTGTATTTGCAGTTGAAGAGCAAACTATTTCGGTGGGTATGCAATCTCGTGGTTCATTACCAGTTCAGTTTATCATTCAAAATTTAGATTTCCAAAAAATCAAAAAAGCAATTCCTAAGTTTTTAGATGCTGCAAGAAAAGATAAAACTTTCCAGAATGTGGACGTGAATTTAAAGTTCAATAAACCGGAATTAGATTTATCAATTGATCGTATGCGTGTACGCGATTTAGGATTAACTACCGCTGATGTATCTCAAGCATTACAGTCTGCATTTAGTGGCGCAAGATCGGCCTACTTTATTATGAATGATCGCCAATATCAAGTAATTACACAGGTTGAAAGAGGGTCACGTAACGAACCAACAGATATTAATAAAATTTATGTTCGCAATAATCAAGGTGAAAGCATTCCAATTTCAAGTGTATTGGTAATGGAAGAAAATAGTAATCCTCCTAACTTATACCACTATAATAGTTTCAATTCTGCAACTATTTCTGCATCACTTGCCGAAGGAAAAACAATTGGAGATGGAGTTGCTGCCATGGAGCGTATTGCTAAAGAGCAATTAGATGAAACCTATCAAACAGCTTTAAGTGGTCCAAGTAGAGACTTTAAAGAAAGCTCTTCTAATACTTCGCAAGCTTTACTATTAGCATTGATTTTAATTTACTTAGTATTAGCTGCTCAGTTTGAAAGCTTTACGGATCCATTTATTATCATGATTACCGTGCCATTGGCTTTAGCCGGTGCGTTATTGTGTTTATGGATATTTAATCAAACCTTAAATATCTTCTCAGAAATTGGAATCATTATGTTGATTGGTTTGGTAACTAAGAATGGAATTTTAATTGTGGAATTTGCAAATAAAAAACGTGAAGCTGGCTTACCCATTAGAGAAGCAGTTTTAGAGGCAGCTTCGCAAAGGTTCCGCCCCATTTTAATGACAAGCTTAGCAACAGCATTAGGTGCTTTGCCTATTGCGATTAGCTTAGGTGCTGCTGCAACAAGTCGTAAGCCTTTAGGAACAGTAGTAGTAGGAGGTTTAATGTTCTCATTGATCTTAACTTTATTCGTGATTCCTTCAGTTTATACCTATATGTCAAGCAAGCATAAAAAAAGTATAGATTAGAAACATTTTGTACCTTGGTAGAATGAAAAATATTTTAATTCTTTCTACTTTATTTATACTAGCGGCCTGTAACTTTTCCGAAAAAAAAGAAAAGTCACAGGCCGCTTGGTCTTTTAACAACTTTGTAAAATTAGATTCGAGTAATCCAATTTTACTTCCCGACACTAGTTATGTTTTTAATTGTCCAGTAACCAATAGCCCAGTATATTGGCAATCCAAAAATGTATTAAATCCAACCGCTTTTGTTAAAGAAGGTAAAGTGTATTTATTATATCGTGCACAGGATAGCGCAATGACATCTCGATTAGGCTTGGCAATAAGTGAGGATGGGATTCATTTTAAAAAACAAAGCGCCCCTATATTTTATCCTGCTAATGATTCAGTATTAAAATATGAGTGGAAGGGTGGAGTGGAAGATCCAAGAATTGTATCCATGCCGGACGGTGGTTATTTGTTGACGTATACTTCCTATGATGGTAAAACTGCAAGACTATGTTTTGCAACAAGTATGGATTTAGTAAAATGGGCAAAACATGGACCCGTTTTATCTAGTCCTAAATATATAAATGCGTGGTCAAAATCAGGCGCGGTTGTTGTGGAGCAACAAGGAGATAAAATGGTTGCTAAAAAAATAAATGGAAAATATTGGATGTATTTTGGGGACACTGATTTATTCATGGCTAACTCTTTGGATTTAATTCATTGGGAGGCTGTAGAAAATAGTGAAACACAAAAATTAGTAAGTGTTATGCAACCAAGGGCTGGTTATTTTGATAGTCGTTTAGTGGAGCCAGGTCCCTATGCATTATATACTTCCAAAGGAATCGTCTTAATATATAATAGTAGTAATGCTGCCAATAATAATGATACTACACAGCCCAAGTTTACGTATGCTGCAGGACAGGCTTTGTTTGATGCGAATGCACCTTATAAATTATTAGACCGATCTGCCAACTATTTTATTCATCCTGATAAGCCATTTGAGTTAAAAGGTGAAGTAAATAATGTATGCTTTGTAGAAGGACTTGTTTTTTTTAAAAATCAATGGATATTATATTATGGAACTGCAGATTCTAAGATTGCAGTAGCCATTGGCAAGCCATAGATTTTTTTAATGTGTCTTTATAATTTTTTCTGCAATAAAAGCAGCAGTTTCTTTTTCAACCGAAATAATATCTTTTGAAACAATCGGCGATCCTAGTACATGGCTTTCAGCATTAGGAATAGCAACTGCTTTTTTCAAACTGTCTGGTGTATGAATTGCAGCAAACATATCTTTAATGGCACTTACCTTCACAACATTATCTTGATGTGTTTCATCCTTGTAATAATATAAAGTAAGGCAGGGTTGATTCACTTTTGCAAATCGCTCTTTAGTCATAGTAGCTTCTACTAAATTTTGCAATTCCACAGTTGCCTCTAATCTATAATGTGTATTCCAATATTTAGGGTAATCATTATTTTTATATTCGATATTTGCGTAATTACCTCCCTTTACTAATCTTGCTATTTGTAAACCCCAAGGATCATTTAATAATGTTGCTGCTGGATTATTAATAGCAATATTTGGTGAGTACATAATAAGTCCTGCGATTTCAGGATATGCCGCTGCTAATTGTAAAGAAAGGGTGCCTCCTGTAGAAGTACTCATTACAATTATTTTCTTTCCTAATTTTTTTCCAATCGCATAGGCTTGCTTTGCTGACTCCCAATAATTTTCGGCAGTTAGGTTTATTAAATCATCTGTGGAGTCAATACCATGCTCTGCTAATCGGGCTAAATATAAATTACAATGAAATTGTTTAGCAATATTTTTATGCACTGGGTCACCTTCCATTTGACTTGCACTAAATCCATGTAAGTAAACTATTGCATATTCGGTTGGTTGATGTGTACTATCTGCCCAAATAATTTTTGCTTCATTATTTGGTTTTATTTTATGTGCTTTTTCTCCAACTTCCACAAGACTATCTAAGTTGATATTATCTGCGATTGTAGGCAAATTATTATTAAAAACAGGGGTTTTGGGGTGAGGTCCCAATAAATAAATAACAACAAAGGCAACTAATGTTATTAATATAATTTTAAGCTTACGCATATCGTTTGTTTGGTTAAAACTAATTAATTCGCGGCTCAATAAAAAATATTTTGCGTACCTTGATTATCTAAAAAACGAAGCTATGTCAAATCAAAGATTTTTATCCCTTGACGTATTTAGGGGTATGACTATTTGTTTAATGATTATTGTAAATACGCCAGGTGATGGTGCAGCTACGTTTGCGCCTTTTTTGCACGCGCATTGGAATGGATTTACACCCACCGATTTAGTTTTTCCTTCTTTTTTGTTTGCAGTGGGAAATGCGATGAGTTTTGTTTTACCTAAATGGGAAAAGCTTTCTAATGCAACGGTGCTCTTTAAAATTTTAAAACGTACTGCACTTATATTTTTATTAGGGTATTTAATGTATTGGTTTCCTTTTACAGGGCCCATTGCTAACACAAGAATTTTAGGGGTGTTGCAACGCATTGCACTATGTTATGGAGTTGGTTCCATTATTGCACATTTTATGCATGAACGAGTGGTGATGGTATTGGCTGCTGTTTTATTATTAGTGTATTGGTATATATGTTTACATTTTGGATTACCAGGCCAAGAATTAACAATGACGGGCAATGCGGGAATATTATTTGACAAATGGTTAATGGGTGAATCACATATGTACCATGGTGAAGGTATTGCATTTGATCCCGAAGGTTGGCTAAGTACTTTGCCGGCGATTGTGAATGTGTTGATTGGATTTAGAGTAGGTAAGTTTATTCAGGAAAAAGGAAAAACCTATGAGGGCTTAACTCATTTATTAATGTGGGGGGCTGGATTTATATTTTTAGGCTTTATGTGGAATTATCAATTCCCAATTAATAAAAAATTGTGGTCAAGTAGTTTTGTGATGTTAACTGTTGGGTTGGATATGGTTATTATTGGAACCATCATTTATCGTATCGAATTACAGCGTCAATTACAATTTTCAAGCTTTTTTGAGACTTTTGGCAAAAATCCACTAGTGATTTACCTTTTTTCAGAATTGCTAGCAATTGTACTTAATTTGGTACAAATTGGAGATCAATCCCTTTTCGAGTGGATTTTCCAACATGGATTCTCCCATTTTGCACCCTATTGGGCTTCATTAGCCTTTGCCATTTCCTATATGTTGGTTTGTTGGCTATTGGGTTATATATTAGATAAATATAAAATATATATAAGAGTTTAAGTCTTAATAATCCTTTTACCTGTTTTGTTTTTTTTAGGACTATAAAGGGTGTACCTTTGCAGCCTCAAAACAGTACATGGAAATAAGAAACATCGCGATTATCGCTCACGTTGACCACGGTAAAACTACTTTGGTTGACAAAATTTTACACGCCACTAAGGTATTCAGAGAGAACCAAGAGACTGGTGATCTTATTATGGATAGCAACGAATTAGAGCGTGAAAGAGGTATTACTATCTTAAGTAAGAACGCTTCAGTAACTTATAAAGACGTTAAAATCAACGTAATTGATACACCTGGTCACTCTGACTTTGGAGGTGAGGTGGAGCGTGTGTTAAAAATGGCTGATGGTGTTTGTTTGTTGGTGGATGCCTTTGAAGGGCCTATGCCACAAACAAGATTCGTATTACAAAAAGCTTTACAATTGAATTTAAAGCCAATTGTAATCATCAATAAAGTAGATAAAGAAAACTGTCGTCCTGATGAAGTACATGATGCTGTTTTTGAATTATTCTTCAACTTAGATGCAACGGAAGATCAATTAAATTTCCCTACTTTTTATGGTAGTGGTAAAAATGGTTGGTTTAATGATAGCTTAACACCATGTGATGATATTACTCCATTAATGGATGGTATTTTAAAATATGTACCAGGTCCTGATGTGAAGGAAGGTCATACACAAATGCAAATTACTTCACTAGACTATTCAACTTTCTTGGGTCGTATTGCCATTGGTAAAGTAGAAAGAGGTACTATCAAAGAAGGTCAGAACATTGTTTTGGTGCAAGCAGATGGCAGCATTAAAAAGAATAAAGTAAAAGAATTATACGTATTTGAAGGAATGGGTAAGCGTAAAGTAACAGAAGTTGTTTCTGGTGACTTATGTGCTGTGGTGGGTTTAGAAGAATTCAATATTGGTGATACGATTGCTGATCCTGAAAATCCAGAAGCTTTACCTATTATCAGTGTAGATGAACCTACTATGAGTATGACTTTTAGTATTAACAACTCACCTTTCTTTGGTAAGGAAGGTAAGTTTGTAACTTCTCGTCACATTCGTGATCGTTTAATTAAAGAAACAGAAAAGAACTTAGCATTACGTGTTGAAGAAACAGATAGTGCGGATAGTTTCTTGGTATATGGTCGTGGTATTTTACACTTAGGGGTATTGGTGGAAACCATGCGTCGTGAAGGTTATGAATTAACAGTGGGTAATCCTCAAGTGTTAGTGAAAGATGTGGATGGTAAAAAGCATGAGCCATATGAAATATTAGTAGTAGACGTTCCTGAAGAATTTAGTGGTAAAGTAATTGACTTAGTAACTCAAAAGAAGGGTGAAATGTTAATCATGGAATCTAAAGGTTCAATGCAACATTTAGAGTTTGATATTCCATCAAGAGGATTGATTGGATTACGTTCTCAAATGTTAACGCAAACTGCAGGTGAAGCGGTTATGGCACACCGTTTTAACGAATACAAGCCATGGAAAGGTACAATTCCTGGACGTAACAACGGAGTATTGGTTGCAAAAACAGGTGGTACAACAACTGCTTATTCAATTGATAAATTACAAGATAGAGGTCGTTTCTTTATTGAGCCAGGTGAAGAAGTATACGCAGGTCAAATTTTGGCGGAGCATATTAAGCCAGGTGATTTAAATATCAACGCGGTGGAGATGAAAAAATTAACAAACCACCGTGCGAGCGGTAGTGATGATAGTGTTCGTATCACTCCAAAAATCTTGTTTACTTTGGAAGAGTGTATGGAGTACATTCAGTTTGATGAGTGTATTGAAGTTACTCCAAAGTCAGTGCGTATGCGTAAGTCTATGTTAGACGAGAACGAGCGTAGCAAGGCTGCAAAGTCAAATAACAACTAGTTTTTTAAACTATTAGATACTAAAAAGGCCCTGAATTATCAGGGCCTTTTTTTATTTTATTACATATAAAAATTTAAAACTAAATACTTACTCTCACCGAACGTTTACTTTAACTAAATAGGTTTGTTCAGGGCACTCCAGAGCATATCTTTTAACTCTATTAAATTTTTGTTGATAGCAGAGGAGATAAATATATGTGGGATCTTTTCAGGTAATTCTTTTTCAATCGCATCTGTTAACTCTTGATCGAGTAAATCAGCTTTACTAATAGCAATGATAAATTCTTTTTGCAATAACTCTGGGTTGAATTCGTTGAGTTCATTTTTTAAAATTTCGAATTCTTTTTTATGATCATTGGAGTCTGCAGGAATTAAAAATAATAAAACGGCGTTGCGCTCAATATGTCGTAAGAATCTGTGCCCTAGGCCTTTTCCTTCGGCAGCACCTTCAATAATTCCTGGTAAATCTGCAATACAAAAGGATCTGTTATCACGATATTCCACCATTCCTAATTGCGGCGTTAAAGTAGTAAATGCGTAGTTGGCGATTTTTGGTTTTGCTGCTGTTATAGATGATAATAAAGTGGACTTACCAGCATTGGGGAATCCAACCAGTCCAACATCCGCTAATACTTTTAATTCAATTTGTTTCCAACCTTCAACACCCTCTTCGCCGGGTTGCGCATATTCAGGAACCTGCTGAGTAGCAGTTGCAAAATTACTATTCCCTAATCCACCTCTTCCACCTTTTAACCAAACTATTTCTTGTCCGTCATGTAATATTTCGGCTTCAATTTTTCCAGTTTCTTCATCTCTTGCAATTGTGCCTAATGGAACTTCAATGATAATATCTTTTCCATCCTTGCCTGTACAATTATTTTTACTTCCGTTTTCGCCATTTTCAGCAATTACATTTTTATGATAACGTAAGTGAAGTAAAGTCCAAAGTTGCGAGTTGCCTCTTAAAATAACATGACCGCCACGACCACCGTCGCCTCCATCAGGTCCGCCTTTTGCAGTTAATTTATTTCTTAAGAAATGTTTACATCCAGCTCCGCCATGCCCACTATGGGCAAAAATTCTGATGTAATCAATAAAATTGTTTCTTTCTGACACAGTATAAGATTAGCAACAAAGTTAATCTTATTTATTCGCTTTTAAACCATCAATTAAAATGGCAACCATGTTTTGCTCTAACTCTTCGGCGGTAATTTTTTTAGTAGAACGATGCCAACTTTCAATACCACTTACTGCGTGTAGGAAAATTAATACTACCGTTGGTGCATCAATTGTTTTAATTTCTTTATTTCTAATTCCCTCTTCAATGATAGCCGCTAATCTTTTACGATAAACTCTTCTTTGATTTTGGTAGTTGGATAAATAAGGGTCTGATAAATGCTTCCATTCTCTATCACTCACATAAACTTCCTCGTAATGATGGATCATTTCGCTGATATGGAATCGTAATATTTTTTCCATTTTTTGTAAGGAAGTGATTGGCTCTGATTCAATCTCATCCAATTTCAATACAAACTTATTAGCAACACTAAAAACCAATTCGTGTAATAATTCACTTTTAGATTTAATGTGATTATATAAACTAGCTGCTTCCACCCCCACCGCTTCTGCAAGGTCGCGCATACTTGCCGCCTTGTATCCTTTTTCTCTAAATAGCGTCGCCGCTTTGCTTACAATTACATCTTTACGAGATATATTTTTTTCAGTTTTAATTCTTGCCATGATTGAAAATGCTTGATAATTTGTACAAATTTAGAAAAATTACCCCTTAAAAACACATTAATTTTTAAATAAAATGGCAAAATCGTTAGTTTTTTGATTATCAAGCAGTTAGGAAACCATAAAAATCGTAGTTTCGCGCCTGAAATAAAACACAAACAAATGTCTTTAGTAGTAGTAGGATCAATGGCTTTTGATGCCATTGAAACACCCTTTGGGAAAAGCGATAAAATTATTGGTGGAGCAGCTACCTATATTGCATGGTGTGCTTCTAATTTTACACCTGTTAAACAAATTTCTGTAGTGGGTGGAGATTTCCCTCAATCAGAATTAGATGCCTTAACGAATAGAGGTGTTATTTTAGAAGGAGTACAAATTAAAAAAGACGAAAAAACATTTTTCTGGAGCGGTAAGTATCATTTAGATATGAATACCCGTGATACTTTGGATACACAATTAAATGTGTTGGAAAACTTTCAGCCAGTGGTTCCAGAAAGTTATCAGGATTGTGATATTTTAATGTTAGGAAACTTAGTGCCTGGTGTACAAAGTAGCGTTATTAAGCAAATGAAAAATCGCCCAAAATTAATCGTAATGGATACGATGAATTTTTGGATGGAAATAATGTTGGATGATTTATTGCATACTATTAGTTTAGTGGATGTATTAATGGTTAACGATAGTGAAGCACGTCAATTAAGTGGTGAGTATAGTTTAGTGAAAGCAGCTAAGAAGATTATGGCGATGGGTCCTAAATATTTAATTATTAAAAAAGGAGAGCATGGTGCATTATTGTTCCATGAGAACGAAGTTTTCTTTGCACCTGCATTACCATTAGAGGAAGTGTTTGATCCAACTGGTGCAGGCGATACTTTTGCTGGAGGCTTTGTGGCTCATTTAGCAAAGACAAAAGACTTTTCTTTTGAAAACATGAAGTCTGCTATTATTTTGGGTAGTGCTATGGCTAGCTTCTGCGTTGAAAAGTTTGGTACACAAAGATTAACAGAGATTGATATGGAAGAAATCAAAGGACGCGTACAATCGTTTGTTTCCTTGGTAAATTTTGATATTGAATTAGTTTAATTTGGTGAAATGATTCCATCCAATTAATTTTGTTCCACAATGATGAAAAATAAACATACAAAACAAATTAAGAAACCACTCTAAGAGGAAGGTCTGATTGTTTGTATGCGAATAAATATACTCAGAAGCCTTCCACAAAATGGAGGGCTTTTTTGTTGCATCAATGAAATAAAAAATGAATTTTAAAAATAAAAACCAATAACCATGCGTGTTGCAGTAGTAGGTGCCACAGGGCTAGTAGGCACAAAAATGTTACAAGTACTAGCTGAAAGAAATTTTCCAGTAACTGAATTAATTCCAGTAGCCTCTGCGCGTTCTGCAGGTAAGGAAGTAATTTTTAAAGGAAAAGCATATAAGGTAGTAGGCATGGAAGAAGGGATCGCTGCTCAACCAGCTGTAGCCATTTTTTCAGCAGGTGGTGGAACATCGACCGAGTGGGCGCGAAAATTTGCGGAAGCTGGTATTCGTGTTATTGACAACTCATCTGCTTGGAGAATGGATCCAACGAAAAAATTAGTGGTGCCAGAAGTAAATGCTTCGGTATTAACTGCTGAGGATATGATTATCGCCAATCCAAACTGTTCTACGATTCAAATGGTAGTGGCATTGCAACCCTTACATGCTAAGTATAAAATTAAAAGAGTCATAGTAAGCACTTACCAAAGTGTAACGGGTACTGGTAAAAAAGCAGTGGATCAATTAATGGAAGAGCGTGCTGGCAAAACATTAGCAGCAGAAGATATGGCCTATAAGTATCAAATTGATTTAAATGCCATTCCTCAAATTGATGTGTTCTTAGAAAATGGATATACCAAAGAGGAAATGAAGATGGTAAAAGAAACTTGCAAAATTATGCAAGACGATCATATTAAAGTAACGGCTACTACTGTACGTATCCCAGTGATGGGTGGACACAGCGAAAGCGTGAATGTAGAGTTTGAAAATGAATTTGATTTGAAAGAATTAATCGCTGAATTATCAACTGCACCTGGTGTGGTGGTACAACAAGACGATGCTGCTCAGTTTTATCCAATGCCTTTGTGGGCTCATGAAAAAGACGAGGTATTTGTAGGTCGTTTACGTAGAGACGAAACACAAGCTAAAACATTAAACATGTGGATTGTAAGCGATAATTTACGTAAAGGTGCTGCTACCAACGCAGTTCAAATTGCAGAGTATTTAGCGGCTCAAGGAATTATTTAGTTTTTTACAAGTTCAATAAACTCAGCCTCGGTAATTATTTTTATCGAGGCTATTTTTTTTGCTTTTTCTAATTTACTTCCTGCATCTTCGCCCACTACTAAGTAATTTAATTTACTGCTTACCCCACTTAATATATGTCCGCCTCTTGATTCCACCATAGCTTCGGCATCAGCACGTTTTAATTGGGTGAGGGTGCCGGTAAATAAAAAGTTTAATCCAGATAAATTACCATCCACCGCAGTGGTATTGGTTTGAATCATATTTAAACCCAAGGCTTCTAATTCCTTAATGAGTGTAATATTTTTTTCTTGGCTAAAATAGTGATGAATACTGCTTGCTACTTTAACACCTACGTCTTCAAAAGATTGTAGTTGCTCAATTGAAAAATGTTGAAGGTCTAAAATATGTTCAATATGTGAAGCAATTGTCTTTGCGGTAGTTTCTCCTACAAAGCGAATCCCTAGGGCATAAATCAATCGATATAAAGGTTGTGTTTTTGACGTATCAATCGCTGCTTTTAAATTGTCAACACTTTTCTTGCCAAATCCTTCCAGCTTGCCAATGATTTCAAAATCTAAATTAAAAATTTGGGGAATATTTTTTAGCAAATCAAGCTCATAGAACTTCCTAATATTTGCGTCTCCAAAACTTTTAATATCCATGGCATCCTTGCTCACAAAGTGTATCATGCGCTCTACAATTTGTGCAGTACAATCTGGATTATTACATCTCCACACTGCTTCTGTTTCTTCCTTCTCTAAATTATAATCGCATACTGGGCAATTGGATGGAAATTCTATAATTTGCTCAGTCCCTTTTCTTAGGGTAGGAATGGATTGAACAATTTGAGGAATCACATCACCTGCTCTTTCAATAATCACCGTATCCCCTAAACGCAAATCTTTTTCTCTAATATATTCTTCATTGTGCATGGAGATGCTTGAAACGGTTACTCCACCAATGGCTACTGCTTTTAATTTTGCAACCGGTGTCACCGCGCCAGTTCTTCCCACTTGAAATTCAACATTTTCTAAAATGGTAGTAGCTTGACGCGCTTTAAATTTATAAGCAATAGCCCATCTAGGATGGTGAGAAGTCATGCCTAATTTTTCTTGTAATGCAAAGTCATCAATTTTAATAACTAATCCATCTATTTCATAGGGTAAATTATCTCTTGAAGATTCAAAATCATTGCAAAATTGAATCACCCCTTCTATATTCGTAATTACTTTTCTTTCTTTTTGTGGTGATCTGAAACCCATATTCCACAATAGTTCTAGGGATCCGCTATGCGTTCTTAATAATGCAGGAATAACAGCACCTTCCTTCAAAGTATAATAACTAATATGGTATATGAAAGCGTCTAAATTTCTTTCTCCAACTTCTTTAGGATCTTTCATTCTCAAACTACCTGCTGCCGCATTACGGGGATTGGCTAAAGTGGCTTGATTCTTTGCTTTTAATTTTTCATTAAAATCGTTGAAAGATTTTTTACTCATAATCACTTCGCCCCTTATTTCCATTTGTTGAATTCCATATTGAGAAAGCGGAACACTTAAAGGGATAGAACGTATTTGTTTTATATTCTGAGTAATCTCTTCACCTGCAACACCATCACCTCTTGTGCTAGCGCGTACTAATATATCGTTCTCATAAATCAAAGAAATACTTGCACCATCAAATTTTGGTTCAACACAATATTTAACCGTATCTAATTGTGCGCCTTCTTTTGCCTTTCTATCAAAATCATTTAAATCTTCGGCATTATAACTGTTTTCCAAACTCAACATGGGTACCAAATGAGGCACTGTTTCAAAATTGGTATTTAAACTATTTCCAACACGTTGGCTAGGCGAGTCTGTTGTGATCAAATGAGGAGAAGCAGCTTCTAAAGCAATTAATTGTTGATATAAAACATCGTATTCATAGTCGCTAATTAGAGGCTGAGCAACCACATAATATTGATATTCGTGAAATTTTAGTAGCTTTCTTAAGTTTTCTAAATCGATATCCTTGGGGCTATCTATGAAGTTTTTCGTAGCTATTTGAAATGCTTGTATTTGATCTTTTGTATACATGTTTTGAAATGTCTGCTAAATTACAAATTGTTTTATTCTTTTATTTCGTATTTTGGTATTCGATTGCTTTTATTTTCGATTGCTTATGATAGAACCCAACCATTCGATGGCGGCTAATAACATAGCTGTATCTCCAAGAGATGCTATAGAACTAGTAGTCTCTTATCCTACAGTACCTTTAACTGTTGACTGTGTGATTTTTGGTTTCCATGAAAATTCACTTAAAGTATTACTCATTAAAAGTGATTTGACTAAATATGAAGGCAAATTGTCTTTATTAGGAGACAAAGTAAATGCCGATGAAGATTTAGATACAGCAGCCAATAGAGTTTTAAGGCAAAGAACAGGAATGACAGATGTTTTTTTGGAACAGGTGCATACATTTAGCAAGCCCGATAGACATCCTGGGGGTCGAGTTGTCACCACCGTTTATGCTTCGTTATTAAATATCAAACATCATCAATTATTGTTACATGATAATGAGCTCAAATGGCATACGATCAATCAAATTGGGGAAATGGCATTTGACCACAAACAAATTTTAGAAGTTTGTACAAGATGGTTGCAAAAAAGAATTCAGGAACAGCCTTTGGCCTTTAATTTGTTGCCAGTTAAGTTTTCATTGAGGCAGCTTCAAAATGTCTATGAAGCCATTTTAGATGTGAAGTTGGATAGACGAAATTTCAGAAAAAAATTTGCCTCCATGGGCTTCTTGAATGACACTGACGAAATGGAAACACATGTGACCCACAGGCCTGGTAAATTATATACTTTTGATTTTGTCCAATATCAACAAAAAAAGAAGAATTTCATAGGGATTGATTTTTAAAAATTGCTTTCCCTTGCCTATAATTTAATACCTTTATTGACTAATTAAAAGGTATACTATGTTGCATTCAATGACAGGATATGGGCGTGCTGAAACTAACTTTAATGAAAAGACTTTATTAATTGAGGTTAAGTCGTTAAATGGCAAACAATTTGATTTGCGTTTAAATATCCCGTCTTTATTAAAGCCTTACGAAGTGGAAATTAGAAATAAACTAAATGAAACTTTATGTAGAGGCAGTGTTGAATGTAATATCTCCGTTAAATCAAATGGCGTTTCAAAGCCAGTAAGTATAAACACTGCTTTGGCAAAATCATATTATCAGCCCATTGTTGAATTAGCGAATGAATTGGGTATTGAAAAAGAAAACTTATTAAGTACTTTATTGAAATTACCAGATGTTGTTTCTTCCACTAGTGAAGTAATCACGGAGGAAGAGTGGGAGGCTGTTTCGAATTTATTGCAATTAGCCATTGATCAATTGATCCAACATCGAATGGAAGAAGGAAAATCAATCGAAAAAGATTTATTAGAAAGAGTGGCAGCTATTGAAGCGCAGCAGGCTAACATTGCAGTGCATGAGCCTGAGCGTAGAATAAAAATTAAAGAGGGACTTGTTAAATTATTGGAACAATATGTTGGAGCTGATAAGTATGACAACAATCGATTAGAGCAAGAATTGATATACTATATTGAAAAAATAGACATTTCAGAAGAAAAAGTAAGACTTACGAATCACTGTACTTATTTTAAAGATGTACTAAAAGAAAAAGAGCCTTCAAAAGGGAAAAAACTTTCTTTCATTTTACAAGAGATGGGAAGAGAAATTAATACTACTGGATCAAAAGCTAATGATATTGCTATTCAAAAGTCAGTGATACTAATGAAGGATGAATTAGAAAAAGCAAAAGAACAAATTTTAAATGTGTTGTAAAATGTTGCGTAAAAATTTACAATTCGTTATTAATACTGTTTTGGCAATCGTTTTTTTTACTAGTTGTCAAACAAAGCAATTGTATGAACAAGTAACTATTTATCCGGATCATAAATGGTCATCGCATGTGGCAAATCAATATCAGTTTTCTATTACTGATACGGCTACAGCTTATAAAGTATACTTTGTAATAAGACATCATAACGCTTATCATTATAAAAATATTTGGATTCAATTAAATACCATTGCGCCAAATGATTCTGTTACAAAACAATCTTTGAATTTAAATCTGGCAGATGATGAAAAGGGTTGGCTTGGCACTGGAATGGATGATATTTATGACCAACGCATTCCTATAAGCACAGATGCCCTTCATTTTAAAAAAGGCATATACAAGTTTGTATTACAGCATACTATGCGTGAAGATCCATTAGAGAATATATTATCTACAGGAATTAGAGTAGAAAAAATAAAGCCGTAATGAATATTCGCTTTAAAAATTTTACAGAGCTTCAATTTATCAGGTTTTCTTACTGGTTGTTTTTGACATACATGATAGCAGCCCTTATGTGGTGGTATGTGGCATTGGATAAACAAAATGATCAAATTGCAAATGTGCAATATGGTACTTTTCAATCGAATGACCCAGCATTAGCACAAAAAGCACATTCCATTCAGGATTATCAATACAGAAAGCACAAGCAATATATAGGGGAGGGATTGACTATTTTATTTTTGTTTTTACTTGGGGCTATCTATGTGTATCGTTCTTTGCAAAGACAAATCAGATATTCTAATCAGCAACAAAATTTCATGATGGCTGTAACCCATGAATTAAAAACACCTATTGCTATTACTCAATTAAATATCGAAACCTTATTAAAAAGAAATTTAGAGCCAGCTCAACAAAAAAAGATGCTTGAAATTTCATTATCAGAAACGCAACGTCTAGATAATCTTTGTAATAATATTTTATTGGCATCTCAATTAGATATGGGCGAATATCAATCTAATACACAGGATGTTGACTTGTCTTTAATAGTGGAAAACACTTTAAAAATATTCAACAATAGATTTCCTGAACGACAAATTAAACAAGAGTTGGAAGAGGGTATTCAAATTAAAGGGGAGTCTGTTTTGTTGCAATTACTTTTAAATAATTTAATTGATAATGCAATTAAGTATTCAAGTTCGACCTCCTGTATTACCGTAAAATTATTACAACAACAGGCTCAGGTTAAATTGTCTGTAACAGACGAAGGTGTTGGCGTTCCTGCTGCAGATAAAGAAAAGATATTTGAAAAATTTTATAGAGTTGGAGCAGAGTATACAAGGTCAACTAAAGGAACAGGTCTTGGTTTGTATTTATGTAAAAGAATTGCCATTTTTCATAAAGCTAAATTAGAAGTCACTCCAAATACACCAACTGGCAGTATTTTTACATTCACCTATTTAATAAAGTAATATGCTAAATCATTCTATTTTATTAGTTGAAGATGAAGTAAATTTGCACGATGCGCTTAAATTGAATTTAAGTTTGGAAGGGTATGCGGTGAGTTCAGCATATGATGGGCCAGAAGCATTAAAACAAATTGAGCAAGCGCATTTTGATTTAATTATTTTAGATGTGATGTTGCCGGGAGTAGATGGCTTTTCAATTACTGAAATGCTTAGGCTAAATAATAACCAAACGCCTATTTTAATATTAAGTGCAAAAAATACAAGTGCTAATAAAGTGCAGGGTTTAAAAATTGGGGCCGATGATTATATGACGAAGCCCTTTAATTTGGAGGAACTATTATTGAGAGTATCTAAGTTGATACAAAAATCAACTGCTATTGCTGCTCCTGTCGCTGTCGATAAATATGTTTTTGCTGAGAATCATTTTGATTTTAATTCATTAGAAGCAATTACCTTTTCGGGTGAAAAAATCACTCTGACCAAAAAGGAAGCTATGCTTTTGAAATTACTGATAGATCATAAGAATACGGTCGTTTCAAGGGAGCGTATTTTGCAAACAGTTTGGGGCTACAATGTATTTCCCAATACTCGAACCATTGATAATTTCATTTTAAATTTCAGAAAGTATTTTGAGCGTGATGTCCGCAATCCGATTCATTTTATATCTATCCGCGGAATTGGCTATAAATTCCAAGATTAGGACCCATTTTCCCAATTTTGAATCCTTTTTGGACAATGTTTTGCCAAAATTTGCGTTAATGCTATAGTTAATTCAAGCGCATGTCACTTTCTTCAATACAAGATTTCCTAGAGCCGGTAAATTTGGACCTTCTTTCAAACGATGAGGGATATAGAGATACCCAGTTAGGTAAACATATATTAGTGAATGAGGGTAGTTTACCTGATATTTCTAATGCAGATATCGTAATTATCGGAGCAGGTGAATGTAGAGGCGCTGGATTCGCATTAAATGGACATGCGGCGGCAGATGCGGTAAGGGCCGCTTTTTACAATCTATATTATTGGCATGCACAAGTAACCATTGCCGATTTGGGTAATGTTAAATTAGGTCAATCCATACCAGACAGTTATGCAGCATTAAGAACCGTTATATCTGAATTGCTTTTACAGGATAAAAAAGTGGTTATCATTGGTGGCTCACATGATTTAACACTTGCGCAATATCATGCATATACTTCTATTCCTACTTTAGTTAATGCAGTGGTTACAGATGCAAAAATTGACCTTGACTTAGAAGCGAGACTTCCTTCGGATCATTTTTTAGAAGAATTATTTACTGGTCTTCCGAATCATTTAAACCATTATGCACATATAGGATTCCAAAGTTATTTTATGCATCCCCATATGTTGGAAACTATTGATAAGCTAAGATTTGATTGCTTTAGATTAGGGGTGGTGAGAGAAAGTATTGAGGAAATGGAGCCAGTGATTAGAGATAGTCACATGATGAGTTTTGATATTAGTGCCATTCAAAATGCACATGCACCCGCTAACTTTATTACACCCAATGGATTTAATGGGGAAGAGGCTTGTGTATTAATGCAATATGCAGGAATGAGTTGGAAAACGAGTTCTATTGGACTATTTGGTTATCAGGCCGAGCAGGATCGCAATGGATTAACTGCCATTCAAATGGCGCAAATGATTTGGTATATTGTGGATGGGGTGCATAGAGGGAAAAAAGAATCACCTTTGTCTGATATTGAAAGATTTAAAGAGTTTCATATTGCGTTTTCGGATATTGACACTAAATTTTTACAAAGTAAAAGTACAGGTCGTTGGTGGATGCAATTACACAATGAACAATGGTGCCCTTGCAGTTACAAAGATTATTTAGTAGCTTCCAATAACGAAATTCCTGAAAGATGGCTAAGAGCTTTAGAAAGGGAGTAAAATCTCCATGGGCATTTATTTTTATCGCAGTATTATTTTCAATTACTACTGCCAGTGCACAAACCCCACAAGCCACATTGCTGGCGTCTCCTGCTTTAAAAGGAGCACATATAGGTATCGCGGTGTACAATGAATCCACGCAACAGTGGGTAGACAAATATCAGAGCGATCATTATTTTACACCTGCGAGTAATACTAAAATTCAGTCCTGTTATTTGGGAATGAAATATTTAACCGATTCTATTCCTGGTTGGCAATTTGCCGAAAATAATGATTCCGTATTTTTAATGCCATTGGGGGATCCAAGTTTTTTACATCCTGATTTTGCCTATCAACCTATTGCTGATTTAATAAAAACCACAAAAAAAAGAGTTGTATTGTGTTTGCCAAATGAGCCAGATAATTTTGCTTCCTTTGGTAGAGGTTGGGCATGGGATGATTATCCTGAGGACTATCAACCTGAAAGAAACAGATTAAATATTTATGGCAATGTAGTTACGGTTGCTAAGCAAGGAGAAGGTGTTTCTTTAGTGCCTAATTATTTTACAAAAAAGCAAACTTTACCTAATAGCTATACTGTTTGGACGCGTGAAAAATTGAGTAATCAATTTTATGCAAAACCAGATGCCATTAAAGACTCTATTCAACAAGTTCCATTTATAACAGATAATAAGTTTGCTTTAGTGAAGGCGCTTATTGAAGATAGCTTACACCCCAAAAAATCAATTGCAATACAATCTGGATGGACACAGCCAACTGCCACTATTCTAAAAACAGTTCCTACTGATAGTTTATTAAAAATAATGATGAATCGTAGCGATAACTTTTTTGCAGAACAAGTATTGTTGATGACTAGTCAAAAATTATTGGGTAAAATGGATGACGCTGCAATAATAGATACCATTTTAAAAACTGATTTTTCTGTTTTCCCTCAAAAGCCAGAGTGGGCGGATGGTAGCGGATTAAGCCGATTCAATTTAACAACTCCTGAAAACTATATTGTTCTTTTGCAAAAAATGGAAAATGAATTTTCCATAGAAAGAATCAAAGCCATTTTTGCTCAAGGAGGAAAGGGCACGCTGTCTGCATACTACAAAGATATTCCAGGTGTTTTATATGCTAAAACAGGAACCTTAGGAAATCAAATTGCATTGAGTGGATATATCATAACCAATAAAGGTACCAGACTATTATTCTCAGTATTAGTGGCTAATCATGTAAGTCCAAGAACTTATCCAGTTAGACATGCAGTGGAGGAATACCTTACAGCCATTATGAATGCGAACTAATTTACTTGCTAAATAAGTTGTCCAAATATCCTTCTTTAAAATCAATATAAGTTGGGGCTCCGGAAGCAGTTACATTTGGTGTATCGCAATTAAAAAGAGATTCAATTAAACTATGCATTTCTTTTTGAGATAAGCTTTGACCTGCTTTAATGGCGGACTGTCTAGCCATGCATCGAATAATTTTTTCTCTTTTACTAAATTTAATATCACCACTAAAGTGTTTAAATTGTTCTAGTAAAAGTTCAATTGCATTTTTTTCATTGCCTGCATTTACATCCGCAGGAATACCTTGTATGATGAAGCTGTTTTGCCCAAAAGATTCAATTTCATATCCAATGATAGCTAAGTCTTCAATAATTTCTTCCAACAATATTGCGTCTGCTACACTTAATTCCAATACCACTGGAAATAAACTTTTTTGTGTGGCATGCGGTTGTATGCTTGCTTTTTGATACTTTTCATACAACACACGTTCATGCGCTAATTGTTGATGCACCATGATCATCCCAGGCCCAACGGGTGCAATAATATAGGTGTTATTGATCTGTAAAAGGGTTGCATCCTCGTCTACTAAAATTCCTTGTTTTTCTTGATATAATCCCATAGAAGAGGACTTAACAATAAAGCCATCGTTCCCTGCCTGCTCCCCATTGGATTGACTATTTTGATCATCGCTTGTTGGAAGATCAGCAAAAAAGCTTTTCCACTCTTTTCTTTCAGCCTCATTGGTTCTTGGGATAAAATGTGCTTGATTTTTTTGCGTAAAGCCAGCGTATAATGAACTACTAGCCGTGCTGCTTCTTTGTTCATCCGAAAAAGGCTTTTGGATAGCGTCTAGTTGTTGAATATTCGCATCCAATGAAAAATCTAAAGAAGGAGCAATACTAAATTGTGCCAACGCATGTTTTACTGCGGCTTGTACAAAGGCATAAATAATTTTATCATCCTCGAATTTTATTTCTTGCTTAGTAGGGTGCACATTAATATCCACTTGCGAAGGATCCACATCTATATACAAAATATAACTTGGGAAATTTTCTTTTGGAATTAAACCATCAAAAGCATTTGCAATGGCATGGTGTAAATAGGCGCTTTTAATAAAACGACGATTCACAAAAAAGTATTGATCGCTTCTTGTTTTCTTTGCGGTTTCTGGTTTGCCAACAAATCCTGAAATAGTTAAGTAGTCGGTTTTTTCACCAACCGCTACTAATTTTGTTTGGTAGCTATTGCCTAAAACATGAATGGCTCTTTGTTTAAAGCTGCCGGCTTCCCAATGAAAAACATCCTGACCATTATTCGTGAAGCTAAAATAGATTTCAGGGAATGCCAATGCTACTCTTGTAAATTCTTCAATAATATGCTTTAACTCAGCTGAATTACTTTTTAAAAAATTTCGTCTAGCAGGCACATTGAAAAATAAATTCTTCATGCTAATATTGGTACCAACTGGACAAGCTACTGGGCTGGTTTCTGATACCTGGCTATTTTCAATTTCTACACTAGTTCCTAATTCATCCTCCGCCTGCCTTGTTTTTAAACTCACTTGCGCTACGGCAGCAACGGACGCTAATGCCTCCCCTCTAAAGCCCATGGTCCTAATTTGAAATAAGTCCTCAATGGCACTAATCTTACTTGTTGCGTGTCTAGCAAAAGCATTTTGAGCATCTATGGGATTCATTCCCTTACCATTATCAATGACTTGAATGAGGGCCTTGCCCGCATCATTAATAATTAATTTAATTTCAGTGGCACCTGCATCTACCGCATTTTCCAATAATTCCTTCACCGCACTAGCAGGTCTTTGAATCACCTCCCCGGCTGCAATTTGATTGGCAATATGATCTGGTAATAAATGAATGCTGTTGGCCACTATTAAATCTTTTAAAGTGTGTAAAAGTAGTAAATTTGCCACTTAAAATCTCAACTTATGCTAAGAACAGCAGACATCAAAAAAACGCCTCATCAATACCTTCCGGAAGCCTTTGTTTTAACGGATTGGGCTGGTTTGGAGCCCTTTTTTAAGGAGCTTTCTGAACGACCTCTTTTAAGTAAAGCCGATTTGGAAAAATGGTTATTGGATTTAAGTGAATTGGAGGCTTTTATTAGTGAGGATGCATGTTGGAGACAAATTAAAATGACCTGTGACACAACAGATAAATCTTTGGAAGATGCATTTACTTATTTCTGCATGGAAATTCAACCTCAAATGCAACCTTATGCCGATGCGTTGAATAAAAAATTAATTGCTTGTCCTTTTACAGACGAATTGGACAAAGACCAATACTTTACTTATTTGCGTTCGGTTAAAAAAAGTATTGATTTATTTAGAACCGAAAATATTCCTTTGCAAGCGGAGTTAAGTGTTTTGCAACAACAATATGGTGCCATTGCAGGCAAAATGACTATTGAGATGAATGGTCAAGAATATACTTTACAACAAGCTTCTCAATTTTTAGAAAATGAAGACAGAGCGGTAAGAGAAGAAGCGTATAAAAAAATTCAAGAACGTCGTTTGCAGGATAAGGATGCCATGCATGAATTGTATACTACTTTAATTCAAAAAAGACATCAAGTTGCAGTGAATGCAGGCTTTGCTAATTATCGTGATTACAAATTTGCAGAACTAGGTAGGTTTGATTATACCAAGGAAGATTGTTTTCAATTTCATGAAGCAGTTAAATTACATGTACTTCCTTTGATTGATAAAATTTATGCGCGCAAAAAACAAAAGTTAGGATTGGATGTTTTAAAGCCATGGGATACCGAAGCAGAACCTGCTGGAAACAAGCCTTTGAGACCATTTACAGATGGCAAAGATTTATATGAAAAATCGGTAGCCTGCTTTGAACAGTTAGATCCATTTTTTGCAGACTGCTTGCGTAAAATGAATGAATTAAAACATTTTGATTTAGAAAGTAGAAAAGGAAAAGCACCAGGTGGATATAATTGTCCATTGGCTGAATCTGGCGCACCCTTTATTTTTATGAATGCGGCAGGTCAAATGAGTGATGTTACTACGATGGTGCATGAAGGTGGTCATGCGATTCATTCTTTTCTTTCGCATCCATTAGCATTAAGTGCGTTTAAGGAATACCCAATGGAAATTGCGGAGGTAGCAAGTATGTCAATGGAATTATTTACGATGAATCATTGGCAGTCTTTCTTTGATAATGAAGCAGATTTAAATCGTGCGAAAGAACATCAGTTGGAAAGAACCATTACTATTTTCCCATGGATTGCGATTATTGATAAATTTCAACATTGGGTATATGAAAATCCAAATCATAGCATTGAAGAAAGAACTACAAATTGGACAGCTATTTTAAAAGAGTTTTCTACTGGAAGTATTGATTATACTGGATTAGATATGTATCGTGCCATTGGATGGCAAAGACAATTGCATTTATTTGAAGTGCCTTTTTATTATATCGAATATGGCATTGCGCAATTAGGTGCCATTGGCATGTGGATGCAGTATCAAAAAAATCCAAAGCAAGCTTTGGAAAATTATATGAATGCACTGGCACTGGGTGGAACTAAAACATTACCAGCATTGTATGAAACTGCAGGTTTAAAATTTAATTTCTCTCCTGATTATGTGAAAACTTTAATGGACTTTACGAATCAAGAATTAGAAAAATTATTTCACTAAATATTGATCTTATAAAGTGCATTTCCAAAAAAATAGCCCTCATTGAGGGCTATTTTTTTTATACTTGAATCTGTAAATTAAGATTGTGCTGGACCAGGATTGTTTCCTTGCGGTGGTCTGTTGCTTGGTCGATTATTGTTAGGACCATTATTAGGTCTTGGTCCGTTGTTTGGTCTTGGGCCATTATTGCGTGGACCATTATTAGGACGATTGTTATTAGGGCCATTATTTCTTGGACCATTAAAATTACGATCGTTATTTGGACCTCTTTGTTGATCTCTTCTTCTGCGATCGTTTTTCTCTAAGCTCTTTAAACTAATTTGACCTACTACATCCACAAAAGAAGGTTCTACTTCCTTTGGTTTGCCACTCACCAATTCTACCGCTTGCAATTCATCTACCACCACGCCTTGTTGGTTTAACTTCTTAATTTCAACAACACGATCAATGGTTAATGGATAATGCTTGGTATTGTTAGGTAGGGTATACCACATTAGGTTTTTGAAAATATCTTTCTTAATTAAAAAAGCTTGACCCATTGCAGTTTGTAAAGTATCTGCATAATCCGGGAATCCTTGAAGCGCATCTAAATAAGTATCTAATTCAAAATTCAAACAACATTTTAAGCGACCACATTGTCCACTTAATTTAGTTTGATTGATAGATAGGTTTTGATAACGAGCCGCCGTGGTATTTACACTCTTAAAGTCATGTAACCAAGTACTACAACATAGTTCACGGCCACAACTACCAATGCCTCCTAATTTAGCAGCCTCTTGTCTAATACCAATCTGACGCATTTCTACTTTTACCTTAAACTCACCCGCAAAAATGCGAATCAATTCTCTAAAGTCAATTCTGTCATCGGCAGTATAAAAGAAAGTAGCTTTTTTGCCATCGGCCTGCATTTCAACCTCACTTAGCTTCATGGCTAATTTAAGATTAGATGCATGCGTACGACTGCGTGCTAAAATATCAGCTTCTCTACTTTTGCTAATTTTAAAAGTTTCAATTTCTCTATCAGTACTAGGTCTAAGAATTTTTTTCATGTCAGGATTAAATTCATCTAATCCTCTTTTCTTTAATTGAAGTCTAACCAATTCTCCTGTAAGTGAAACCTCACCCAAGTCAAATCCGTTTACGCCTTCGACAGTGACATATTCTCCTTTCTCAAAATGTTGTAATGAAGTATTTAGAAAAAAATCTTTACGACTACCTTGTTTAAAGCTTACTTCTACCACCTTGCATTGACTGTCCATGTCGTCAATAGGTAAGTCGCGCAACCAATCGTGCACATTTAATCTGTTACAAGCACCCGAACTACAACCACCGTTGCTTTTGCAACCGCCTGGTTTGCCAGTTCCACATGATCCACATCCCATATATAGTTAGTTCTAACTGTTAATGAATAAAAAATACCTAACTAAGCAACCATTTTCTCAAACCCACAAGCTTAGCCTTCTGTCAAAATTAAGGTTTTGTTCTGAATGATATGATAGAACTTGATCCCCAAGGCCATAAATAGCATTTTTGGGTTCGCATTACGCTCAATATGATAAACTGCCTTGTCTAATTCCTCTACGATTGCCTCTAATTGACCCACTCCAGCTATTTTATTGATTCTGAGGGCAAAATCCTTTAAAGCAGGATCAAGAGGAAGGTCGTTACCAAGCACTTTTATACGAATACTTTGCTCTAAAAGGTGGTTAAAGTACTTCAAAAACTGCTTTTGAGGTTCTCGCCCCATTTTACTGGTTTCCTCTACCCATTTTAGCTGAGCCAGGGGCCCACCTTTAAGTATCGCATTCAACCACTCCCTAATTTGGGTTAAAAAGTCGGCATCACTATGTTGAATTAAGTGTAAGGCTTCGCGGTAATTACCATCTGAAATAGCAGCAATCTGAGCCGCTTTTTCAGGATCTAAATGCGCTTTTTGAGTCAAGGCCTGTTCAATTTCACTTGTTGTGAGCCTTGGCACTTTAATATATTGACAGCGACTTAATATCGTTGGCAAAATTTGCTCCTCAGAATTTGCTACTAATAAAAATAGGGTGTTTGCCGGTGGCTCTTCAATGAGCTTTAATAATTTATTTCCCTCCTTGCCCAAGTATTCGGGCATCCACATCACCAAAACCTTATAAGCACTCTCAAAACTTTTAAACGACAATTTTTTTATAATTTCTTGGCATTCATCTGCACTAATATTACCCTGTTTATTTTCGGCTTTAATAGATTGCAACCAATCAAAAACATTGCCATAAGGGTAGCCATTGATAAACTCTCGCCATTCTTCAATATAATTGGAACTGATATTTTTTGTGCCAGGTTTTTCAGTAATACTAGGAAAAGAAAAGTGAAGATCGGGATGCATTAATTGACTAGCGCGATGATAGGCAGGTAAATCTGCAATTTCATCGGCACCTAATGCATTTGTATTATCATTCGGAATACTCACAATGTATTGCGCAAAAGCAATAGCCAAAGGCAATGCGCCCGCGCCTTCGGGGCCAACAAAAAGTATAGCATGACTTAGTCGTTGGTGTTGCACCATATCGACAAGCTGCTGCTTTAGTTTTTCCTGGCCAATTACTTCGCTTAATAACATGGAGCGAAGATAAGTAAAAACAGTGGTGCTGTTTTTGATGTGGAGAAAAGTATATTCATCTTTTGATGAATATCAGCCTATTTAAGACGCGCCAAAATTTCTTGACTATCTGGTGTTATGTTGCTTGGGTAATAAGCAATCATATTTCCTTTCTCGTCTAACAAGAACTTATTAAAATTCCAAGAAATGGTAGCATCAACTACACCATTTTTGCTTTTTTGTGTTAACCATTGATAAATTGGAGCAATTTTATCTCCTTTTACATCAATCTTATCAGCTAATGGAAAAGTTACACCATAGTTCTTTTTGCAAAAACTTACAATTTCTTCATTAGTGCCAGGCTCCTGACCACCAAATTGATTACATGGGAATCCAATTATCACTAATTTATCCTTGTATTGTTCGTATACTTTTTCCAATGCCTCATATTGAGGAGTATAGCCACATTTGCTCGCTGTATTGACTACTAATATTTTCTTTCCTTTGAAAGAAGCAAAATCGATTTGTTTACCATCGATACCTTTTACTTTAAATGAATGGATACTTTGTGCATTTCCCATAACCGATGCCGCTAAGATTAAAAGTGTAGCTAATATTTTCATAATGAAAGATTTTATAGTTAAATATAACAAGATTTAAGTAAAAAGGTTTAAGTGAATGTATAAGCGGCAGTCGAAATTGATATGGAGGATGGGTTAGCGGCTTTTAAGCAATGAAAAGCTGCTTCCAAAGTAGAGCCAGTTGTAATTACATCGTCCACAATCATTATTGGCTTATCCTGTAATTGGATTCTGTTTTTTAATATGAAAACCGGACTATTTTGCAAGCTTCTTTCCAATCGATCTTTATGAGTCTGGGTGACCGTATTTTTAATTTTATGCAACCCATTAAAAATAACAGCATTGACTCCATAGTCAATGATGCCTTTGCAAATTATTAGACATTGGTTAAAGCCTCTTTTTCGCAGCTTCTTTTTACTTATTGGTATGGGGATTAAGAAGAGGACAGGATTTTCCGAATGCGTTGACAAGATCTCCTGTGCAATGAGTCGCCCCAATAAATAACCTGCTTTTTTATTTTGCTTGTACTTTAGTTCAAAAATAATTTTTTGTACAATACTGTCCTTTGTAAAATACAATATTGCGTTGGCTTGTTCAATTTTTGCACGTCCCCAAAATATTTTTTCTATAGGATTGATCACCATTTTTGAAAAATGGGTATAGGGTAGTTGCGATTCACATTCATCACAAATCACTTGACTATTTAGTAATTCCGAACTGGCACATTGCAAACATATGTGCGGATAGATCAAGTGAATAAATCCTTGTAAATAACTTTGTAAACTTAGGAATGGTTTAGATAAAGGACCATGATTTAGCATGGTTTAAAAGAATAGTCGATAAGCTTCGTCTACTCTTTCTACAGGAATAATTTGAATACTATGTTTCTTTGGTTCAATTCCTTTGCTATTGAATGCAGAAATATATATTTTCTCGAAACCTAATTTTTCTGCTTCCGCAATTCGTTGTTGAATTCTATTCACCGCTCTAATTTCTCCGTTTAATCCCACTTCACCTGCAAAGCAAATGCCTTGTGGTAATGGAACGTCCTCGTAGGAAGAAAGAAGTGATAATATAATGGCTAAGTCAAGTGAGGGGTCTTCAATTTTTAATCCACCTGCAATATTTACAAATACATCCTTCATGCCAAATGCAAATCCTCCGCGTTTTTCTAGCACGGCCAATAATAGTTGTAGTCTTCTTAAATCAAATCCTGTAACGGTTCTTTGAGGAGTACCATAAACACTCTGTGTTACCAAGGCCTGCACTTCAATGAGTAATGGACGCATACCTTCCATGGATGCTGCAATGGTACTTCCACTTAATGATTCATTGCGTTGTGCAATTAAAAATGCCGAAGGGTTAGTAACTACTTTCATGCCTTCGCCCGTCATTTCGTAAATACCTAATTCACTAGTACTACCAAAGCGATTTTTTAAAGTGCGCAACATGCGATATGCATAGTGACGATCTCCTTCAAATTGCAAAACGGTATCTACCATATGCTCCAAAATTTTTGGACCTGCAATGGTACCTTCCTTGGTAATATGTCCAATTAAGAATACAGGCGTTCCGGTTTCTTTGGCAAATCTTTGAAATTCAGCTGCAGTTTGTTTTATTTGAGAAACACTACCTGCCGCAGCTTCAATTAAATTAGACTCCAATGTTTGAATGGAGTCCACTATCACTACTGTGGGCTTTAATTTCTTAATTGCCTTAAAAATATCACTAGTGCGCGTTTCTGTTAAAAGATAAAAATTTTCGTTTTGCAAATTCAAGCGATCTGCACGCATTTTAATTTGCTGGATACTTTCTTCGCCACTTATATAAAGTACCGTTTGATCTTTCATCATCAAACCCTGTTGCAAAAACAAAGTACTTTTACCAATGCCGGGTTCGCCTGCAACTAGTACGATAGATCCTAAAACAATACCGCCTCCTAATACTCTATTTAATTCGGCATCAGCGCTGCTGATTCTTTTTTCAGACTGGCTATTGACTTCATTGATAGCAATTACCTGTGTACCTTTTTGTTGTGTAGTATATTCTTCCCAGCCAGATTCTTTTTTCTCGCCTTTTTCTACTAATTCTTCAGTAAAAGTATTCCACTCATTACAAGCCGGACATTTTCCTGCCCACTTTGCAGATTCGTATCCGCAATTGTTACAAAAGAAGGCTGATTTGGCTTTGCTCATACCTTAAAGATAATGGCTATTTAAAATAACGAGATAGTAATTTCCGAAAATATTTTACAATTTGATTTCTTCCTGGTTGTCATCTAAGAATTTGTATTCTACTAAATGACTATTATTTTCAGGTTGAGATTTCAATTTGATTTTATATTTACGTTTCCATTTTTTAAGTATACTACTAAAAATACCCTTCGTTAAATGAGAGTGAATAATAGGGTGTACTAAAATGTGCAAGCTCTTATGACCATGTGTTGCCAAGTATGCCAATTTTTTCTCCATCTCATCTTCTAATAATAAAGTAGAAGTTATTTTACCTGTTCCTTTACATGCAGGGCAATCTTCAGAAGTATTAATATTTACTTCGGGTCTTATTCTTTGACGAGTAGCTTGTAATAAACCAAATTTAGAAATAGGCAAAACAGAGTGTCTAGCACGATCTGTTTTCATAAACTCATCCAATGCTTCTTGTACTTTACGTTTATTGTCAGGAAGTTTCATGTCAATAAAATCAATGACAATAATTCCGCCAATATCTCTCAATCTTAATTGACGTGCAATTTCTTCGGCTGCTTCTAAATTAGTTTGCAAAGCATTTTCCTCTTGATTATTGCTTACACTTTTAAATCCACTATTCACATCAATTACATGTAATGCTTCGGTATGCTCTATAATTAAATAGGCACCACTGTTTAAGTTAACTGTTTTTCCAAAAGAAGATTTTACTTGTTTTGTAATTCCGTATTGATCAAAAATTTCTTGATCACCGGCATGCAGGCTTAAAATATTTGCTTTTGCTGGAGCAATTCTTTGTAAATAATTTAAAGTAAGGTCAAATATCTTTTTATCGTTAACGACAATTTTATTGAAGTCTTCGTTTAATAAGTCTCTAAGAATACTGGTAGTTTTACTTTCCTCACTCATGATTCTTGAAGGTGCCATTGCGCCTTTCAAATTTGACTGAATTGTTTTCCAGTTTTCAACTAAGGTTAATAGATCCTCATGTAATTCGGCAGTGGTCTTTCCTTCTGCAGCAGTACGCACTATTACACCAAAATTTTTGGGTCTAATAGATTCCATCATTTTTTGAAGGCGCTTTCGCTCTTCGCCACTATGAATTTTTTTAGATACCGCAACAATTTCATTAAAGGGAGTTAATACAATAAATCTTCCCGCTAAAGAAAGTTCGCAGCTTAATCTTGGACCTTTTGCTGCTATGGGTTCTTTTAAAATTTGAACCAATACATTTGGTTTGCCATTCAATACCTCACTAATCTTTCCTGTTTTTACAATTTCAGGTGCAGTTTGAAATTTTGAGAAATCAAAACTGTTATCGTTATTGTTAATAGCTTCTTGAGTATACTTGATAATGGATTTTACATAAGGGCTCAAGTCGGTGTAATGCAAGAATGCATCTTTTTCAAATCCGACATCTACAAATGCAGCATTTAAGCCAGGGATAATTTTGCGCACTTTGCCCAAATATAAATCTCCTACAGCCCAACGAGCATCAATTTTTTCGTTGTGTATTTCAACTAATTTCTTATCTTCTAATAAAGCTATTTCAACTCCATCAGAAGTACTATTTATAATTAAATCTTTGTTCACTTATAGCAACTTTTTAAATGCATATAGCACGGCCAATGAATAGCACAGCTACAGCTTATAATTTTTGTAAACACACCACTTTACGAAGGAAGGAAAAGGTAAAGTAAAGTTGCTAGGTAGAATAGTGGAGTGTATTTTGAAAAGAATACAAGCGTGTCCTAGGTTAGGCGCACGCTTGTATTAGGAAAAGAACTATTTATTCTTCTTCTTATGACGATTCTTTCTTAAACGTTTTTTTCTTTTGTGCGTCGCAATTTTATGACGTTTTCTTTTTTTACCACAAGGCATGTCCGATAATTTTTGTTATTAAAAATGTTATTTCTTCTCTTATTTCTTCAACTCTTTTATTCTTTTGTCAATGGCTTCTTTAGCATTTGGATTATTCACCAAAGATTTCATTTTGGTATACCAATCAATTGCTAAAGCTTTTTGATCCGTTAGCTCATAACACTCAGCAAGGTTGACCATTGCTTCTATGTTATTAGGATCTAATTTTAGGATGGCATTGAATCTTTCAATAGCCTTAGGATACTGGCCAGATTTTTTACCACCTAAACCCAATATTAATTGTCCGTAAATATTTTGCGGATTTTTGTCAACTACTTCTTTAACTTTTAAAATGCCTTGCATGGGATTGTCTGAAATATTTCCAAACAAATAGCAGGCACCTAAATTAATTTTCGCTGAATCATTATTAGGGTTAATTACCAATGCTTTTTCTAAAAGAGCTTTTGCATTTATTGCAATCCAATGAAGCATTGCAGGTGGTGCGTCCGGAGTTGTTAGGTTATCTATCAACTGCTGGGCTGCAAAAGTGAGGCTTTTTTCAGAATTTTCCAACAAAGCAGCACTGTAAGTGTAATATAAATATGGTTCGACTCTATGCGCTGAATCTGCCCAAAATTGAGCCAATTGAGTGAAATTCTTTAAACTATCAGTCTTTGTTTTAGACTTAACTAATTGATTTTCAATACTTAATAATGTTATTTTTTGACTTGCACTAAGGGCTGTTTTGGCACCATCTAATAAAGATTGTGTAGTAACAGTAACCGAAACTGGGTTATTTTCAGGTTGACTCGACTCAGCTTTTTTTGTTCTAGGGACGAAAAAATAGATTGCTACGCAAGAAATGATAGCTATAATGGCAACAATAAACTGAGGTTTTTTCAAAATAGGAAGTTTCCGACAAAGGTAATTACTAATTACTATCTTTTGACTTGTTATGCTTCTCTTTTACCTCGTTTACGAATTCTTTTGCTGGTTTAAATGCAGGAATAAAATGTTCAGGAATATTGACAGCCTTATTCATTTTAATGTTACGCCCAATCTTTGCAGCTCTTTTCTTAGTAATGAAGCTACCAAAGCCACGAATGTATATATTCTGGCCATTAGCTAGGCTTTCTTTTACTTCTTTAAACATTCTTTCTAAAGTCATTAGTACATCCACTTTAGGAATCTGTGTTTCTGCAGCAATTTTATTAATGAGATCCGATTTTCTCATAAAGATGAATTTTGGGGTTTCGGTCTTAAAAATAAATTAAATTTTACCTAAATGCAATTAAATTTTCATTTTTTTATACATATCTCTTAGATTCTCTTCGCAAATATGTATATTAATTAATATTATATGTACAATTTGCCCTATTTTATTATTAGATTTTTTGCAAAAAATAGGGCTTTTTTGGCCATTTTAGCTCATTTTTGCCCAAAATGAACACAATTTTCACTGATTTACTCCTAAAATGGGATAAAAAGTCCAATCACCGTCCAATGCCTTGGAAAGGGGAGAAAGACCCTTATAAAATATGGCTTAGTGAAATTATATTACAACAAACCAGGGTGGAGCAGGGCTGGTCCTACTATGAAAAGTTTATAAGCACCTATCCTAATATACACTTGTTGGCTAAAGCTAAAGAAAATGAAGTGTTTAAATTATGGGAAGGGTTAGGTTATTATAACCGTTGTAGAAATTTATTATTTACCGCAAAACATATCGTAACAACATTTAATGGAATTTTTCCATCTAATTATGAAGATTTACTAAAATTGAAAGGGGTTGGACCTTATACAGCAGCAGCCATAGCTTCTTTTGCATTTAATTTACCCCATGCTGTTGTAGATGGAAATGTTTTTAGAGTATTTGCTCGTTATTATGGAATTCACACACCAACTGACACAAAAGAGGGCTTGACAATTTTTAATAAAATTGCTTCTGAAAATTTAGCTTTTAAAAAAGCAGGTATTTATAATCAGGCACTTATGGATTTTGGGGCAACTGTTTGTAAACCTATGTCACCATTATGTGGCGATTGTGTGATGCAAAATACTTGTGCTGCTTTTGCACAAAAAACAGTCGGTCAATTACCTATTAAAGAAAAAGTAATCCAAAAGAAAAAAAGGTATTTTGATTACTTCCTCTTTAAATTAAATGGAAAATTTTGGATTCAAAAAAGAGGGCCAGGTGATATTTGGGCAGGACTTTATCAGTTTTATTTAGTAGAAAATGATAAACTTGTAATAGCGGATAATGCTTATTTTCAACAGGTGTTAAAAGATCAACTCCTGATTGATTTAAAGGAGGTTAAAATAACAAACGAAAGTAAAATTTACCAACAACAGCTTACGCATCAATTGTTGACTTTCAGATTTTTAACAATAGAATTAAAAAAGATGCCCAAAACTTTTGAAAAAGGCGAATGGGTCAGTATTAAAAATCTTGAAAAATTTGCGTTTCCAAAAACCATCAATTCTTTTTTAACTGACCAAAATAACTAACTGAATGAAATATGTAAGTTTATTGGTAACTTTCCCTTTAAAATCAAGCTAAATTGGAATATCACTCGAGCAATATTTTTATGTTCATTAAGAGCAATCCCACAACGTTACAACAGGATAGCTCACTGCTATTATTAATGATTGTGCTTTTGTTTTTATCTTTTTCCATTGCAGGCTCCGAAGTGGCTTTCTTTTCTTTATCCTACAAAGACATTCAAAATTTAAAAACCAAAAGCAATAAAGCATTAAAGCGTATTGTGCATTTGTTGGAAGATCCTAAAAGATTACTTACCTCTATGCTCATTGCGAATAGCTTTATTAATATTTGCATTATTTTAATTGCCAATATTTTAATCAATCACTTATTTGTTTTTGATCAAATCGGTATTCCCGGAATTGAATTTTTGGTAAAAGTGATAGCAGTTACTTTATTGCTTTTATTTTTTGGTGAAATATTACCTAAGGTGATGGCTACCCAAAATAATATTCGATTTGCTAGTGATTTTGGAGGCATTATTCAAGTGGTGTACTTTATTTTTTCAAAGCCAAGTAGCATCATGGTGAAGTATACCAATATTATTGAAAATAAATTAGCTAAAAAAAATTACGGCACGACCTATAGTATGGAAGAGCTTGATCATGCCATTGATTTAACAACTTCGCCTAACAATCAAGAGAATGAAAAGAAAATATTAAAAGGTATTGTTAAGTTTGGAAATATTACTGTCAAGCAAATTATGAAAACAAGGCTTGATGTGTATGGTGTTGAGGAATCTATTTTGTTTGACGAGTTGTTAGAACATATAAAAGAGCATAATTATAGTAGATTTCCTGTTTATAAAGAGGATCTAGATTCCGTTGTGGGTATGATTCATACCAAGGATGTTTTGCCGCACATTAATAAGGAAAAAGATTTTAAATGGGATGCCTTAATAAGGCCTGCATTTTTTGTGCATGAACAAAAAATGGTAGAAGATCTATTAAAAGAATTTCAATTAAAAAGGATTCACTTTGCTATTGTTGTGGATGAATTTGGAGGTACAAGTGGTATTATTACATTAGAAGATATTTTAGAAGAAATTGTAGGAGATATTAAAGATGAATTTGATGAGGAGGAATCAATGGTTAAAAAAATCGATGACTTTCATTATTTAGTGGAAGGAAAAACGCCCATCATTGACTTATGTAATTTTATAGATATTTCAAGTGGTTTTTTTGACCCTGTAAAAGGAGAGAGCGACACCGTTGCCGGTTTGTTTTTGGAATTAGCTGGTGCTTTTCCAACCTTGCAACAAGTAATTAAGTACAAGCAATTTAGTTTTACAGTTTTGGAAATTCAAAAAAATAGAATTCACAAAATTCAATTAATCATTAATCCTCAAACAGGAATTACTAGCGAAAATGCATAAAGCGTTTCTTACATCCATTCTATTTTTTATTTTATTTGCTTTTGCATGTAACAGCCCATTTATTCCTAAGAAAAAAGGGTATGAAAAAGTGGATTTTCCCAGCCATTCTTATCAGATTTTTAATGAAGCAGGTTACCCCTATTCTTTTGAATATCCTTTTTATGCACAAATTGAGCATAAAGTGAATTATTTTGGAGATAATTCATCGACAAAGGGTTGGATCAATATCAATATTCCATCCTTTAATGCGACTGTATTTGTAAGTTATAAAGCCATTTTGCCTCATCAATTTGATACTTTAGTAAAGGACGCATATACTTTTGCCAATAACCATAATAGTATGGCAAATGCAATTGAAGATTCAATTTTCACTACCCCAAATGGTATTCACGGGGTATTTTTTCATATTGGTGGTGATGTCGCTACCAATTATCAATTTTTCTTGACCGACTCATCGCATCATTTTTTTAGAGGAGCACTTTATTTTGACACGACTCCTAATGAAGATTCTTTGGCGCCAGCCAATGCTTTTCTTTTTAAGGACCTAACTCATTTAGTAAACACATTTAAGTGGCAATAGTTAATCTTAAGATTTATCTTTAATAAAGTCAGTAATTTTATCTCGCATAAAATAAGTGACATCATTAAAAGTTGCATATTCTTTTCCACACATCAAAAAACGCGCCGCATTTTTTTCTTATCTTTACAATACAAATTTTAATATGATTATTATAGATTCTGTTTTAGTGAGCGATGAAATTGTAGAAGAACAATTTGTATGTGATTTGACAAAATGCAAGGGTGGTTGTTGTGAAGATGGTGATGCTGGTGCACCACTTGAAAACAAGGAAAAAGATTTTATCAAAGAATATTATGATATCGTTGAGCCTTATATGACTAAAGAAGGTATCAAGGAAGTGAAACAGGTTGGACAATTTATGTATGATAGAGAGTTTGGTTGGGTTACCCCTACTATTAATGGTGAAATTTGTGCGTATGGATATAAAGATGAAAAAGGAATTATAAAATGTGCATTTGAACAAGCATACAATGATGGCAAAATACCTTGGAAAAAACCAATTAGTTGTCATTTATTTCCGATAAAAATTACAAAAAGCAAATCTGATCCTGGTGTAGAATATTTAAATTATGAGCCTAGAGAAGACTTATGTGCTGCTGCTTGCTCATTAGGTGTTAAATTAAAAGTGCCCGCATATGTATTTTTAAAAGAATCGATTATTAGAAAGTATGGTGCTGAATTTTATGATGCATTAGATGCTTCCGCCAAACATCTTCAAAAAAAATAATTCATTATTTATGCGAAGCATTTACGCCGATTCATTTTTGGAAAAAAGTACTGAAAAGGCTTTTGATAAAGAGCATAGAAAAAAAATCAATTTTAATATTGGTAAGTACAATGCTGTTGTACCAAAGGGTTTGGCACAGTTTACGGATTTGTCACGCGTTAGGGAGCTTGCAAAAAATAGAAAATGGGAAGCTATTGAGCATTTGGATTTATACTTAACTCAGTTTGAAGAAAAAATTACAAAAAGAGGCGCAAAGGTATTTTGGGCAGAGGATAGTGAGCAGGCATTAAATTACATTGGAGATATATGCGAAGAGAAAAAGTGCAAATCCATTGTAAAGAGTAAGAGTATGGTTACCGAAGAAATTCATTTAAATAATTATTTGGAATCGATCGGAGTAGAAAGTGTTGAAACGGATTTAGGAGAATATATACAACAACTAGACGGCGAAGCACCTTATCATATTGTAACACCAGCAATGCATAAAAGCAAAGAGGATGTTGCAAAGTTATTTGCCGAAAAATTAGGAACGGATATTAATTTAACACCCGAGCAACTTACATTGATTGCCCGTAAAAATTTAAGAGCAAAGTATACCGAGGCTGAAATTGGTATATCAGGAGCCAATTTTATTATATCAGATATTGGTGGCATCGCACTTACCGAAAATGAGGGCAATGCAAGACTATCAGTTTCGATGCCAAAGACGCATATCGTGATTGTGGGTATTGAAAAAGTAATTCCTTCGATAAGTGATTTAGGATTATTCTGGCCATTGCTTTCAAGTTATGGTACTGGTCAGCAAGTAACCGTATATAACAGTGTTATCACTGGTCCTAGGCAACAAGATGAGGTAGATGGACCAGAGGATATGTATGTTATTTTATTGGATAATGGTCGTACCGAATTATTGGCTAATAGTAAATCAAGAGAAGCTTTATATTGTATTAGATGCGGCGCTTGTTTAAATGCTTGTCCAGTATATAAAAATATTGGAGGTCATGCGTATGAAACAACGTATAGTGGCCCAATTGGGAGTGTGATTACGCCACATTTGCGTGGAATGCATGATTATAAGCATCTGAGTTATGCTTCTAGTTTATGTGGTAACTGTACCGACGTATGTCCTGTCCGTATTAACTTACACGAACTTTTACTTGAAAATAGAAGACAGTCTGTGGTAGATGGTGAAAGTGATTATAGCGAAAAATTTGCTTGGAAAGTTTGGAAGCAAAGTTCACTTAGTAGAAGATTGATGAATCAAGGAACTGCCCCCATTAAAAAGTGGATTGTCAATAAAATGTTTAAAGGATGGACAGACCAAAGAGCTCCATTGGTTTTCCCTAAAAAAACATTTAATCAACTTTGGAAAGAAGCTAATAAAGGTAGGAGGTAATTATTAAGCTAAACTTAAAATATAGCAAGGCATTACATTCCGTCGGCGTCTAATCTACTAACTGTATCAGCTTCCACAGGATCTTTTTGATTTTTTAAACTCCAGTTTACCAAGTACACACCTATTAAAGTACAAATAGTACCTACAATACTATTCCAACTCATCTTTTCATTTAATAATAAAGAGCCAACCCAAATGGCTACTATAGGATTAATATAAGCATACAAAGAAGCAATAGCAGGCTTTAAATGCTTCATGCTATATATAAATGAAATAAATGCAAAAATGGAGCCACCAATTACCATATAAATAATGGCTCCCCATGAGATGGCAGGTATTTCACTAAATGGAATATAATTTCCTGAAACTAGGGTGTATAAGGCCATACAAGCCGAACTGATGAGCATTTGCCAACCAATGGAGTTATAAGAATTGATTTCCATTTTTGATCTGGCAATTACTATCGATCCAACACTCCAACATATCATTGCAAACATCGAAAGCCCAACACCTAATAAGTAATCAGGGCCATGTGCTTGCATACTATCCTTGTAAAAAATAAATCCAATGCCGATAATTCCTAATAATAAACCAACCAGGGTGGGTGTATTTATTTTTATAGCCTTAAAATAAAATCTTTCTATAAGTACCACTGATAATGGATACAATGCAGCTATTAAAGCAGCTAATCCACTGGTAATAAATTGAAGTCCATAGGTTGCAATTCCATTCGCAGAGACAAACATTAAAAAGGCCATTGCAGATAGCCACAAAAATTGTTTTGCGGTGGGTAGTTTTTCTCCTTTAATTAAAAAGAAAATCACATAAATACTTCCCCCTAAAAATTGGCGAATACTTGCCAGTTGAAAAGCAGCATGCATATGGCTAATGCCAATTTTACTAGCCACCCATGTAGTTCCCCATACAATGCTGGTAACGGCGAGTGCTAGATATGCTTTTTTTTGACTAGACATGTATTTGATTTATTGCAGCATCTGATTTATTTAAATATCGCCGCAAATATTAATGTTTAAAATGTCTTAATTGTGTCATCACCATTGCTAAACCATTTTCAACACAGTAAGCAACACTATCCTTGTCTCTTACCGAACCGCCAGGCTGAATGAAGGCTTCAATACCTTCATGGTGTGCAATACGAACACAATCATCAAATGGGAAGAAAGCATCCGATGCTAAAGTAGCACCTTTTAAATCAAAATTAAATTGCTTTGCTTTTTCAATAGCATGTCTTAATGCATCTACTCTTGAAGTTTGACCACAACCCTTACCAACCAATTGCTTGTTTTTGATGAGTGCAATGGCATTGCTCTTTAAATGCTTACATATAATATTTCCAAATGTTAAGTCTTCTTTTTCACTTTCAGTACATGGTCTGGCGCCTACTTCCTCCCAATTTGCAAAGTTGCCACTATCCAATCCCTGTTCCAAAGTCCCATTTAAGATAGACTTTTGTTGAGTTGGCTTAAAGCTAACGCCAGCTTTGCTTTGCAATAAAATTCTATTTTTCTTTGAAGATAAAATAGTCAACGCTTCTGGTTCAAATGATGGGGCAATTAATACCTCGAAGAAAATTTCTTGAATCGCTTCAGCAGTTGCTTTATCAATAGTTCCGTTGGTAACTAAAACGCCACCAAATGCACTTTCAGGATCGCCTGCTAATGCGGCAGTCCAGCTTTCAAAAACAGTATTTCTTTGCGCTACTCCACATACATTGGTGTGCTTGATAATTGCAAAACTAGTAGAAGTTAAATCACCAATCAAAGCTATGGCTGCATCTACATCCACTAAATTGTTATAAGATAATTCTTTACCATTTAATTGAGTAAACCACTCCTCTAAATTCCCATAAAAAGTAGCTACCTGATGTGGGTTTTCACCATAACGTAATACTTTGCCAGCAGCTGGATTAAAATAGTTACTAATGGCAATATCATAATGCATTACTACTTCAAAAGCCTTAGCAGCAAAGGCTTTTCTTTGTTCTAAGGTAGTAGTTCCGTTTTGTGCAATCAACATTGCATTTAATTTTTGGTAATCATCTTTTGCAGATAATACCACTAAATCACGAAAGTTTTTTGCAGCAGCGCGAATCATAGATGGTCCGCCGATATCAATTTTTTCAATGATTAATTTTTCCTCATCTGTAGTTCTTAAAGTTTCTTCGAATGGATATAGATCCACAATTACCAAATCCATCTCAGGAATTTTATATTGTGCCATTTCTGCCAAATCCTGTTGCTCATATCTTCTTCCTAATATGCCTCCAAAAACGGAAGGGTGTAATGTTTTAACACGGCCTCCTAAAATTGAAGGGTAGCCTGTAACACTTTCAACAGATACACAAGGGATACCTAAATCTTCTAAAAATTTTTGCGTTCCACCTGTAGAATAAATGGTGATATTTAACTGTTGTAAGGTTCTTGCTAGGGGTTCTAAGCCGTCTTTGTAGAATACAGAGATAAGGGCTGATTGTATTTTCTTTTCCATAGGCAAAGTTAAGTCCTTCCCTATTTTTCATATCTGCAGATTTTCCACAAAAAATGGGATTAACTGAATAACTTTTGCAGAAAATATATTGAAAAAAGACCCAAAATTGCCAATATCCATTTTGGTTGCTTTAGATAAAGCCATAAATACACAAATATTAGGATTAAATAATACATCAAAATTTGAAAACCGCTCATGGCTATTTGAATGCTAACAGCTTTTGTTTGTAAAAACCAGCTGCTTACAAAATGGTTAAAGAATACTATATATGCTTCAACTAATCGGCCCCATAAAAAAATAAATGGTAATTGTATAGGCAAAATAAGGAGTATGCCTAAGCCATATAAAATATAATTACTTAGTGGTACCATTATAAAATTACTTACCAGCACCCATCCCGCTATTTGATGAAAGTGCAAGGCTAAAATGGGGAAAGTAGTGAGTTGTGCCGATAAACTCATACAACAATTGCTCCATAAAAATTGAATGATTGGATTGTTTAATTCAATTGAGTTGAACAATAATTTATAAAATAAATGGATGCCAATAACAGCAGCATAGGAAAGCTGTAGTCCAATATGATTTAAATGTTGAATATCAAATAATAAAATAATAAGCACACCTCCTGCAATTGTATTTAACATATAACGACTAGCTCCAAAGAATTTTCCAATGGTATAAATGCTGAAAAATAAGCTGGCTCTTACTATGGAAGGACTTGCAAATGCCATTAGAGTATAGGTCCATACACAGGTAAGTAAAATAATTAGTTCGAGTATTAGGAATAAAAATTTTCTTGGCAGCAACTCGGTAACTCTTTTTAAATTTTTAAATAAAATTTCTAAGTGCATACCGCTAATAGCAATTATATGTACTATTCCTAATTGTGAATAGGCGGTCATCAAGTCTTGATCCATATCTATTTTTACGCCCAATACAATGGCTTGCGCAAATCCATTAGCTTCTTTATTGGTAATGGTAGTATTCAACTTTGTAATCACCCAATTTCTGCAACTTAAAATTATTTGTTGTGGATAGGGTATTGAAACCAATGCATGGTTTTGTGAGGCCATTTGGATTGCAAATCCCCAACTTATTAATGAAATGTATACGAATGCTCCAACGAATGAATCCTGAATTTTTAAAATAGAAAGTAGTAATATAAAACCCGTGCTACAAATTAAAATAGTAATAGCAATGTTAGTGGTTTGTTCAGTTACGCAATGTATGTATTGTTTAGATAAAAGAACTCCAAATAATAAAAGGGTGGCAATAAAGACCAAAGGATGTGCAGCTCTCCATTGACTATAATTTGATTGCATCGCCTAATGTACAGCAATCCTATATACTGAAATCTTCGGAATTTACTTAGCGCCAATAAGGAATACAGCTAATTTTTTATGTAATTCAGGTTTATGACTTTTCCAATAAGCAATCGTAGCTGTTTTTATAAATTCGTTTGGAGCGGTAATATCAACTCCAATACATAATCTAGTTTGAGGATGACAGTATTGTATAATTGCTTCCAACAATTGATTATTTCTATAAGGAGTTTCAATAAACAATTGAGTACATCCTCTTATATTGGCATCCGCTTCGAGTGCTTGAATTTTTTTCTTTCTTTCATTAGTGTCAATAGGTAGGTAACCATGAAATTGAAAGTTTTGCCCATTCATGCCACTTGCCATTAAAGCAAGTAATAAAGAAGAAGGTGCTGTATATGGTTTTACAATGGCTCCAAGTTCTTGTGCGGCAGCAACTAATATTTGTCCAGGGTCTGCTATACCTGCACAACCTGCCTCAGAAACAATGCCAATATTTTTTCCTTGTTTCAGCAATTCCGTAAAGGATTGAATTTGATCAGCTTCAACTTTATGTATTGCATGCCATACATAATTATCAATTACCATTTCCTTCCATACTTTTTTAAAAAATCGGCGAGTGGTTTTTTCATTTTCAACAAAAAATGCATCACATTGAGCTATCCATTGCTGTGTATCAGCTGGAATGGCTTCCCATCCTTCTTCATGCAATAACATGGGTAGTAAATATACTTTTCCAATATTCATTAGTTATTGTCTTTTATTTCTTGTGTATTTAAATGTGCAGCAATGAGTGCATAAAACGGTGCTGCCATCCATCCTATAACTGGAATCAAATGCATTATATAAAAAACAATTCCATTGGCGATGGGTAAGCCTTTATGTGTACTCACATAATTGGCTGCTGTTATTCTAGATTTATTTTCTGTAGCTAATCCGTAGTCAAGCATTGCATATCCAAAATAATAACACTCCATTAGTATCGTAAAAATTGGTGTGAACCAGCCAATGATTGGAATCGTACATACTAATACTATTGGTATTAAATAAACCACCTGCCATAACATATTGGTAAGGTTAAGTTTTATGGCACGTATTACCAAACCTATATATTCTATCCATTTAAATTCGAAAGGTTCGTTTTTTTGAATAGCAGCTATGCGTAAATGTTGATAAGAAAAAATAGGAGCAAATAAAATGAGAAATATAAATTTAAATAAGGCAAAATAAAATAAAAGCAATGTAAACCATAACCAGAAACTTCCCATGGTAATAAAGAATCCTAACAAATCACTTCCTAAAGTATCTACCCATGACTTTAATCCTGTTTTTAAAATGATCCATTCAATAAATAAACTAGAAGTTTGGCTAAAGTAGGTAATGCCAATCACAAAAAGAAATGCATAAATAATACCAGGTATAATCATCCATCTCCACATGCGATGTTGCATGATGAATTTGTGTGCTAAAAAAAACGCACGAATGGAAATGATTAATTCTTTAAGCAATGGTTTAAATTTGCAGTAAAGGTACGAAGTCCTTTATTAGGATTGCATTTTGGTTCCATAAGCTAAATCTCCAGCATCTCCTAGGCCTGGTATGATATAGCTATGGCCATTTAAGGTGTCATCAATATCACCACACCAAATTGGAGTATCCTTGCCCAATGCCGCTTCCACTGTTTCGATCCCTTTTTTACTAGCAATAGCAACAACAATATGCAATGCAGCTGGGGTTTGATTTTTGGTAATGGCTTTAATTGTTTCCACTAAAGAGGCTCCCGTAGCCAACATTGGGTCAGATACAATTACAATTCGGTTGTTTAAATCGGGACAGCTCATGTATTCGACACTTATTTCAAAACTTCCATCCTCATGGTGTTTTCTGTAGGCAGAAATAAACGCATTATCCGCTTTATCAAAATAATTAAGCATTCCTTGATGTAATGGAAGGCCTGCTCTTAATATGGTAGCCAATACTGGTTGTTCAGCCAGCACTTTTGATTGATGAATGCCTAATGGGGTGGTAGTTGGAACTATTTTACTTGGCAATTGCTTACTCATTTCATAAGCGGCTACTTCGCCAATGCGTTCTAAATTTCTTCTAAAACGCATTCTATCATTTTGCACATTTACGTCTCTCAATTCTGCTACCCAATTGCTTAATAAACTATGCTTTTCACTTAAATGATAAACCATTGCGTAAAATTTTAATCAAATCTAAGTCTCTTCGGGACAAAATTAAAATAATTTAAATCCATCTCCATCAAATAATCCTTTGTCGCTCAATTTCAAATGCGGAATGACCAATAAAGCCATAAAACTTAAGGTCATAAATGGAGCGGCTAAGCTACTACCTAATGATTTTGCCATTAAGTCAATCTTAGTATAGGCATCCGCAACAATATAAGGATCTTGAATGCTCATTAAACCTGCTACGGGCAAGCCTAATACTTCCTGCTCCTCATTATTAACACAGCTGATTCCGCCTTTTTTAGCAATTACTAAATTGATTGCCTTAACTATAGTTTCATCATCCACGCCAACTGCAATAATATTATGACTATCATGTGCTACAGTGGAAGCGATTGCACCTTGTGTAAAACCAAAATTCTTAATGAATGCCATTTTAGGCGCTGCTTTAAAATAGCGATTGTATACCACCATTTTTAAAACATCTTCATTTGGATTGGAGCAGATTTTATTGTCAATCAGTGTAGGCTTTATCCACAAACAATTCGTGATTAATTGACCATCAATTGCCCCGATAACAGGAATCTCGCCATTTTCATTGGCAGGATATTCATTAACATTTATTTGAATGGCTGCAGCATCAATATCGCTTGCGTTAAATTGGTTAATAATTTTTTCTTCAACCACAGATATATGCGATTTCCCATCTTCTGCTACCAATATACCATTGATATAGGTTTGTTTTACATTGAATGATTTTAAATCTTCAACCACTATGAAATTGGCAGGATCTCCTTCGCGTACTTCTCCGGTCGGTAATTTATAATGCAAAACAGGATTGATACATGCAGCTCTTAAAACATTAAATACGTCAATACCTTTTGCTACTGCTCTTGCACAAAGAGTATTAATATGACCTTCTAATAAACTATCAGGATGCTTGTCGTCGCTACATAACATCATCATATGAGGATGATCATCTAATAATTCGTACAATGCTTCAAAATTTTTTGCTGCACTTCCTTCTCTAATTAAAATGCGCATTCCATAACTTAACTTGTCCACCGCTTCCTCAATGGTAAAGCATTCATGGTCGGTGCTAATTCCTGCTTGGATATATTGCTTTGCTTCATCGCCCATTAAACCAGGTGCGTGGCCGTCTACAGGTTTTCCTAATTGATGTGCGGCAGCAATTTTTTTCATTACTTCAGCATCCTTAAATAATACGCCAGGGAAATTCATCATTTCGCTTAAATAATAAATGTCCTCATTGGCTAATAGCGTTGCAACTGCGTCACTATTAATTTCGGCACCTGCCGTTTCATAAGTAGTAGCTGGCACACAACTTGGTGCTCCAAAGAAAAAATGAAAAGGAACTTTTTTTCCATTATCAATCATATAGTGAACTCCTTCCACTCCACATACATTGGCTATCTCATGCGGATCGCTAATGGTACCAATAGTTCCGTGCACAACAGCTAGTCTTGCAAAGGCACTAGGAATGAGCATACTGCTTTCTATGTGGACATGACTATCTATAAAACCTGGTAAGATATAATGATTGGGTGCATTTTCACAGGGTGTTATATTTTTAATAATACCATTAGCAATAGTCAGCGTTGCTGGAAAAATATGTTTTGATAAAATATCTACATATTGCCCAGAAACTGTATAAGTAGTTTCCATAATTTAATACTTGAATTATAAATTAAACCAGTAACTAAATTTAAAGATAATTGCTCTGTTCTTATTCTTAAATATTGGATCTGTATAGTAATTGTCCGTGTAAACTAAGAAAAAGTCACTCATTGGTTTGAATCTATATTGCAGACGACTATTGATATTAATATTGTTTTGCTGTGTATTGTACTGCATAAAAGTGGTCCAAAACAAACTAGTAGAAAAGTTCCAATCAATTTTTGGAGATAGAAGCACTAAATTATTGGTACCATAAGGTTTTGGCAATTCAATTTTATTAAGCTCTGCTCTTAAAGATAATTTTAAATGCGGTTGTGATTTCCAACTAACACCTACTGAAGCTCCTTGGATAGAACCATTGTAAAATTGTCCTAAAGTCAACATACTTTCCACTCCAAAAAGTTTACGAACATCAGAAATATACATCATCTGAAGTTGATTAAACTGATAATATCCTGAAGGCAATGGAGTTCCACTAGTAAATGAAATAGGGTATAATAAATTTAAGCTGGTGTTAGATAGCGAAGTAGTTAAAAAAGAGGCATTTTTGAAATCTGTTTGAACACTAAACTTTGCATCTGATTCATTTAAACTATTGTCAGGATGGAAGGTAGCGAAATCTTCCACTCTTAATTGAAATTTAGCTAAAGGGCCAGATGCTGGTAATATTTTATAGGCGACTTGATTAAATGTATGCATAAAGCCAAGTCTTATGGTTGTATCTCTTACTGCATCATAGTTGTTAATCATTTGTACATATCCCATGTCGGTATAATAGTTCTTACCAACGTTTCCTACCAAGGTAATAAAACTCCAATGTTTACTTTCTTTCATTAAACCAGCTTGCACATATTTATCCTGATCCACTACCGTTTCTTTAAACGCTTGATGATAGTCGGCCCATGCGCTAAATGTGCCTTCGGTATTTGAATATTCAAAAGTCATTCCTGCATTTCTGCCATATTTATCCAATGGATTTTTTTTAGCTTCTGCTTCAGAAATATAATTTTCTCTGTTTAAGAAATATGCTTTTATAACGGATCGTTTAAACACACTTCTTTGCAAAGTAAAAGCAGAAAGGTTTTCAGGTGAATAGTTTCCTTGTTTCCCAGTTTGCATATCCATCACTCCAATTCTTGTTGCTGGGTCAATATTACCAGAAAGTCTTGCTCCAAATAATATAGGTATTCTATTGCCGTCTTTGTCTAAGCCAATTGTTCTCGAGTAAAATGGTTTAATACCAGGAATACCCAAATTGGAAAATAAATCAGAGTTCTCTAAAAAGAAATTTCTTTTTTCTGGCAAGAAAATATCAAATCGAGTAAGGTTTGTCACTTGTTGATCTACTTCAACTTGAGAGAAATCAGGGTTGACAGTTAAGTCTAAATTTAATGATGCATTTAAAGCCAACTTTGCATCAAAACCTGTGCTAGCAGTGGTGTTAAGAGGTTGTCCATTTTCTTTGTCCTCATTGGTGTTACCATTGATATAAGGCAAGAAGATGATATTTTTAGAGGTAACAGGCGCACCTTCATTTGGCCAATTCAATAAACCGGTGTGGCCTAAATCGTAGGAGTGAAAATTGGTTGGAATTTTTGCCCAAGTACTGTATTCGTTATTTTTTGCATCTACTCTTAAAAAATTAACACCCCAATTAATTTGCTTTGGGTCATATCGAATTGATTTTAATGGAATCATGATTTCAGCAATCCAAAAATTTCCATAATCTTTCGTTGCAGAAAACCATTTACTATTCCAGCTCATGGATAACTTATCCTCGAAACTATTATTTAATTGATCTTCTGATTGCACATTCAATGCATTCACTACAAAAAAGAAACCATTCGTTTTTTTATTGAGTGGATCTAAAATGATACCAACACAATCATTGCCATCATGACCACCATCTCTTTTTAATCCACTTATAATATGGGTGCCACTATCATAAACCTTAAAGGCGAAGTATAAATTATCCTTATCATAAGTCATCCTAGCCTCTGTCTTACGGGTAGGTGTTCCAATATCATTTGGATATTTTTTTATAAAATTTTGGGCAACTTCGGCATTGGCCCAAACAGCTTCGTCTAATACTCCATCTATTTTAATGGGGGATGAAAAAGGCTTTATATTATATTGATATTGCTTTTGGTAATCAGAAATAACTTGAGCAGTGACTGGTTGGCTTAACAAGAAAGAACTCACTAAAACTAAAAATAATAAACGCATTTTCTTCATAGGTTGCAAATATCCTACATGAAACGATTAGACTCGTTTTTTGTAACAAAAAACACTAAAAAAATATATAAACGGCTTAATCCTTACTTAGAATATCAGGTCTACGCTCTTTGGTACGTGCAACCGCCTGTTCCTGACGCCAAATGCCTACTTTCTTTGGATCCCCAGTTAGCAATACCGGCGGTACTTCGAGTCCTCTAAAATTGGCAGGTCTGGAGTATACGGGTGGAGCTAATAAATTATCTTGAAATGAATCGGTAAGTGCCGAGGTTTCATCGTTTAAAACACCTGGTATTAATCGGCCTACTGAATCTACAATAATTGCTGCTGCAAGTTCACCACCACTTAAAACATAGTCTCCAATAGAAATTTCTTTGGTAACATAAAGGTCGCGTATACGTTGATCAATTCCTTTATAATGGCCGCAAATAATTAGTATACGATTTTTAATAGAAAGTGTATTGGCCTCTTTTTGATCAAAGGTTTTGCCGTCTGGCGTTACAAAAATGATTTCATCAAATTTACCTTCCTGTTGTAATTCATCAATAGCATTGGAAAGGGGTTCACACATAATAACCATACCTGCGCCTCCGCCATATTGATAGTCGTCCACCTGACCATGTTTATTAATTGCCCATTTCCTTAATTGGTGCAGCTTAATGGTTAAGTGTCCTCTTTCCTGAGCACGCTTCATAATGCTATGCTCAAATGGGCTAGTCAATAGTTCGGGTAAAACAGTTAATATCTCAATGGTCATAATGCAAAGTTAATCCAAAAACTCCCCCAAATCTCTTCTGTTCTTTTTTGTAGGGCGTCCAATTTTACTTAAACGCTTACCAGTTTGGAAGGTAGCCGCTACTTGCCTAACTCTTTCAAGTTCTTCAACAGGGGTAAGGTCTTCGTAATATTTAATCGCTTCGGCATAAGCCATGCGAGATTCTAAAATTTGTGTCACCTTAATGGTCCAGTTTTTATGTTCAGTTTTGGCGTCATAAATATCTCCAACTACCACTGCTCTGGAAGCTTTCACGTTTTCACCTTTTAATTTCACGCGCCCTTTGTCAATGGCTTCAGTAGCTTGGCTTCTTGTTTTAAAAACACGAATGGACCAAAGATATTTATCAAGCCTTACTTTTTCTTTTTTCTCAGTTGCTTCTTTCATGCATTATGCATTTTTTTCTGCAAAGTATTTATGAAAATAGGGGATGGTTTCAATGCCTTTATAAAAGTTAGCGATATCGTATTTTTCATTAGGGCTATGTAAATTATCACTATCTAAACCGAATCCCATAAATACAATTTTCAATCCTAATTCTTTTTCAAACAAAGCACAAATAGGAATACTGCCGCCACCTCTTACTGGAATTGGTTCTTTTCCAAAAGTAGTTGCTATTGCTTTTGCTGCACTTTTATATTCATGAGAATCTATAGGTGTCATATAAGGTTCGCCTCCATGATGTTCAAAAGCTTCTACGGTAACATTGGGTGGTGCATTTTTTTTGAAATGTGCAAGCACCATTTCTGTAATTTTTGCAGAAGATTGATGAGGTACCAATCGGCAAGAAATTTTTGCAAATGCTTTTGAAGGCAACACTGTTTTAGCGCCCTCTCCAGTATATCCACCCCAAATTCCATTTACTTCTAAAGTAGGTCTAATGCCAGTGCGCTCGTTAGTGCTATATCCTTTTTCACCCCACACTTCTTTGATACCTAAATCTGTTGACCATTCTTTTAAATCAAAAGGAGCTTCGGCCATTTTCTTTCTTTCTGCCTCGGTAGATTCTACCACATCATCATAAAAACCTGGTATAGTGATGTGATTATTTTCATCGTGACAAGATGCAATCATTTTGGATAAAATAGTGATGGGATTCGCCACTGCACCACCATATACACCACTATGTAAATCACGGTTTGGACCCGTTACTTCTACTTCTATATAACTTAAACCTCTTACGCCAATATCTATTGAAGGCGTGTCCATACTGATCATCGCAGTGTCACTAATTAAAATTACATCTGCCTTTAATAAGTCATGATGTGCTTTCACAAAAGTGGCAAGGTTAGGGCTTCCAATTTCCTCCTCACCCTCTATGATAAATTTAATATTCGTACATAATGAATTTGTCTTAGTCATTATTTCTAATGCTTTTACATGCATATAAAATTGACCCTTATCATCGCATGATCCGCGCGCAAATATTTTGCCATCAATGATAGTTGGATCAAATGGACCACTTTTCCAAAGCTCTAGTGGTTCAGCTGGTTGTACATCGTAATGCCCATAAACCAATACGGTTGGGAAACTAGGATCTACAATTAGTTCACCATACACAATGGGGTGACCCTCGGTTTCATAAATTTTAGTTGTTTGTGCACCTGCTTCTTGCAATGATTTTTCTACTGCTTTTGCGCAGGTTAACATGTCTTCTTTATTTTCACTTTTTGCACTCACACTAGGGATTCTTAATAAATCCAATAGTTCGTTTAAAAAACGATCCTTATTTTCTTCTTGAAATTGTTTCCAACTATTCATACTTTTTATTTTTTTATATATTTTATAATTGATGTTTGTTATTAGACAAAACATTCTCCATATTCCATTCTAATTGTTGCTTGAACGAGTGCTGTCTTTTATCGCAATCTGCTAAATTACAAATTGCACAACTAAATGGCATACAGCCATCAGTATGTATAAAAAATTCAACACTATCGCCAAATTTGCTTTTAATTAAATCAGTAAATTGATCCATCACTAAATGCGCTTCGTGTACGTTTAAATACCAAGGCATGGTTAAATGACAATCAATATGTAATAAAGGTCCGTATTTAATTACGCGTAAATTATGTAAGTCAATCCAATTGTCATTTCGGTTTTTATTGATTTCGGCAATTACATTTTCCAAAAGCGCCATATCTGCCTCATCCATAATGCCTGCAAGGGATGCTCTAAGTATTTTGTATCCATCATATACTACCCATGTTCCTAAAAGTATTGCGATAATTGAATCTACTTTTTGAACCTTTGTTATCATTAAAATGATTAATCCAACTGCAACTGTAATTGTGGTAAAAAAATCGATTAAAAATAATTTACCACTGGTAACCAATGCTAAAGAATTATTCTTTTTACCCATGCGCATTACAAATAGTGCAGTAGAAATATTGACGATTGCGATTAAGATTAACAACCAGAATCCATTTCCTAAATTATGAAGTGTGCCAGGATGAATAAAGCTATCGATGGATTCATAAATAATTAAACAACCCACTACAATAATTAAAGTACCTTGAAATGCTGATGAAATAAATTCTGCTTTACCATGCCCATAAGGATGATCCTTATCCTTGGGTTTGGCTGCTATATACAAACTATAGGAGCCAACCAAAGTTGCAATTATATTAACCACACTCTCTAAAGTGTCAGATAATACTGACAAAGAATGTGTGATAAAGAACGCAGTAATTTTTAAGATAAATACAATGATAGAAAGTCCTGTTAAGGTATATTGTATTCTTAAATTTTGTTTAGAATTATGCACTGGGTGAAATTGAAAAATAATCAGTTGATTGTGCCAAATCTATTTGCTTACCATTGCCTCGGCATATCTTTTTTGAACAAATTCCCAGTTCACTAAATTCCACCAGTTGTTAATATAGTCTGGACGTTTATTTTGATATTTTAAATAGTAGGCATGTTCCCATACGTCCAAACCAATTAATGGATTTCCTTGTACTTCCGCTATATCCATTAAAGGATTATCTTGGTTTGCTGTTGAGCTAACTGCCAAACTACCATCTTTCTTAATGAGCAACCATGCCCATCCACTACCAAATCTAGTTTTTGCTGCTTCACCAAATGCTTTTTGAAAATCTGCAAAGGATCCAAATGATTTGTTGATTGCCTCTGCCAATGCGCCTACTGGTGCAACACTTGGTGCTGGCTTCATAAGTTGCCAAAAGAATTCATGATTATAATGTCCACCTGCATTGTTACGCATTTTTGGACTATACTTTGAAATATTCTTCAAAAGGGTAACTAAGGAAGTAGAAGTAGTATCTACTTTTTCTGCAACACAGGCATCTGCTAAATTTTTTGCATAAGTAGCGGCATGCTTCGTATAATGAATTTCCATTGTTAATGCATCAATGTAGGGCTCGAGTGCATTGTACGCATAGGGTAAGGGCTGTTGTTGATATTCATTCACTGCTACAAATGAAGCAGGAGTTATTTTTGTGATTATTGGAAGGGTAGCTAAGGCAATACCCGCTTTGCCAGTTTTAGTTAAAAATTGGCGACGACTTTGATTTGAACTTTCCATAATATTATTTTTTAAAGTACTTCTGTAAAGTTACTTTAATTGGCTGTAAAAGCCTATAGTAAAATTCCTGATTAAAAAGCTGTGAATCACGCATTGCTTTATAGGTAAGAAATAAGCCTACTGGGATCAAAATGCTAGACGATAACCACATTCCTTTATAGACGGTCCACTCGCCTGATTTGGCAAATTTTTCTCCAAAATTGTTCAACAAGAAAAAGATTACAAAAAATACGATGGCGAGTACTAAAGGTGTTCCAAGTCCTCCTTTTCGTATAATAGATCCCAATGGAGCTCCAATTAAAAACAATACAATACATGCAAAAGATAAGGTGAATTTGCGATGCCATTCTATCGCATGATAGGCACCTGCTGATGCATTAGATTTAAAAGTTTCTTTAATGCTTTGAATATTGTTAATGATCGAGGTAAACTGGTAGCCCAATGACTCTAATATATTACCAGAAAGTGAATCGGGTAAAATGGCATTAAAATTTTGAATGCTTGGTGTATTTTTTAAAGAAGCAAAAACAGCAGCACTGTCTTTATATTTCATGAACTTCATGTAAGGCATGACTTCTAAATTCGTTTTTTTTACATAAAAACTATCCTTGTTTTGCAAAGAGTCAATTGCATAACTAAGTTGTCTAATACTCAGCATTTTGGGATCATAAATATTATCATTCCCTTTATTCATTTGAAAACTACTTAGGTTGAAAACCTTCTTATATTCTTTAAAATGTAGTCTTGTAAATTCAGTGTTAGTGGTATTTTTTAATCCCCTTTCTTGATATCTCCATCCATTATACATGATGAACTCTAAAAATTTCTTATCCTTTGAAACCCTCATCACGCCTGATTCTGCAATGATCATATTGTCTTGCAGATTAAATTTCTTTTCAAAAATGACAATGTTTCGAATGACACTATCGTTAGACTCTTTCTTTCCTAATTTAATAACATATCCATCAATCTTATCATAAAAAACACCTTCTTTAATATCCAATGCAGGTTTTGAAACAATGATCTCATATTTAAGAGAACTTAGTTTCATTTGTGTAACAGGAATTATATTATTGGCAAATAAGAATGCAACACCGGATAAGAAAATGGCGAAAATAAATAAGGGGCGCATAAATCTAACCAAAGGAATACCTGCTGCTTTAATGGCAATTAATTCAAAACTTTCTCCTAAATTTCCAAAAGTCATAATGGATGAAAAAAGTAATGCTAATGGCAATGCAGTGGTGAAAGTGCTTACTGAGACAAGTCCGATAAGTTCAAGGATAGTAAATAAGTCCAATCCTTTGCCCACTAAATCGTCGATGTAAAGCCAAAAGAATTGCATCGTCAGCACAAATGTAGATATAGTAAGTGCTGCCAAGAAAGGCCCAATGAATGCCTTTAGTATTAGTATGTCTAATTTTTTGAACAAGTTGTTACAACTAGCTTCCTATTCTATGAAAAAGGTCTTTTACCTGATATCCCCAAAGTTGACTTTGATCCTTGATTTCGTTTTTCTCAGCAAAATCTTTGATAATCAAAACGGTTTGATTTGAGATTTCTGTTTTTTCAACGCTGAATTCAAAATATTCATTTTTTTCGCTGTGTAACCATCTAAAGCGTATAAACTTATCTTCCTCTTGGTCAAGAATTTCGGCCTTATCAGGCACTCCTCCATTCCATGAAAAACTGAATACATTTTCCCACTCATCTACTTTATCAGCAAACCACTCCTGTAAGCCAGAAGCAGTTGAAAGGAATTCAAATAATATACCTGGTGAACATCTCACTGGAAACTCTAATGTAAATAATTGCTTCTTACTCATAAATAACGCGATAACCTCTTTTTTTGTAGTTCGTTAGGTGCAATAATAATAATTAAAGACAAGCTTCCAAGTATTTTTCATTGTTTATTCGTTAACAAACTGCCAATTAGTATAAAGCAATCTTTATATTGCTATTTAAATCATTGATTATCAAATACTTAAATTAGTTATGCATTTGAAAATATTTTATCGTAACCCTGACTTATCTTTGCCTTCCTTAATGATGAAATATGTTTAATAGCCTTAGTGAAAAATTGGAGTCAGCGTTCAAACACCTGAGAGGTCAGTCGCGAATTAATGATTTGAATGTTGCCAATACTTTAAAAGACATCAGAAAAGCATTGTTAGATGCCGATGTGAACTTTAAAATTGCCAAAGAATTTACAGATAGTATTAAAGAAAAAGCAATTGGAGAAAAGGTAATTAATGCGATTAGTCCAGGCCAGTTAATGGTTAAAATTGTACAGGATGAATTAACTGCATTAATGGGTGCAGAAGCTACTCCATTAAGTTTAAATGGAAATCCAACCATCATATTAGTAGCAGGGTTACAAGGTTCTGGTAAAACTACTTTTTCAGGAAAACTAGCTAATTATTTAAAGACACAAAAAAAATCGCCATTGCTAGTTGCTGCGGATATTTATCGTCCAGCTGCAATGGATCAATTAACAGTATTAGCCGAACAAATTGGTGTAGATATTTTTGTAGAGAGAGAAAATAAAGATGCAGTATCCATTGCACAAAATGCAATTACTTATGCAAAACAAAATAATAAAAATGTAATTATTATAGATACTGCAGGTCGTTTAGCAGTAGATGAAGTAATGATGACTGAGGTTGCAAACATTAAGTCTGCAATCAATCCTCAAGAAATTTTATTTGTTGTAGACTCCATGACAGGGCAGGATGCAGTCAATACAGCAAAGGCTTTTAATGAACGCTTGGATTTTACTGGAGTTGTTTTAACTAAGTTAGATGGTGATACAAGAGGCGGTGCTGCATTAAGTATTAAGTACACTGTGAATAAGCCAATTAAGTTTATGAGCAGCGGTGAAAAAATGGACACCTTGGATGTTTTTTATCCTGAACGTATGGCCCAAAGAATTTTGGGAATGGGGGATATTACTTCCTTAGTTGAAAAAGCACAAGCACAATATGATGAAGAAGCTGCTAAAAAATTAGAAAAGAAAATTCGTAAAAATCAATTTGATTTCGAAGACTTTTTAACACAGATTCAGCAAATTAAAAAGATGGGGAATTTGAAAGATTTGATGGGAATGATTCCTGGTATGGGAAAGAGCTTAAAAGATGTAGATATTAAAGACGATGCATTTAAAGGTGTGGAAGCAATCATACAATCCATGACCGTTTTGGAAAGACGAAATCCTGATTTATTAACGCCAAGTCGCAAGCAAAGAATTGCGAATGGTTCTGGAAAAAATATTGGAGAGATCAATGCCTTTATCAAGCAGTTTGATCAAATGAAGCAAATGATGAAAATGATGAATGGTCCCATGGGGTCAGCAATGATGAGTAAAATGCCGGGCATGAAAAGATAATCATTTCTTCATGGCTTGTATTTAATTGATTTTCAGTACTTTTTTGACCTTTTTTTAATTTTGACTACCATTTTGGACCCATTTTGTTGGGTAAATTCAAAGGGTTGTCTTATATTTGCAGCTCAACCTTATTTGTTAACGCCTATAAATTTCTATTTAAAATGGCAGTAAAGATCAGACTACAGCGTCATGGTAGTAAAAAAAGACCTTTCTACTTTATAGTAGTGGCCGACGGACGCGCACCAAGAGATGGTAAATTCATCCAAAAAATTGGTACTTACAATCCTTTAACAGTTCCTGCGACAATCGAATTAGATCGTCAAAAAGCGTTAGAGTGGTTAAACAAAGGTGCTCAACCTACTGACACCGTTCACAGAATTTTATCATTCAAAGGTGTTCTTTATTTGAAACACTTATTGCGTGGTGTTAAATTAGGCTTATTTGATGATGCAACTGCAATGGCTAAGTTCCAAACTTGGTATGCTGAGCATGAGTCACAAGTAGCTTCTAAAAATGATGCGCACAAAAAAGCACAAGCTGCTAAAAAAGTGTACGTACCAGTTGTAAAGAAAGTTGCTGAGCCAGTTGCTGAAGTGGTAGCTGAAGAAGCTGCTCCAGAAGCGCCAGCTGCAGAAGCTGCTGCTGAGGAAACTCCTGCTGCTGAATAGTTTAATACTATTTAAAATAGCTAAAAAAACCCTGGCTCCATTTGGAAGTCGGGGTTTTTTATGCACTTGAATTCCTATTAATTGATTTAAATTTGCGCATGAGTGAATACATACATATTGGCAAGCTAGTAGCGCCACATGGGGTTGCAGGAAGTTTAATTTTAGAACATGCTTTAGGTAAACCCATTCACTTTAAAGGAATTGAAGCTTTGTTTGTAGAACAAAAAACAGGAAGTTTTATTCCTTATTTTATTGAGTCAGCAACTGCAAAGACCGATACGATTACCCATTTACAAATTGAGGGAATCAAAACAAGAGAAGCTGCAAACTTTTTAACTTCTAAAAAAGTTTGGTTGCCTCAAGCCGATTTTCAAAAATTAGTGGAGAAAAATTCCCCCTTGGCTTTATTGGGTTATATGGTACAAGAAGCCGGAAAAAATATTGGAGTCATACAAGAGGTAATTGAACAGCCGCACCAATTAATGGTGACTATTTTATACCAGGGTCAAGAAGCCTATATCCCTTTACATGAGGAAAGTTTAAAAGGAGTGAACCATACCAAGAAAACGGTGCAAGTAGAACTACCTGATGGGCTATTAGATTTATACACCGAGTCTCCAGAATAATCAACTTAACAAGCGTTCATAAAAAAGTTTAAAAATAGTTATTTAAAAGTCTACTAAATTAGTAGGATTTTAATATCTTTGTATTCGCAAAGAAAAAATGGTTTCTTTTTTAATGAATTTAAATCGAAATATTATGAGTTTACGTTTAGGTGATATCGCACCAGATTTTAAAGCAAAATCAAGCATTGGAGAAATTAGTTTTCACGAATATTTAGGCGATAGCTGGGGTGTTTTATTTTCACACCCTGCCGATTTTACACCAGTTTGTACTACCGAATTAGGTCGTACTGCAGCTTTGCAAGATGAATTTGCAAAACGTAATGTAAAAGTATTGGCATTAAGTGTTGATGGAGTGGAAAGTCACAACAATTGGATTAAGGATATCAATGAGACACAACAGGTATCAGTTGGTTTTCCAATCATTGCTGACGAAGATCGTGCAGTTGCCAATGCGTATGACATGATTCATCCAAATGCTTCTGAAACTTTTACTGTTCGTTCCTTATTTATCATTGGTCCAGATAAAAAAGTGAAATTAATTATTACGTATCCTGCTTCAACAGGAAGAAATTTTGTAGAAGTATTACGTGTAATAGATTCATTGCAATTAACTGCTAATTATAGTGTTGCTACTCCTGCAAATTGGGTGGAAGGGGAAGACGTAATCGTAGTTCCGGCTGTAAAAACAGAAGACGCGTTGGTTAAATTTCCAAAAGGAGTAAATATTGTTAAACCTTATTTACGTTACACACCACAGCCGAATAAATAAAGCAGTTTAATTCAATACATTTCATCTTAGTGTGTAATTGCAAAAATATGGGCCTTGGACGATTCTAAATACAGTGTGTCACTGAAGATTCGAGTCTGGGCCTAACAAATTGAACCACTTCCGTAAAAAGGAGTGGTTTTTTTGTATATTTAATTTCATATTACACTTCATTAAACAATTAAATATGCGTCGTTTATTATTTACCCTAATACTGGGATTAAGTATTGTTAGTGTTTTTGCACAAAAAACATACCTGCATTGTGGTCAATTAATTGATGTAAAACAATTACAAGTTTTAAAAGAAAAAACAGTTGTCATTGAAGGCAATAAAATTGTAGAAATTTTAGATGGTTATGCAAAAGCAGGTGCAAGTGATAAAACGATTGATTTAAAATCTAGTACCGTGATGCCAGGATTAATGGACATGCACGTGCATTTGGAAAATGAAACAAGTCCTACTAGATATTTAGAAGGCTTTACTCAAAACGAAGCAGATATTGCATTTGGTTCTTTAAAATTTGCGCAAATAAGTTTGTTATCAGGATTTACTTCGGTGAGAGACTTAGGTGGTTCTGGTGTAAATATTGCCATGCGTAAAGCTGTTCAAAAAGGTCAAATAATCGGACCAAGAATTTATACAGCTGGAAAATCAATTGCAACAACTGGAGGACACGCAGATCCAACTAATAATTATAGAAAAGATTTAATGGGAGATCCTGGACCAAGAGAAGGGGTGATCAATGGACCCGAAGATGCATACAAGGCAGTAAGACAAAGATATAAGGATGGTAGTGATGTCATAAAAATTACGGCTAGCGGTGGTGTATTAAGCATGGCGGCTAGTGGAGAAAACCCTCAATTTACTTTGGAAGAAGTAAAAGCAATTGTTGCTGCTGCAAAAGATTATGGATTTAAAGTGGCTGCACATTGTCATGGTGTAGAGGCAATGAAAAGAGCAATCATAGGTGGAGTAAGCTCTATTGAACATGGTACATTAATGGATGAAACTGTTTTCCCTTTAATGAAAGAATACGGTACTTATTTAGTTCCTACCATTATTGCCGGTAAATCGGCTGCTGACTCTGCAAAAATTCCTGGATACTATCCTCCAATGGTTGCAAAAAAAGCAGCTGAGATTGGACCAAAAATTCAAAATACTTTTTCAAAAGCATATAAAGCAGGTGTAAAAATTGCATTTGGTACAGATGCAGGGGTTTATGCGCATGGGAAAAATTGGAAAGAATTTTTATATATGACAGAGGCTGGAATGCCTGCCATTGAAGCGATTCAAGCAGCTACTTGGAATGCTGCTGACCTAATGGGAACGCAAGCGATTTTGGGTAGTATTGAAAAAAATAAATTAGCAGATATTATTGCAGTAGATGGTGACCCAATTAAAAATATTGAAGCAATGGGTAAAGTGAATTTTGTAATGAAGGATGGAGTAATTTATAAATCTAAGTAGTGATTTCTGAATAGTTTACACTTATTGTGCAATTGCATTCCATTTTTCTAGCTGCTTTAATGTAGCTGATAAATCTTTAGGCAAAGGGGCTTCCAAAAGGAGCTCCTTTCCTTTATACTCAAATTGAACACTAGCAGCATGTAAAGCTTGTCTGCCCATTAACGGACGCTCTTCCTCTTCGACCTTGGCAAGTTTGAAATTCTTCTTTTTAATATTCGATAATTTCAATTTCTCTCCATCACCATATAAATCATCGGAAACAATGGGATGTCCAATATGTTTTGCGTGTACTCTAATTTGATGGGTACGACCTGTATGTATTTGAAAACTTACCCAAGCATATTGCTTAAAATATTTTACTACTTCGTAAGTTGTTTTGGATTCTTTACCTTTTGCATGAATCATCATGAAGCCCTTTCTTATTGGGTGCTCCATCATATTTTCTTCCACATCACCTGATTGAGGCGGCCGGCCATTTACTAAGCCAAAATATTTTTTTACAATGGTTCTGCCTTCAAATAATTCACTTAATACTTTATGTGCTTCGGCATTTTTTGCAAAAATAATTAAGCCACTAGTTTGTTGGTCTAAACGGTGTACGGTGAAAATGGTACCGTATTTTTCTTGCAATAAAGTTTTTACTGAAGCCTCTTTGCCAAATCGGTCAGGGATACTAAATAAACCTGCGGGTTTATTAATGACTACCATGTCATCGTCTTCAAATATGATATCTAACATCCTATTTATGAATTAAGGGGCCGCCACTAAATTATTTAGAGGCCTTACGTGTAAATGATTTATTCAAGAATTTAAGTAAACGTACTTCTTTTTCACTTAAGAATCTCCACTTGCCTCTGTCCACATTTTTCTTTGTAAGGTTCGCAAACATAACTCTGTCCAAATGTCTTACATCATATCCTAAGTGTTCAAATATTCTTCTTACAATTCTGTTTCTTCCACTATGAATTTCAATGCCAATGACGTCACGTTCCTTCCCTACATAACTTACTGCATCAGCGGCAATAAATCCATCTTCTAAAGTAACTCCGGCTGCAATGGCTTCCATGTCGGCTTTTGTAACAGGCTTGTCCAAGGTTACTTCATATATTTTTTTAATCTCGTAGGAAGGATGCGTTAACTTTTGTGCAAGGTCACCATCATTTGTTAAGATTAAAACACCTGTAGTGTTTCTATCCAAACGTCCCACTGGGAACATTCTTTGTGTAGTTGCGTTCTTAATAATATCTAATACTGTTTTTCTTCCTTCTGGATCATTCGCCGTACAGATATAATCCTTTGGTTTATTTAATAAGATGTATACAGGGGTTACTTGCAGTTGCAATACTTTGCCTTTTAATCTTACAACGTCCTTATGTTGTACTTTATAACCTGGTTCTAAAACAGTATCACCGTTCACTGTGATATGTCCATTCTTTACAAGTTCTGCAGCTTCACGTCTACCACAAGTGCCAGCATGTGCAATGTATTTGTTCAAAGGCATTTGCTCATGTGGTATATCATCACTCGCATTTACTTTTCCAATGCCGGCAGTTCTTTTAGCATCTGCTTTATCCATAGATGCGGGTGTTCTTTTAGAAGCCGCTAAACGAGGAGATCCAACGCCTGCGCCTCTTTTTATTTCACCATATTTTGCGGGGGTATCGTCCACCACTTTTTTAGGTGCGGACTTTGCTCTTAATGGAATAGAATATTTTGGTGGTCCTGTAACGAAATCTTTTTTAGCATAGCCGCCTTTTTTGTTGTTACCCACTGGTTCAACAGCAATACCTCTAGCAATATCTTTTTTTCTTTGACGTGCAGCTTCGCCAGCAGCTCTTGATTCTGCTTTGGCTTTTTTCTTCTCCTGTCTATATTCTTCTTTGACTGCGCTGCCTTTCTTCTTGTTGGCAAATTTGTCAAAGTTGTCTGATCTCTTATTCTTCATGCGCCTATTTAATTATTTTTTCTTCTTCTTCTTCTTCTTTTTCTTGGATTATCCTTTATTGGCTAACTGTCCACAAGCTGCATCAATGTCTTTTCCTCTGCTTCTTCTTACTCTTACATTCACTCTGTTCTTTTGTAAAATTTCTACAAATCTTTCAAAACCATCTTCATCTGGCTTATCAAATCCAAAATGATCTACTGCATTGTATTCAATTACATTGATTAAATCAGCAGGAACCTGACGGTAAATTTTTGTCAATTCTTCTGCATCTTTTTCTGAATCATTAAAATCTTTAAATAAGATATATTCAAATGAAATTTCAGTTCCAGTTTTTTTATAGAAATAATTTAAGGCTTCTATCAATGATTTGATATTATTACTTTCATTGATTGGCATTACTTCATTTCGCTTTTTATCATTGGGTGCATGTAGTGAAACTGCTAATTTAAATCGAACGCCATCATCACCCAATTGTCTAATTTGTTTTACCAAGCCTGCAGTGGAAACTGTAATACGGCGAGGACTCATTCCTAAACCGTCAGGGGAAGTAATTTTTTCGATAGCTTTTAACACATTATGGTAATTCATCAATGGCTCACCCATTCCCATGAATACAATATTGCTTAAATGTTTTTCGTGAGCTGCTTCACTTTGTTGATTAATATATACCACTTGATCATAGATCTCGTCAAAGTTTAAATTCCTTTTTCGATCCATGGTACCTGTTGCGCAAAATTTACAACTTAAACTACAGCCAATTTGTGATGAAACGCAGGCTGTTTTTCTTTCGCTAGTAGGAATAAGTACTCCTTCAATCATATGATCGTCAAAAGTGCGGAACCTTGTTTTTAGGGTACCATCCTCACTTTGTTGAGTGGCATCAATTTGCAATGCTGGAAAACTAAATGTCTCTACCAATTGCTTTCTTAAATCCTTGCTTAAATTGGTCATTTCGTCAAAGCTATGGGCGTGTTTTTGCCATAACCACTCTACAATTTGTTTTACTCTAAATGGCTTTTCGCCCACCTGAGCTATAAAACGTTCAATTTCAGCGACTTCTACTTGTCGAATATTAGGTCTTGTCTTCTCCATAATGCAAAGATACTTTATCCCCTTTGATAACAATTTATTCTTTTTGTGGGCTCAGAAAAACGCTTTAAATTCATTTTCTCAAAAAATGCCAATATGAAAAAATTAGTTTTATCCATCCTAGTCATCTTAGGATTCATGACCGTTGTAAATGCACAAACAACTTCTATTAAAGATTATGTAGGAAAGTATGTTTTCGCAGCAGGTAGTCCAGTAGCTGAAGTTACCTTAACTGCAGAGGATACCGCATTAGTAATTAATTCGGCAATGGGGTCAACTCCATTAGAAAAGAAAGGGGTTGATACTTTTTATCTAGCTCAATATGATGCTTTGGTTGTTTTTAAAAGAGCTGCAGATAAAAGTGTAGAGGCTCTTTCAATTGCAGTTCAAGGAATGGAACTAGTAGGTAAAAAAGAAGCTGCTTCTTCCATTGCTGGAACTAAGGAAGAAGAGTTTCAAATGGAAGTGTTAACTGGTAAATTAGAAAACTAATTACCGATTCATTTAAAAAAACTAAACTGTTTAAAAAGAAAAATTAGGTAAGTCTTTAAACGCAACATTTGTTTGTTGGCCAGTAGCTAAATTTTTAATACTACAAGTTTGATTGCTTACTTCATCTGTTCCAATAATTACAATATTTGGAATTCCTTTTTTCTCAGCATATTTAAATTGCTTGTCAAATTTGCTCTTTTCAGGGTACATTTCGCAAGCAATTTTTTTGTCTCTTAATAACATCATTTGTGTGTAAGCTACCTTTGCTTCTGCCTCACCTAAATTGAAAAATAATACCTGTGTACCTTGGTCAATAGTTGCAGGAAATAAATTCTTTTCTTCCAAAACATCATAAATGCGATCCACTCCAAAGCTAATGCCAACGCCAGGTATATTAGGTACGCCAAATAAACTAGTTAAGTCATTGTAGCGTCCACCACCTCCAATACTACCCATTTGAGTATCAATTGCCTTCACTTCAAAAATCAATCCTGTATAATAATTTAAGCCTCTTGCTAAAGTAAAATCAGCTACTAGATGTTTGTTCATTCCAGTGCTTTGGTGATAGCTCAAAACATATTGTAATTCTTCGATTCCTTTTTTACCATTTTCATTGTCACCTAACAATAAAGCCAATTGTTTTATTTTTTCTTCATTGTTTCCGTCAATATTTAAATAACTTTCTACAACAGATTGTTGTGCAGCATCAAAACCCTTATTGGTTAATTCTTCTTTTACTTTTTCCCAACCAATTTTATCTAGTTTGTCTATTGCTATCGTTAAGTCAATTAATTTGTTTTCACCTCCGCAAATTTGTGCCAATCCTAATAAAATTTTTCTGTTGTTCATTTTAATTTCAACAGGTAAATTTAACTTTTCAAATGCAGTTACATAGATCGCTAATAAATCCACTTCATTTAATAAACTCTCACTTCCTACAACATCTGCGTCACATTGATAAAATTCACGGTATCTACCTTTTTGAGGTCTATCAGCTCTCCAAACTGGTTGAATTTGATAGCGTTTAAAAGGAAAAGTAAGTTGTCCATGATTCATAGCAACGTATCTGGCAAATGGGATTGTTAAATCGTAACGAAGGGCGCGTTCAGTAATAGTATTATTGTTTTTTCCACTAAGTACTTTTTCCCATCCCTCGTCAATTTGTAACCTTTTTTGAGGGTTATCCAAGCCATTATTCAAAATTTTGAAAATTAATTTATCTCCTTCCTCTCCATATTTACCCATCAAAGTATCTAAGTTCTCCATAGAAGGTGTTTCCAATGGTTGAAACCCATAAGTTTCAAAAACCGAACGTATTGTTTGGAATATATATTGACGCTTTTGTACTGTTGCAGCGTTAAAATCTCTGGTGCCCTGTGGTAAAGAAGGTTTGCTCATACTGTCCGATTTGTTAGCAAAGATAAATTTTTAAATTCATCCTATATAATTGTTTAATTTGCCAACAAATTACTTGTGTATGTCTGAAATGAATCAAGGAAGAGAAAGATCCGAAAAAACCTATCGAATTTTTAGAAGTATTTATGATTTCACCATGGCGTCTTTGATTTTAGGATGTGGTATTTTAATGTTTGGTGCTAAATATTTTCACTTAGATCAAATCATTAATTTAGATAACGAGTGGCGTATCATTTTTGGTTGTATGTGCTTATTATATGGAGGTTTCAGGCTATATAGAGGCTTTCAAAAGGACTATTAAAAATATTTTATGTTAAAACATATTGGAGCATTTTTTCTTGCCATTAGTGTAATGGCTTGTTCGAATAATAACCCTCAAACATCGCAAGACACAATCAGCGCTGGAACCATTCATATCTCTGCCGAAGAGACTTTTAAGCCCATTTTGGACCAACAAATTGCGGTATTTAAATCAAGTTATCCCAATTCAAATTTTATTGTTGAGTATAAGTCTGAAATTGAATGTTTAAAGGACTTTAAGCAGGATAGTACAAGAATGATTTTTATTACTAGAGGGCTTAATAAGCAGGAGGAAGCGGCTTATAAAAATCAATTAGGTTTTACACCCACTTTTGGTATTTTGGCATATGATGCAGTCGCCATTTTGGTACATCAAAATGCAAAAGATTCTTTATTTACCCTTTCCGATCTTAAAAAAAGACTTACTGGTGAAAACACCCAACAAGTAGTTATGGATGGAAATCACTTAACTGGGGTAGTTCGTTTTTTAAAGGATAGTTTAGCCAAGGATAAGCCTTTTGGCAAAAATGTAATGTCGGCGGATGGTAGCGAGGCGGTGATTGATTATATTAAAAATAATCCCAATGCAATTGGATTTGTGGCAATGAACTGGATTGGAGATAAATATGATGTTAAACAGGAAAAAGCCAGGAAATATGTAAAAACAGCCATGTTGGAATGTACTTTATGTGCTGAAAAAGGATTGTTTGCGCAACCCTCACAAGCAACCATTGGTAGAGGGGAATATTCCATGTCATTGCCCTTATATTATGTACTTAAGGAAAACGCTCCTGGATTAGGATCTGGACTACTTAATTTTATGAGCTTAGAACGTGGCCAATTAATATTTAGAAGGGCTTTTATGGTGCCTGCGAAGATGAGCTTTCAAAAAAGAAATAGTATGGTTAACTAAAACTTAACAAATACTAACAAATTTTAGTGCTTTTTGAAAAAATTAAAATAGAATTCTTCCGAAAAAATTAATATTTTTAGCCTTCTTAAAATTGGTTCTTTTTTAGGAGACATTAACAATGTGTCTATTTGACATATTCGTTTAAAACATTGGGTTTATATTGTAGTATTTATAAAAAGTAAAAAACAGAAGTGATGAAAAAATTGGCTTTATTGATTATGGGAGTTGCCTTTATTGCGACTGGATTACAAGCACAGGTTGCTCCGTCCCCATTAGCAGAAGGTGTGAAGATGTTGAATTATGAAAAAAATAAATCAGCACTTGATTTCTTTAAAGCGGCATTGGATAAGAATCCTGCAGATGCTGAAGTTATTTTTTGGTACGGACAAGCATTGTTGGCACAAAACTACAATGGTATTCCTACACCAGAATATATTCAAAAGGCTAAAGCCCTTTATCAACAAGCACTTCAAACAAAAGGGAATGATGCTTGGTTATTAGTAGGAATGGCACATATTCAATATTTAGAAGGAGCAGATGCTGCTTTAATTAAAAATAATTTAGAGTTAGCCATTACAACTTCAAAGGTGGAGAAAGGAAGAAACAAAGGGAAAAATAACGCTGATATTATTAATGCGATAGGTCGTGTATTTGCTGAATTACCAATTAATATTGGCGATCATCATTATGCTGTAGATAAATTAAAAGAATTGATTTCAAGTTACGACGAAGCAACTATCAAGCCTGATTTATATTTAAACTTAGGTATTAACTACTTAAAATTAGGTGGTGAAAATGGTGGAGAAGCAGTAAGTGCATTCACCAAAGCAATTGATCATGATGCGAAAAATGCTTATGCTTATTATAGAATCGGTAAAATTTACCAAAGTCAAAATAATAAAGAAATTTTAGAAGATAATTATAGTAAAGCTGTGGCGGTTGATCCATCAATTGCTCCAGTATACGTTTCTTTATATACCTACTATGCAAGAATTGACACAGCAAAGGCAAGAAAGAATTTAGATCTATTCTTACAATACGCTGACAAGGATCCAGCTTTTGATTATTTATACGCCGATTATTTATTCCAAGTGGGTCAATATGATGCTTCATTAGCAAAGGCACAAGCTTTAGAAAAGAGCATTGGTATCAATACTTATCCTCGTATTGCGATTTTATTGGCTTATAACTACACACGTAAGGGCGATTCAGTGGCTGCAAAGTCTTACATTGAGCCATTTATAAATACTACTCCAGTTGAAAATATATTACCTGAGGACTATGATTTAGCAGTGAAAGTATTGTCTAAATTCCCTGGTAATCAAGCAATTGTAGCTTCAATTTTAGAAAAAGCAGTTGCTTCTGACCCTAACAACAAGCGAAATGCACTTAAATTTTACAAGTTAGGATATGAAATGTTTGAAAAAGCTAATTTATATAACGAAGCTTATAGCTGGTTCTCAAGATATGCTGCTTTAAATGGCATAAAAGATGAATTCTACTACTTTAAGGCTGGAAGCTATGCATTGAATGCTAAGAATGGTCCTGCTGCTGATTCTGCTGCTAAAGGTTATATTGCTGCTTTTCCTGAAAAACCAAGAGGGTATGTATTCAATATTAAAGCAGCTGCATTGTTAGATACTGCTAACACTTTGGGCTTATATATTGATGCATTGAACTTAAATAGCCAATATTTACAAAAAGATCCAGCAAATAACAAGCAAAAGTTAGTTGATAATTTTAGCCAAATGTTGATGTACTACAATCAAACAAAGGCATTTGACAAGGCTGTTGAAATGTGTGACGAAATCTTAAAACTAGCTCCAGGTGACGCTGACATGCTTAAGTATAGAGAGCAATTCCAAAAGAATGCTGACTTACAAAAAGCTATCAAGGACAAAAAGCCAGCTTCGGGCGCTACCCCTCCTAAAAATTAATAATGTTGAACCTTTTTTAAGGTTCTTCAAAAAAGGATAAAAAAAATGAAAAAAACTCCCCATTTATGGGGAGTTTTTCGTGCTAGGTGCTATCCTTTGCGTATTTTTGCGCCACCTAAACCAATTGTATGAATTTGATGCAATTATTACTATCTGCAAACGAAACAAATAATGCTGCTAATTATCTCCCAATTGTACTGCAATTGGTATTTGCTGGTGGCTTTGTAGCGTTCATGATTTTAGTATCTAGCTTATTAGGTCCTAAGCGTAAAACGGACGATAAATTAGCCACTTTTACCAGTGGTATTACAACACATGGTGATGCAAGATCGCCAATGGCTATCAAGTATTTTTTAATCGCCATCTTATTTGTGTTGTTTGATGTAGAAGTCATCTTTTTTTATCCCTATGCCGTAAATTTTAAAAGTTTGGGATGGAGTGGATTAGGTGAAGTGATTCTGTTTGTATTATTTTTCCTAGTAGGATTCATATACATTATCAAGAAAGGGGCTCTTAAGTGGGAAGATTAATTAATTAAAATTCAAAGCATTTTTTATGCGTCCAGTAAGATTTAACATACATCCAAAAGAAGCTGAAATTGCAGATGCAATTTCAATGGCACCAGCACCAGATGGAATTGGTGGCGAAGGATTTTTTGCTACTCAATTAAGTTCGGTTGTTGGATTGGCAAGAAAAAATTCTTTATGGCCTTTGCCTTTTGCAACATCATGTTGTGGAATTGAATTTATGGCAACAATGGCTTCGCATTATGACTTATCACGTTTTGGTTCAGAGCGCGTAGGTTTCTCCCCACGTCAATGTGATTTGTTAATGGTCATGGGAACCATCTCTAAAAAAATGGCACCAGTATTAAGACAAGTATACTTGCAAATGGCAGAGCCACGTTGGGTTATATCAGTTGGTGCTTGTGCTTGCAGTGGTGGTATTTTTGATACTTACAGTGTGTTGCAAGGTATTGATCAGGTAATTCCTGTTGATGTTTATGTGCCAGGATGTCCTCCAAGACCAGAAGCAATTATTGATGGTTTTATGAAAATTCAAGAACTAGTTGGTCAAGAAAGTATTCGTCGTCGTAATGGTGATCAATACAAGGAGTTATTAAACAGTTACGGCATCCAATAGTTATTTTTTAAATTATTTATTTTAAATAAAATGGCTTTAACAAACGAAACAATACAAGCGCAATTGGAAGCGAAATTTGAAGGACAGGTAACTGCTTTTTCTACAGAAACAGGGATGCTTTCATTTGAATCGCCTGCAGCACTTAATTTAAAAGTGATGCAATATTTGTTTGACGAATTAGGATTTACTTTTTTATCAGATTTGTGTGGAGTGAACTATCCCGACAATGTAGAGGGAGAATTAGTGGTGGTATATCACTTGCATAATTTTGTTGAGAATATTCGTTTGCGTTATTCGATAGCAGTGCCTATCAGTAAGCCAGATGTTTTTACTGCTACTAAAATATTTGAATCAGCGAATTGGATGGAGCGTGAGACTTATGATTTCTTTGGTATCAATTTTATTGGGCATCCAAATTTAAAACGCATTTTAAATGTAGAAGAAATGGACTACTTCCCAATGAGAAAAGAATTCCCATTGGAAGATCAAACAAGAATTGATAAAGACGATGAAATGTTTGGAAGAGGATAATTTTAAAAACATTTCAATAATTAAATTTAGAAACGAGCAACGTATATAATATGGAAGCACAACACAATATCACTTTACCTGAAGGGTCCATTGAAAAAAAGACCACGACTTTAAACTTTGGTCCCACGCACCCTGCAACGCATGGTGTATTTCAGAATATTATGGAAATTGATGGAGAGCGTGTTGTTTCAACCGAGCAATCAGTTGGATTTATTCATCGTGCATTTGAAAAATTGTCTGAGCGTAGAAATTTATATCAAATTACGCCTATCACAGATCGTTTAAACTATTGTAGTAGCCCTATTAATAATATGGGTTGGCATTTAACTTGTGAAAAATTCTTGAAAGTAGAAACACCCAAGCGTGTTGACTATTTAAGAATCATCATTATGGAGTTGGCGCGAATCTCGGATCACTTAATTTGTAATTCAATTGTAGGGGTGGATACAGGTGCTTACACGGGCTTTTTATATGTAATGCAATACAGAGAATTAATTTATGAAATATATGAAGAAGTATGCGGCTCCCGTCTTACTACTAATATTGGGCGTATTGGCGGTTTTGAAAGGAATTTCACAAATACAGCATTTGAGAAACTCGAGAAATTTTTAAATGAATATCCAAAAGTTTTAAAAGAGTTTGAAAGCTTGTTTACGCGTAACCGTATTTTTATGGAGCGTACACAAGGTACTGGTGGTATAAGCGCTGCGCGTGCAATGAACTATGGATTTACGGGTCCTAATTTGCGTGCAACTGGAGTTGACTATGATGTGCGTGTTGCAAATCCTTACAGCAGTTACCAAGATTTTGATTTCACTGTTCCAGTGGGATCTACCGGCGATAACTACGATCGTTTTTTAGTGCGTAATGCAGAGATGTGGCAAAGTATTTCCATCATCAAACAAGCCTACCAAAAAGTGCAGGAATTTAAAGGCACTGATGCTGAAATTTTCCATGCAGATGTTCCTGAATATTATTTACCTAAGAAAGAAGATGTGTACAATAATATGGAAGCATTAATCTGGCACTTTAAAATAATTATGGGTGAGGTAGATTTACCAAAAGGTCAAATTTACAATCCAGTAGAAGGTGCCAATGGAGAGTTAGGATTTTATTTAATTAGTGATGGTGGTCGTACTCCATTCCGTTTGCATTTCCGTCGTCCTTGTTTCATTTATTATCAAGCTTATCCTGAATTAATTACAGGTGGCATGTTAAGTGATGCGGTGGTGACAATGAGTAGTTTGAATTTGATTGCGGGAGAGTTAGACGCATAACAATTGAGCTGTGTGGCATTGGCTACGCATAATGATTGGGACGAAAAATTAAAATTGAAAAAAGAAAGTTTAGTATATGGCTACTATTTTTAATGATACACAAATGACCGAGTTTAAACGCTTGGTGGCACGTTATCCGGAAGGAAAACAAAAAAGTGCATTGCTACCTGCTTTGCATTTAGCGCAAGATAGTTTTGGCGGCTGGTTGTCAACAGAAGCCTTGGATTATGTTGCTAGCCTTTTGCAAATTGAACCTATTGAAGTGTATGAAGTAGCTACTTTTTATAGCATGTATAATTTAAAGCCAGTGGGCAAATTTGTATTTGAAGTTTGTCAAACGGGGCCTTGTATGATTAGTGGTTCAGATAACATCATTGACTACATCAAAAAGACTTTAGATATCAAGCCAGGCGAAACAACAAAAGATGGTTTGTTCACTTTAAAATTAGTAGAGTGTTTAGGTGCCTGTGGATATGCCCCAATGATGCAAGTGGGGAAGATTTACAAAGAGCATTTGACAAAAGAAAAAGTAGACAGCATTATTGCTGAGTATAGAGCACAAGCTTCAAACAATTAATAAAGACCTGAATTAAATATATTAAAATGGGCGTAAAATTATTATTAGACAAAGCAAATGTACCGGGCATTCGAACTTATGAAGTATATCGTCGTGAGGGAGGTTACCGTGCAGTAGAAAAAGCTTTGAAAGAAATGACCACAGATGCGATTGTAGAAGAGGTTAAGAAAAGTGGATTAAGAGGTCGTGGTGGTGCAGGTTTCCCAACAGGAATGAAATGGAGTTTTATTGCAAAACCAGAAGGCGTTCCACGTCACTTGGTTTGTAATGCCGATGAATCAGAACCAGGTACTTTTAAGGATAGATACTTGATGGAATTTTTACCGCACTTATTAATTGAGGGCTTAATTATTTCAAGCTTTGCTTTAGGATCTAATGACACTTACATTTATATCAGAGGTGAGTATGCATGGATTCCAGATATTTTAGAAGAAGCAATTGAAGAAGCAAAAGCTGCGGGCTGGTTAGGTAAAAATATTTTAGGTACAGGGTTTGATTGTAATATACATGTACAACGTGGAGGCGGTGCTTATATATGTGGTGAAGAAACGGCGTTGATTGAATCATTGGAAGGTAAAAGAGGCAATCCAAGAATTAAACCTCCATTCCCTGCGATTCAAGGTTTGTGGATGCGTCCAACAGTGGTAAACAACGTAGAAACATTAGCAGCGGTTGTTCCAATCATCAATATGGGTGGAGAAGAATATGCAAAAATTGGCGTTGGAAAATCAACAGGTACTAAATTAATTTCAGCATGTGGTAATATTAATAAGCCAGGTGTGTATGAAATTGATATGACCATTACAGTTGAAGAATTTATTTATAGCGATGAATATTGTGGCGGTATAAAAGACGGCAAGAAATTAAAAGCTTGTATTCCTGGAGGATCATCTGTACCTATTTTACCCGCCAATTTATTATTAACCACTGCAAAAGGGGAACCTCGTTACATGAACTATGAAAGTTTAAGTGATGGTGGTTTCGCGACAGGATCCATGTTGGGTTCGGGTGGATTTATTGTTTTAGACGAGGATCAATGTATTGTAAAAAATACCTACACATTGGCAAGATTCTATCGTCACGAAAGTTGTGGTCAATGTTCACCATGTAGAGAAGGAACGGGTTGGATGGAAAAGATTTTACAAAAAATTGAAACAGGAAAAGGTGAGATGAGTGACATTGATTTATTATGGGATATTCAAAGAAAAATTGAGGGTAATACTATTTGTCCATTGGGTGATGCGGCTTCTTGGCCGGTTGCTGCTGCAATTCGTCATTTCCGTGATGAGTTTGAATGGCATGTAAAAAATCCTGAATTAGCACAAACAAGCAATTTTGGTTTACAACACTATGCAGACCCAATTCATGTACCTGCATAACATTGAAAGATAAACTATGAGCGAACAAACATTATTTAAAGTAACAGTTGACGGCATTACAATAGAGGTTCCTGCGGGCACTACTATTTTACAAGCTGCGCGTCAAATTGGTGGCGAAGTTGCCCCTCCTGCAATGTGTTATTACAGCAAGTTGAAAGGAAGTGGTGGTAAGTGTCGTACTTGTTTAGTAGAGGTTTCAAAAGGTTCCGAAAAAGATCCTCGTCCCATGCCAAAGTTGGTTGCGTCTTGTAGAACAACCGTGATGGATGGTATGGAAGTAAAAAATATTACGAGTGATAAAGTAATTGATGCACGTGCTGGTGTGGTAGAATTTTTATTATTGAATCATCCTTTGGATTGTCCAATATGTGACCAAGCGGGTGAGTGTCATTTACAAGATTTAAGTTTTGATCATGGAAAATCAAAGACAAGATTTGAATTCCAAAAAAGAACTTTCAAAAAACATGATCTAGGTAAAAATATTCAATTGCACATGACGCGTTGTATATTATGTTACCGTTGTGTTTTCACTGCTGATCAATTAACAAATAAACGTGTTCATGGTATTTTAGATAGAGGAGATCATGCTGAAATTGCTACACATATTGAAAAGAGTTTAGACAATGAATTTATTGGCAACGTGATTGACGTTTGTCCTGTAGGTGCATTAACTGATAAAACATTCCGTTTTAAAAATCGTGTATGGTTCTTGAAACCAATGGATGCACATCGCGATTGCCCAACTTGTAGCGGTAGAGTTACTTTGTGGAATAGAGGAGATGAAGTATTTAGAGTAACTGCGCGTAAAGATGAGTGGGGAGAAATTGAAGATACTCCAGATGGCAAACCAGGTTGGATTTGTAATACTTGTCGTTTTGACAAAAAAGAGGCAAGCGATTGGGTGATTGAAGGACCACGTGAAATTAGTCGTGCTTCTGTAATTTCTCAAGGACATTATGCTGGTAAAATTGGAACTACTAAGCCAACGGAAACATTTTTAGCAGTGAATGGTGGACGTGCTCCACATTTATTAATGGATATTCATGATGAGAGTGAAGTGAATAAGCCTACTATTCATTTAGGTAAAATTCAAGGCCCCTCTCATGGTGACACTTTTGAAAATAAAACTGAAAGCGCCTAATTCACCAACTCATTATAACTCATATATACAAATAATTATAGCATGACAATTCTTGCACTTGATTGGGGTTTTATCATAGAGAAATTAATAATGATTGCCATTATTGTTTTCGCTAGTTTAGGTATTGCCTTATATACCACATTTGGAGAACGTAAAGTAGCCGCTATTTTACAAGATCGTCCAGGACCTAGCCGTGCTGGCCCTTTTGGTTTATTACAACCTTTGGCGGATGGTTTAAAATTGATCATGAAAGAAGAGATCATTCCAAACGCTGCCAATAAATGGTTATTTATTTTAGGACCAGGATTAGCAATGACTGCTAGTTTAATGTCTTGTGCAGTGATTCCTTGGGGAAGTGCAGTGGATGTTTTTGGTCGTCATGTTGAATTGCAAATTGCGGATGTAAACATTGGAATCTTATATGTGTTTGCTGTAGTGAGTATGGGTGTTTATGGAATTATGATTGGTGGTTGGGCTTCTAATAATAAGTTTTCTTTAATGTCCGCATTGCGTGCTGCTTCACAAGCCATCAGCTACGAATTAGCAATGGGATTGGCATTGATTGCATTACTAATGACCACTGGCACATTAAGTTTAAAAACAATTGTGGAGCAACAGGTACAAGGGCATTGGTGGAATGTAGTGTATCAACCACTTGGTTTTTTAATATTTTTTATCACTGCAATGGCAGAGTGTAATAGAACTCCATTTGATTTGCCGGAAGCTGAGAATGAATTGAACTTTGGATATCACCAAGAGTACTCTTCCATGAAATTAGGATTCTACTTATTTGCAGAATATATCAATATGATCATGAGTAGCGCTATCATGGCTTGTATGTATTTTGGTGGTTATGATTTGCCTTTCTTTAATGAGGCAAGTGTAGCTCCCAATATTGCAGCATTAATTGGCGTTGGCACTTTGTTAATCAAGATTGTATTATTCATTTTCTTATTCATGTGGATTCGTTGGACTATTCCAAGATTCAGATATGACCAGTTAATGGGATTGGGTTGGAAAACTTTAATTCCTTTAGCACTATTTAATATGTTATTAACTGGAGCGGTGATTTTAGCTAAATTATAATTTTTTAAAAGATATTTTTTAAGACCATGCAAGCATTAACCAACAAAGCACAAGCAGTTAACCGAAAGCCAATGACGCTTTTGGAGCGTTTGTATTTGATTAATATTATCAAGGGCATGTTGATTACATTTAGTCACATGTTTAAGAAGCAACCAACTATTAGATATCCTGAGCAAAAGCGTGAATTTAGTCCTGTTTTTAGAGGCTTACATGTTTTAAACAGAGATGAAGAAGGTCGTGAGCGTTGTACTGCATGTGGATTGTGTGCGGTGGCTTGTCCAGCAGAAGCGATTACGATGGAAGCTGCAGAAAGAGTAGAGGGAGAAGAGCAATTGTATCGCGAAGAAAAATACGCTGCTAAATATGAGATTAACATGCTGCGTTGTATTTTCTGTGGTTTGTGTGAGGATGCTTGTCCTAAGGATGCTATTTATTTAAGTGAAACTTTTGCACCAGCAAATTATACCCGTAAAGGATTTATTTACGGAAAATCTGATTTATTAATTCCAAATCCTTTGACAGAAGCAAGTGCTTTTGCTGAAGCTAAAGGAGTAGAAGCATAATTAATATGAGTACATTAGAAATTTTATTTTACGCTTTATCTGCATTTGCAGTAATTAGTGCGGCAATGGTATTGATAAGCAAGAATCCAATACATAGCGTATTGTGGTTGATCTTGGTATTTTTTGCCATCTCAGGACATTATATTTTATTGAATGCGCAGTTCCTTGCCATTGTAAATATTATTGTTTACGCAGGAGCCATCATGGTATTGTTCTTATTTGTGATCATGTTAATGAATGTAAAATCGGACAACGAACCTCAGAAAAAATTATTCACCAAGTTTATAGGTGTTTTATCTGGAGGTAGTTTGTTGACCTTGTTAATTGCATTGGTAAAACAAACTGTTCAATTAGAGGGGAAAGAAGTAATGATGAAGGAAGGTACTATTGGATTAATTCACCCATTGGGTAAAGCATTGTTTAGCGACTATGTTGTGCCTTTTGAAATAAGTAGTGTACTATTTTTAAGTGCCATGGTAGGTGCGGTAATCATTGGTAAAAAGTAGTCACAACAATAAATTAAACGATCATAAAAATTAAATAGCAGATATGCCAATTCAATATTATATTTTCTTTTGCTTAACCTTATTTAGCATTGGTGTCATTGGAGTGTTAACACGTCGCAATGCAATTATCGTGTTTATGTGTGTTGAGTTAATGTTAAATGCAGTGAACTTATTGCTGGTAGCATTTTCAAAAATGCATCACGCTGCAGGTTTAAAAATTGCTGCTACTAGTACCGCAGGTATTGACGCACAAATTTTTGTGTTCTTTATTATGGTAGTGGCTGCTGCTGAGGTAAGTGTAGGATTGGCAATTATTGTAATGATGTTTAGAAATACACATTCTATCGATATCAATTTCTTAAATAGATTAAAGAATTAATTCATTTCGCATGAAACTAATAATAGGTTTAATAGTTCTAATGCCCTTGGTTGGATTTTTATTCAACGGTTTGGGACGTAATATTTGGAGTAAAAAAGTAATTGCATACAAGGCAACCGGATATATTGTTATGTCATTTATATTTAGCATCCTTGCTTTTTTAAATGTTCAATCATCTGGACCGGCAACTGTTCATTATTTTGATTTTATCAATACAGCTGGCTTTAAAATCCCCTTTGATTTAAAAGTAGATGCTTTATCAAGCTTATTTTTATTGGTGATTACTGGAGTGGGTTCTTTGATTCATTTGTATTCAACTGCTTACATGAAGGAGGAGGAAGCGCCTCATTACGCACGTTACTTTGCTTATTTGAATTTGTTTGTATTTAGTATGTTGTTATTAGTATTAGGAGACAACTACGTGATTATGTTTATTGGATGGGAAGGCGTTGGATTATGTTCTTATTTATTAATTGGCTATTGGTTTACGAATGCTACTTATAATTACGCAGCTAAGAAAGCCTTTATCATGAATCGTATTGGTGACTTAGGTTTTTTGTTAGCCATTTTTTGGTTGATTGTAAAATTAGGCACTGTTAGCTATGGCACTGTTTTGACAGCAGAAAGCTTAGCTAAATTATCTTCATCAGATATTACTGCGATTACTTTATTATTATTTGTAGGTGCCATGGGTAAGAGTGCTCAAATACCTTTATATACTTGGCTTCCAGATGCGATGGCGGGTCCTACACCCGTGTCTGCATTAATCCATGCTGCAACGATGGTCACTGCAGGCATATACATGATCACACGTTCCAATATTTTATTTAGTGCTAGTGAATTTACACAGCATGTTGTTGCGATAGTTGGTATCAGTACTGCATTGTTATCAGCAACCATTGCAATTAAGCAAAATGATATTAAGAAAGTATTGGCTTATTCAACAGTGAGTCAATTAGGATATATGTTTTTGGGATTAGGTGTGGGTGCTTATTCTGGTGCAGTATTTCACGTAATCACACATGCTTTTTTTAAAGCCTTATTATTCTTAGGTGCAGGTTCGGTGATACATGCAATGCATCATGAACAAGACATTCGTAAAATGGGTGGATTAAAATCTAAATTACCTATTACACATATCACATTTTTAATTGGATGTATTGCTATTGCAGGAGTTCCTCCTTTTAGTGGGTTCTTTTCAAAAGATGAAATATTAGCGGCAGCCTTTGCGAAAAGTCCTATTTATTGGGCACTAGGTGTAGTAGGTGCTGCCATGACTGCTTTTTATATGTTCCGTTTATATGCAACCACTTTCTTAGGTCAATTTAGAGGAACGCATGATCAAGAACATCATTTGCATGAAAGTCCATTCGCTATGACTTTGCCACTGATTTTATTAGCAGTAGCAAGTGCGATTGCAGGAGCTATAGGTGTTCCTGAATTAATGGGAGGCCATCATTGGTTATCACACCAATTAGCACCAATCGTAGGAGAAGCAAAGGAAGCTGGATTATCAGCAAGTACAGAATGGGCCTTGATGGGCGTTTCTGTTACAATCGCAGTAGTCGCTTTATTAATTGCGTTATCTATTTATCGTAAAAAAGCAGATGGTGAACCTCAAACTGCATTGGGCAAATTCTTATACAACAAATGGTATATCGATGAATTATATGAAACCATCATTTTAAATCCTTTAAATAAGTTTGCTGGATTTTTAAAAGAAGTGGTTGAAAAAAATATTATCGATGGTGCGGTGAATGGTACAGGAAAATTAGTGCAGTATAGCGCTAGACAAATTAGATTATTACAAAGCGGTCAGGTGGGATATTATATTTTATTCATGGTGTTAAGTATGGTTTTACTTTTCATCTTTTGGTTTAATGACATGACCATTCTTAAATTCTTTTATAAATTGACTCACTAATTATAAGTTATTATGTTTCTACTATTATTCTTATTAATTCCAATATTCGCTGCAATTGCACTTCTTTTTATCAAGAAAGAGCAGTCTGTAAATCTTATTGCCATTGGATCAGGGTTGCTGACTTTATTGGGGGCATTGCATATTATTTTAAATAAGACTGGAAATTATGATGCTTCATGGTTGCCAATTTTAAATAGTCGTTTCTTGCTACAAGCTGATGGACTTGCTAAAATTTTAATTTTACTTACTGCAATTAGTTTCCCTGCTATATTCATTGCAACAAGCCATAATCAAACGAATCAAAAGAATGTATTTCTATCATTAATGTTGTTGACCCAAGCAGGATTGATGGGGGTATTTTTGGCAGGTGACGCTTTGTTGTTTTACTTTTTCTGGGAGTTGGCTTTAATACCCGTATATTTTTTATGTTCTATTTGGGGAGGAGAAAAAAGAATCACGGTTACTTTTAAATTCTTCATTTATACTTTTCTTGGTTCTTTGTTTATGTTAATAGGAATTATCCTTTTATATTCAAACACTGCAGATCATAGTTTTTTAATTGAATCTTTAAAGCATGCAAATGTTTCGCCAGCACAAAGTGCTACTGCTTTTGCATTATTCTTTATCGCATTTGCTATTAAAATGCCAATTTTCCCTTTACATACTTGGCAGCCAGATGCTTACGAACAATCACCAACAGCCGTTACTATGGTATTAAGTGCTGTAATGGTTAAAATGGGATTGTATGGTATCATTCGCTGGTTAATGCCTTTGTTCCCTACTGCATTTTTAGCGCATGCTAATTTGGTTATTATTTTATCCGTAATTGGTATCCTTTATGCCTCCTTTATTGCTATTCGTCAAGATGATATGAAAAGGTTGATAGCCTATTCATCTATTGCGCATATTGGATTAATGAATGCAGCTTTATTCACGCACAATCAAGTAGGTATTCAAGGTGCATTCATACAATTATTTTCACATGGTGTAAATGTATTAGGACTATGGATTATCGCAGATGTTATTGAGCAACAAACAGGCACAAGATCCATGAAAGCGTTGGGTGGTATTGCTAAGAAGCAACCTACCTTGGCTATTTTATTAGTGGGGTTTGCCTTTGCAAATATTGCATTGCCTTTGACTAATGCATTTATTGGTGAATTTTTAATGTTTAATAGTTTATTCCAATTTAATCCTTGGATCGCTGCAGCTGCTGGCGTAAGTGTTGTACTTGCGGCAATTTATACTTTAAACATGGTTCAAAAAGTGGCATATGGCGAAGTGAGTGAAGCCACTCATTTGATGACTGCACCAAACAAAAATGCGCAAGGGGTGCTAATCGTATTGTTAGTGATTGTATTTGTAACAGGAGTATATCCACAACCATTGTTTGATGTAACTGCTGATACTTTAAAACAATTGTTTGTAAAATAATTAAATGAATTTGTAATGAATGCTATAATTGTATCTACTTTATTGGGTGTTGTAATGATGTTTTGTTCTTGGATTACCACCTCGGCAAAAACGCAAAGAAATATTGGATTGGTTGGTATGCTTATTTTAATTGCAGCTAATTTGGCACAGTTAAAGGGCTGGTGGGTAATTGATTTTGACACCAAGGGTATGTTAGCGTTTAATCAAATTGGATTATTTGCAAATATGACTTTGTTCATTTTAACTTTTTTATACGTTTGGATTAATGGAGAAGAAATTGAAAAAGTGGGAAATCATCACACTGCCGACTATTACGCTATCTTTTTCTTTATTCTTTGTGGCGTTAGTGTTTTAACTTCATTCGATAATTTATTGATGTTATTTATTGGTATTGAAATTCTATCCATTCCTTTATATATTTTAACAGGTGCTGACAAGAAAAATTTATTGAGCAATGAGGCTTCTTTAAAATATTTTTTAATGGGTTCTTTCTCAACTGGTATTTTATTATTGGGTATTACTTTTATATATGGCGCAACTGGTAGTTTCCATTTGACAATGCCAGTAATTAACCCTGCTACACATATGGTTACTGAACACTTCTTAATGTCTGCTGGATTGATTTTATTATTTGCATCTATGAATTTTAAAGTATCCGCTGCACCTTTTCATTTTTGGACTCCAGACGTTTATGATGGTGCACCAACTGTGTTCACTTCTTTCATGGCAACTATTGTTAAAGCTGCTGGTTTTATTGCATTTATTAAAGTATTTGAAACGCAAAGAATGGCGCTAGGGTTTACTTGGTATATTATTTTATCATTTGTAATTGTGTCTACATTATTAATAGGAAACATTACTGCCGTATTCCAAAGAAGTGTAAAGCGCATGTTGGCATATTCTAGTATCGCTCAAGCGGGTTTTATGTTATTTGCTTTATATGGTAATTCTATTTTTAATACCGAAGCAATCTTATTATACATAGTTGCCTATTCATTAGCTACTATTGGATTGTTTGCTGTACTTGTAAAAATGAAAGACTATAGTTTTGAATCATTCAATGGCTTAGCAAAACAAAATCCTGTGCTTGCATTTTTAACTACTTTATTCTTATTTTCTTTAGCGGGTATTCCATTAACTGCAGGATTTTTTGCAAAGTACTATATGCTGAATGCTTTACTAACTGCTGGGGCAGGTTTATGGCTTTTAATTGTTGCCATTTTATTTGCGGCGGTAAGTGTGTTTTATTATTTCAAATTAGTACAAGCAATGTATTTTACCCCTGGCACACCAGCCATCAATGAAATTGATAAAAAATATGAATTCAAGCTTTGGGTGCTAGCAGCACTCATCCTAATATTGGGTGTGTTCCCTAGCATGTTATTCAATTATCTATACTTTTAGCCGTTCTTCCTATAGAATAGCCATCTAAAGGGTATTTATGGGTAGTTTGTTGAATCTATCCTACCTTTATTTTCAGTAAACAATGTACAATGACAATTCAGGATTCATTTGTGTTGGCATGGCGTACCGTAAAAAGCAACAAGCTTCGTACGGGCATCACGGTCGCAATTATCGCATTTGGTATCATGGCATTAATTGGTATTATTACCGCTATATCTGCTATGAATCAAAGTTTAAAAGAGAATTTTTCTTTTATGGGAGCCAATGCATTTAGTATTCGATACAAAGAATTAAATGCAAGAATGGGCGGCCCCAACAATGGAGGCGATGAATTCGGAAAATCAAAAAAAGGATTAAAAGAAAAGAAATCCAATTTGGATAAAATAATACGCATCGAGGAAGCTACCTATTTTAAAGATCATTATGGTTTTGGACGTGCCACAGTAAGCATTTCAAGAAGAACGGGTGGTAATAATGAATTGCATTATAAGGACAAAAAGACCAATCCGCAAATTACTTTAATGGGAGGTGACGAGGATTATTTAGTGGTGAATGGCTATTCCTTAACTACAGGCAGAAATCTAAATAATGTTGATATTCAAACAGGAAGAAATGTATGTATCATCGGCAGTAATGTAGCCGCTAAATTATTTCCCGGCAAACCTGAAAAATGTATTGACAAAGTAATTTTATTGCAGAGTAAACCTTACCGAGTTATTGGTTTATTGAAATCAAAGGGATCAAGTGCCATGCTGCGTCAAGATGATGTTGTAATTTCTTCTTTAAAGAATGTCAGACAATACGAGAGTCAAAATAAATCTTATGCAATTGGCGTAATGGTTAATAACGTAGCAGATTTAGAACCTGCCATTGGAGAAGCTACAGAACAAATGAGAAAAGCAAGAAGATTAATACCTGCCGAGTCTGATAATTTCGCGCTTGACAAGAGTGATAAATTCGCTGAAATGTTTATTGGATTTTTAGCAGGTGTTAGTGGAGCTGCCGGCGCCATTGGGATGATTACTTTAATTGGAGCTGCAATTGGACTTATGAATATTATGTTAGTGGCAGTAAGTGAAAGAACTAGAGAAGTTGGTTTGATAAAAGCATTGGGAGGAAAGAAAAGAGATGTGCGTCGTCAATTTTTATTTGAAAGTATTTGCATCAGTATCTTAGGTGCTGTGATTGGCATTTTCCTAGGAATTATGGTTGGGAATTTATTTAGTATGATATTGAATACTGGCTTTGTAATTCCTTGGATGTGGGTATTTATCGGTATTGCAATATGTTCGATTGTAGGATTGGTTGCAGGTATTTATCCTGCCATGAAAGCTGCATCATTGAATCCTATTAATGCATTACGTTACGAATAGTTAGATTCAAAATTTTATTTTTATAGCTATATAACAATAGCGTAAAAAACAAAAAGGCCCCGCATGCGGGGCCTTTTTTAAAATCAAAAGTGTGCTTTATAGTGTATAGTAAAATATGTAAACTATAAAAATAAAACTACTTAGGATCTAAGATATGTTTGATTCTATCTTGTAAATCATCAAAGTGACTCAATGAGCTGGCGTCATTGATACTTCCTTTATTTGCTTGAATACTTGCAGCTAATTTTTTCAATTGTGCTTTAGCTTCAGAAATAACATCGGTATTTTCAACATCCACTGCAGGTCCCATTCTAAATGCACCTGCTGCAGCTGCAGCGGTTGGAGCAGAGGATGGGTTGATCAAATCGCCTAATTGAGTAACATATATTTTTTGCAAATTGCGACGGAAAACATCGGTTGCTTGATGGCTACTTAATTCAGTAAACAATCCTTTGCGCGTATCTTCCATCATATCATGTAAAGAATAAGAGGCACTGCCATATCTTGTTGTACTTGTTGTTAATCGATACAAACGACCCTTATCTAATAAACTTTTTAATATGTTTGTTTGAACAGATTGTAAACGCTCATTTGCTACAGGGTTTGAAATTTTATTCAAAATAGTATTATCTAAAATCCATTTTGGAGTTGTAAATAATTGATTTTGTAAAAAATTCATTGCAGACTTTTGAATAGCAACAGGAGTAGGTGTATATACATCCCCTTTTTCTTCTACACTTTTAAATGTTTCATAAACACCACCGATATTTTTTACAACATGACCCATATAACGATTGTATTGAATCACTAATTGATTATAAACATCACTTAAGTTTTGATAGTGATCTGCTTCCTCAGTTGTCCATTCAGGTAGCTTTACAATAATGCGTTTTAAATTCTTAATGGCATATTCACTAGCCAACACTGAATTATCGCCAAGGTCTTCAGTTTGTGCACGAGGGTCAGCATTGTAACCTTCACCACCAAACCATAAACGATCGTTTTTGCTTAAAGCATCTACTACCCATTTATTGTTTACTTTCTTGTCAGCTTCGTCACCTATACCTGTATAAGTGTAACCCCATTTAATAGCCCACTTATCATAGTCACCAATACGAGGGAATAAACCCATTTCAGTAACATGATCTTCGGGTTGTGCAACATAATTAAAACGCGCATAGTCCATAATACTTGCCGTATGTCCATTTGCCTCCAACCATTTAGCATCTCTTAATTTTTCAACAGGAGTTTTGCTACTGCTTCCCATATTATGTCTCAAACCTAAGGTATGACCCACTTCGTGTGAAGAAACAAAACGAATTAAGTTGCCCATTAATGAATCATCAAATTTCATTTTTCTTGCAGCAGGATCTACGGCAGCAGTTTGAATCATATACCAATCATGTACTAAATTCATCACATTATGGTACCATCCAATATGGCTTTCTAAAATTTCACCACTTCTTGGATCATGTACTTGAGGACCATAAGCATTTTCAATATCAGATGCGAAATAACGAATCACAGAAAAACGTGCATCTTCCAAACTCATCGTGCTGTCATTAGGCCACTCCTTACCTTGAATTGCATTTTTCCAACCTGCTTTTTCAAAAGCGGCATTCCAGTCATTTACACCTGCAATTAAATAAGGCACCCATTTTTTTGGAGTTGCTGGATCGATATAATACACGATAGGTTTAGCAGGCTCAACTAAAATTCCTTGCTTGTATTTTTCTAGATCCTCAGGCTTTGGCTCTAATTTATAACGTACTGCAAATACTTGATTTTCTACCTTATGTTGGTCATCAGAATATTGTACAAAATTATCTGCGAAATAGCCTACTCTAGAATCGAATAAACGTGTATTCATTGGAACCTTAGGTAATATTCTAATTGAAGTATTCAATTCAAAAGTTACTGCTCCAGCATTGATTGCAGCAGGAATTGAATTTGTACCCCCGCCCATTGGACTTCCAGGCATTGGACTACTTGCAGAGTAAGTTTTAACTGTTCTTACCTCTATATTAATAGGGTAAGATTTGATGCTTTCTATATAAGACCTGTCCGAAGCTAGGCCGGAAAGGCTAAAACTTCTTTTTTCACTGCTAGTCAAGCTTACAGCCTGATTGTCCCCCTTGAAAAAGTCAGTTACGTCAATGATAGTAGAAGTGGAATCTTTTCCAAATGCTTTTATATCAAAAGAGGCTACAATTGGGTCTAAATAGGAGTTTTTAACTGCCTTGGCAATGGTTTGAGAAGAGTCTGCCTTACTAATTAAGGTTACAACACGCATAAAAATGCGTTGATTGGGCCCTTTTTCAAAAAGCAAGCTTTGTTCATTCACTTCCTCGCCACCGTACTTTCTAGCACCTCCAGCCACTTTGGCAAAGCGGGTAACTGCTAGTAATTCGCGACCCAATAAGCTATCTGGTATTTCAAAAAAGTATTTATCATCCTGAGAATGAACGGTAAATACCCCTTTTTGACTTACTGCCTTTTTGGTTATGAATTCACTAAAGGCTTTGGGCCCAGATTTAGCTGGCATATCTTTCTTTCCACTTGCAGTGTCCGTTTTTTGAGCATTTAAGCTAATTGTCAATACGACACAAAGACTAGTGAATACTAGGATTTTTTTCATATTTGTTTTAAATTTATTTGTAATTTAATAGTAAATATATTCCTTTCTACCAACAGTAGTTAGCAACATTAAATTTTTAATAAAAAAATGCTTGGAAAATTGTTTCAATCAAATAATTACTTATTTTGTAACCCCTTAGAAACTAGTGCGTAAAGATTCGAGTGAATTCTAACCAATAGTCAAGAGGAATAAATTCTTTTATAAATTTTTATTTAAAACCAAAAATCAATTGAATCATGGCTGATTTAACTAAACCAACTGCAACCGCTGCAACTAAGACAGCAGCACAGCCGAAACAAGGCGGTAACTTGATTGCAACTTTAGCACCTATTGCTTGTATCGTAGCAGGCTACGTTATCTGGCGTTTTGTGTTAGGTAACGCATCTAATTTCACTAATCCAGACCCAAGTGGTGGATTTTGGCCTTCACACAAAGGACCAAAAGGTACTTTCACTAAAATGTATGAAGGTGGTATCATCGTGCCTATTTTGATTGGTAGCTTATTAGTAGTATTAACTTTCGTTATTGAAAGATTATTAACTGTTGCTAAAGCAGCAGGTACTGGTAGCAACACTGCATTTATCCGTCAAGTACAATTCCATTTAGCTAACAAAGATGTTGACAAAGCAATCGCTGAGTGTGACAAGCAAAAAGGATCTGTAGGTAATGTAATGAAATCTGGTTTGAAGAAATACAAAGAAATGATTTCAAATACAGAATTAGATACTGATCAAAAAGTATTAAACATTCAAAAAGAAATCGAAGAAGCAACAGCTTTAGAATTACCAATGTTAGAAAAGAATTTAGTATTCTTATCAACTATCGCATCAGTAGCAACTTTATTAGGTTTGTTCGGTACGGTATTAGGTATGATTCGTTCTTTCTCTAAATTAGGAGAAGAAGGTGGTGGAGAAGCTGCTCGTGAATTATCACAAGGTATCTCTGAGGCCTTATATAACACAGCATTAGGTATCGGTACTTCAGCTATCGCGATCATTATGTACAACGTATTCACTACAAGAATCGATGGTATTACATATGGTATCGATGAGTCTGGATTTACTTTGACTCAAAGCTTCGCAGCAAACTACAAATAGTAGTTAAGTAGAAAAATATTTTAATAAGGGCAACCTTATAAATAAATTTAAAAGATAATAAAAATGGGTAGAGCCAAATTACCTCGTAAGAGTACCACCATCGACATGACTGCCATGTGTGATGTGGCTTTCCTTTTATTGTCATTCTTTATCTTGACTACAAAGTTCAAGCCTTCAGAAGCAATCGCTGTAACTACACCTAGTTCAGTAGCTTCTAAAGTTGCCCCTAATAAGGATTTTGTACTTGTAACAATTGATAAAGATGGTAAAGTATTTCTTACTATTGATGATAAGCAAAAAAGAGAGTTGGTTGCTAATTCTTTAAATACTACTAAGAACTTAGGAATCGATGTTGCTAAATTCAAAGCTGCTAATTTTGTTGGCGCTTCATTTAGTACATTAAACTCTTTCTTATCTATTTCAGAAGAAAACAGAAAAGGAGATGTACTTAAAGGGATACCTTGTAAGGACAGTACGGATAATGAGTTGATTGTTTGGATGCAAGCCGTTAATGAAGCTTATGCTGGAGCTAAGATGGATCTTTTATTAAAAGGAGACAATCTTGCAAAGTACCCTTCATTCAAAGGCGTTTTAACTGCATTCAAGAAAAACAACATTCAGAAATTCCAAATGGTTACCAATCCTGAAAATGCGCCAGTAGGTTCAGAATTATACAAGAGATCATTGAGTGGAGAAAAACAGGAAAACTAAATTATAAACTAATTAAAAGCTATTTACTATGGCAGAATTAGATACCTCGGGTGGTGGCCATAAGAAAGGACCCGGTGTCAAGAAAGGAAAAAAGCTATCAACGCGTGTCGATTTGACACCGATGGTGGACTTAGGTTTCTTGTTGATCACCTTCTTTATCTTCACTACAACGATGAGTCAACCAACAGCTATGAAGTTGCTTTTGCCGGATGACAAAGTAAAACCTGAAGAACAAAATAAAGCAAAAGAATCAGGGGCTTTAACCATCCTAATGGGTGCGGATAATCATATTTATTACTATGAAGGTCAATTAAAAAATGACGCTTCTAATTTCTTGTCTGCTTCGTATAATGGAGAAAACTCTATTAGAGATGTAATCTTGAAAAAGAAGGCATATGTAAGAAGTATTGCACAGGATCCCAACGATCCAGAGCATGACTTAGTAGTCGTGATTAAACCAAGCCAATATTGCAATTACAAAAACGTAATTGATATCTTAGATGAGATGTCTATTAACGTTGTAAAAAAATTCGCGCTAGTTGATATTTTCGATATCGAAGAGCAATTGGTTAAAAAATCAGACGAATCTGCAGTAAAACCTTAAGCAATTAAAAGCATTTAAAATGGACATAAATAAAATATTAACCGCCGATGTATTAGACCTCATTTTTGAGGGAAGATATAAGGAGTATGGTGCGTATGAGCTGAGAAAAACATACAATGACCGTCTTAAAAAGGCGTTGATTGTGATGGTAGCCATTACTGCACTTTTAGCTGGTGGTGCTATTTATTCTAACACCAAAAAGAAGTCTAAAACCGAAATTGTGGTTGCAGACGTTTCTTTGGCTGATGTGAATAATCAAGAGAAAAAAGCACCGCCACCGCCACCTCCTCCCCCACCAAAGCAAGAGCCACCAAAAGTGGAAATGGCGAAATTTACCCCTCCTAAAATCGTAAAAGATGAGGAAGTTAAAAAAGAGGATGAGGTAAAAGAAGTTGAAAAATTAGAAGACGTTAAAATTGGTGCAGTAGATCAAAAAGGTATCAAAGATGATGGTATTGTAGCTCCAGTTGAACAAAGTACTGGACCAGCTGCACCTCCAGATGAAGAGACTGATAAAATCTTTACTGTAGTACAACAACCAGCTGAGTTCCCAGGTGGACAACAAGGTTGGATACGTTATCTAGAAAGAACTTTAAATAGAGACTTACCAGTTGAAAATGGTGCACCTGCTGGAAAATACGCAGTAACAGTATCATTCGTTGTATCAAGAGATGGTTCTATTTCAGATGTAAAAGCTGAAAACAACCCTGGCTATGGTACTGCTGATGAAGCGGTTCGTGTAATCACAAGAGGTCCAAAATGGAAACCAGCTGTTCAAAATGGCCGTAATGTAATTTACCGTCATAGACAAGCAATTGTATTCCAAGTTTCTGAAGACTAGTATTAACTACTCAGTTTACAATATTAATGGCAGCCTTTAAGGCTGCCATTTTTGTTTTATCTAACAAGACCTATCTTTGCTGCATGCGAGAAAATTTGAGTACTTGGAATGATACTATTGTGGCCTTAGCAACAGCACCCGGATTAGGTGCAATAGCTGTTATAAGATTAAGTGGACCAAAGGCTATTGAAATTACTGCTTCGGTATTTTCTAAAAAGAGTTTAGTGCATCATCCAACGCATACAGTTCACTTTGGAAAACTATTAAATGGGTCGGATGTGATTGATGAAGTAGTGGTAAGTATTTATCGTGCTCCAAAATCATACACGGGCGAGGAAGTAGTTGAAATTTCATGCCATGGTGCTCCTTTGATTCAGGATGCTATTTTACAATTAATGATTCATGCAGGTGCTCGTATGGCAAAGCCAGGGGAGTTTACGCAACGTGCTTTTTTAAATGGCAAATTAGATTTAACACAGGCCGAAGCTGTTGCGGATTTAATTGCAAGCAACACCGAAGCTGCACGTAAAACGGCATTACATAATTTGAAAGGAGGTTTTTCAACGGACTTACAATTGATGCGGGAAAAACTAATTAAGTTTTCAGCATTGATTGAATTGGAATTAGATTTTTCACAAGAAGATGTCGCATTCGCCAATAAAAAAGAATTAGAAATTTTAGTACAACAGTTGCAAATAAAAACGCAGGCTTTATTAGATTCCTTTAAACTAGGAAATGTAATTAAGAATGGAGTACAAGTAGCAATTGTGGGAAAACCAAATGCCGGCAAATCAACATTGCTAAATGCATTGTTGAATGAAAATAGAGCATTAGTGAGTGAGATTCCCGGAACAACAAGAGATACCGTAGAAGAGTATTTAAATATTCAAGGCATCTTATTTAAACTAATTGACACTGCTGGTATAAGAACTTCAACTAGTGATAGTATCGAGCAAATGGGTATTGAAAAAAGCAAAGAAAAAATATTAGGGGCTGATATTGTGATTGCCATGTTTGATGTGAATGATAATAGTGTTGAACAAGTTGCTGCTTGGCAATCCGAAGTAGATGTAGATAAATTGGTATTAGTAGGAAACAAAAAAGATCTTTTAAAAGACAATTCAATACTTGAGAACAATAAATTCAAGGAGGTAGTATTTATTTCAGCAAAAGAAAAAGATAATATCAAAGCACTTGAAAATATCTTATATCAAAAAGTAGCAGGCGAGGGTTTGCATAAAGAAGGAACAATTGTTACCAATGCAAGACATGTCGCTTCCTTGAAAAAGTTATCTCTAGCCTTAAATGATGTTGAAACAGGATTGCAATTAAATGTAACAGGTGATTTGTTAGCATTAGATATTCGACAAGCATTACATTACTTAGGTACCATTACTGGACAAATTACCAACGAGGATCAGTTAGATTTTATTTTTTCTAAATTCTGTATTGGAAAATAATTACTTAGCATCTAAAGTAATTCAGTATAATTTGAAATGCAATTTATGACATTTGGATAATGATTAAATTCATTTGCAGTATGTTCTCCTAAAATGACAATTGCTTTCATGCCGGAATTTAAAGCACATTCAACTCCTTTTGGTGTGTCTTCAAAAACAATACAATCATTTGGATGCACATTTATTTGATCCGCACATTTCAAAAATGTTTCTGGATGCGGCTTACTCATACTAACATTATTGGCGCTCACAATAGCTTCAAAATGATGTCTAATATTCATATTGTCAATCACAAAATCAATATTCTCATTAATAGCTGCTGACCCAATAGCCATTTTGATATTTTGTGCTGCTGCATTTTTTAAAAACTCGTATAACCCATCAATTAGTTTTAATGATGGTTTAAATTCTATTCGATAAATAGCTTCTTTTTCATTTCCCAATCTTATTTTTTCTTCCATGCTATATTTGCCAGGAAAAACACGCTCCAATAATTCATCGTTTTTGCCATAGCATTGGTATTTCATTTCCTCCAATGTTAGATTACCGCCCAGTTCAATTATTTTTTTATGCCAAGCTTCAATATGGTAGGGCATATCATTGACCATCGTTCCATTTAAGTCAAATAAAAATCCCTTAGCTGAAAATATTTCTTTAGCTGTCATTTAGTTTATTTTTTACATTGAACCGCCTTCAACAAATTTTGCATCTACAGTGAGTTCAGTTAAAGTTTTCCCTCCTTTCATATTAGCCATCATTTGTATAAAAGCAAGTTTGCCTAATTCATGACCACTTGTTTCCACATAACTAATATGAGGATAATATAAATTAGGAATGAATCCGTTACTAATACTTATCACCCCAATTTCATTGGGGACTTTTATTTGTAGTTCTTGAATTGTTCTCATTACCCCTATTAATATTTCATCAGTCATGCAAAAAACAGTATCGACTTTTTGTTTTTTATCTGCAAATTTTTTCATTGTTTCTTCGGCCTCTTTTGTGCTTGCTGCATGTGCGTAGGAACAATGTGTTTTGGGTGCAAAGTCTTGCATGAATTTTTGAAATGCAGATTTTCTTTTTTGCGTAATGGATAATCCTTCATCACCGAAAATGGCTAATACCTTTTTTGCATTTCTTTTGATAATATTTTCTGCTGCCATGATGGCACAGCGCTCATCTGCCATGCGTACTTTGGTAAATCGATTGTCTTTTGGAACAATATCAAAAAATACAACTGGAATTTCTCTTTCATTCATTTTTTGATACACTTCTAAATTCTCAGTGCTTGAAGAAAGACAAGCGAATACTCCAGATACCCTGTTCTGTCTAAAGATTTTCAAATTACTCAACTCGTTCTCTGGATTATGACTTGATTGCAAAATCATTACGGCATATCCATTATTTCTACTTTCTTCTTCAACTGCTGCTATAAAGCTATCGTAAAACAAATTTGAAATAGCAGGCACAATCACGCCTAATATTTTACTGCTCTGTGTTCTCAGTTGAATCGCATAAGCATTGGGTTCATAATCTAAGCTTTGCGCCAGAGCATTCACTTTTGCTTTTGTAGAAGCCGAAATGTCTGGATGATCCTTTAATGCTCTAGATACAGTAGAGATACTCAACTGCAGTTGTTGAGCCAATAGTTTTAGGGTGGTATTTGTCATAACGCAATCGATGTCGGACAAATTTATGAAATATTTGTCACAAATTTTTTCGCAATCGTTTGATATTTTTATTTAAGTTATTTATAAGCTCAATTTTAAGAGAATTTTAAGCAAGGGAGAAAAAAATCTAAAATGTCCGTTATTATTGAGTTTCAGCCAACTTATTACAACCAAAAACAGTTCAAATAATAACCATCGTTAGTTTTTTATTAAAAAAAGTTAAAAATTAATTAACAAAAAATAGGTTGAATATCAAAAATGTGTATTTTGTACACGCTTAATAAACCAATAAACTGCCAAT
>CAJADG010000038.1 GCA_903938445.1 uncultured Bacteroidota bacterium | reverse complement strand
GACATCGTAGATACAAAGGTGGTACGCCCCACCATGGTAGAAACTACTGCATTAGGCGCAGCCTATTTAGCAGGCCTAGCAGTTGGATTTTGGAAAGATATAGAAGACTTAAGCAGTAAGTGGCAAGTAGATCAAATATTTTCACCAAGCATTCAGCAAGATTTAAGAGCTTCTCATATTCAAGGATGGGCAAGAGCTATCAATGCAACTAATAATTGGTAATTGCTAAATCATTTTATATATATTTATTGAGGGAAAAATTTTATTGATATCATAAAAACAAAATTCTATGACACCATTTTTTGCAGAATTATTTGGAACAGCGATTGTAATTATAATTGGGAATGGAGTTGTGGCCAATGTGGTACTTCCTAAAACCAAAGGAAATAATGCAGGTTTGTTAGCGATTGTTTTTGGATGGATGATTGCCGTTTTTGTAGGTGTGTATATTACTTCTGGAATAAGTGGCGGGCATTTAAATCCTGCAGTTACTTTAGCAATGGCAACCGCAGGAAAATTTAAATGGGAATTAGTACCTAGTTATTTATTAGCTCAACTTTTAGGTGCCATGATTGGTGCGTTGATTGTGTGGGTCATTTATAGACCTCATATCAATGAATCAACTAGTTCTTCAGACCAATTGGCTTGTTTTTCAACAGGTCCATCTATTAGAGATTGGAAACAAAATTTGTTGGTAGAAACCCTGGCAACCTGTGTTTTTTTGCTAGGAATATTCTTTATTAAGCCAGCCGGGGTAGAAATGGGTGCAATGTCAGCCTTGCCAGTGGCGCTTTTGGTAGGGGGAATGGGTTTTGGCCTTGGAGGTCCTACAGGCTGGGCTATAAATCCAGCAAGGGATTTAGGCCCTAGAATCATGCATTTTATCCTTCCAATAAAGGGGAAAGGGCCTAGTGACTGGGGGTATGCGCTTGTTCCTGTAGTAGGCCCAATAATTGGGGGTATTTTAGCAGCTTTTATATACCTACAATTTTTGCAATAATGCGTTAAAATCGTACTTTTGCAGCCGAAACCGAAAATTATGTCAACAGCAGGTAAAATTAAACAAGTTATTGGAGCGGTAGTGGACGTGCAATTCCCAAATCAAAATGCACTTCCTGAAATCTATAACGCCCTAGAAATTACAAGACCAGGTGGTGAAAAATTAGTCCTTGAAGTACAACAGCATCTTGGAGAAGATAGCGTACGTGCTATTGCGATGGATGGTACGGAAGGTTTAGTGAGAGGTATGGAAGTAATAGATCTTGGTAAACCAATTTCAATGCCAATTGGTGAAGGAATCAATGGTCGTTTGTTCAATGTAACAGGTGATGCAATTGATGGCTTACCACAATTAGATAAATCAAATGGTCGTGCAATTCACGCAAACCCTCCAAAATTTGAAGACTTAAGTACTGCAACAGAAGTGTTGTTTACTGGTATCAAAGTAATTGACTTAATTGAGCCATATGCAAAAGGTGGTAAAATTGGTTTGTTTGGTGGTGCGGGTGTAGGAAAAACAGTATTGATTCAAGAGTTAATTAATAATATCGCTAAAGGACACGGAGGTTTATCAGTGTTCGCTGGTGTGGGTGAAAGAACTCGTGAGGGTAATGATTTGTTACGTGAAATGATTGAAGCAGGTATCATGAAATATGGTGATGCTTTCAAACATAGCATGGAAGAAGGTGGATGGGATTTAAGTAAAGTAAACTTAGAAGAATTAAAAGAATCTAAAGCAACATTCGTTTTCGGTCAAATGAATGAACCTCCTGGAGCACGTGCTCGTGTTGCATTAAGTGGTTTGACGATTGCGGAATATTTCCGTGATGGAGATGGTACTGGAAAAGGAAAGGATATCTTATTTTTCGTAGATAATATCTTCCGTTTTACGCAAGCAGGTTCTGAGGTATCGGCTTTGTTAGGTCGTATGCCTTCTGCGGTAGGTTACCAACCAACCTTAGCTACTGAAATGGGATTGATGCAAGAAAGAATTACCTCTACTAAAAATGGTTCTATTACCTCTGTTCAAGCGGTATATGTACCTGCGGATGACTTAACGGATCCAGCGCCAGCGACAACTTTCGCTCACTTGGATGCGACTACAGTATTGTCTCGTAAAATTGCCGATTTAGGAATTTATCCTGCTGTGGATCCATTGGATTCTACCTCAAGAATTTTAACTCCAGCAATTGTAGGTGAAGCTCACTATGAGACTGCGCAAAAAGTAAAAATGATTTTACAACGTTATAAAGAGTTACAAGATATCATCGCGATTTTAGGTATGGATGAATTAAGTGATGAAGATAAATTAGTTGTATCACGCGCACGTCGTGTACAACGTTTCTTATCTCAACCTTTCCACGTTGCTGAACAATTTACTGGTTTGAAAGGTGTATTCGTATCCATCGAAGACACTATCCGTGGATTTAACGCAATCATGGATGGCGAAGTGGATGCATATCCTGAAGCTGCCTTTAACTTGGTAGGTACTTTAGAAGATGCAATTGAGAAAGGTAAGAAAATGATGGCTTAATTTATTTAAAATAGAATCATGTTATTGGAAATATTAACACCCGAAAAAAAACTATTCAGTGGAGATGTACAAGGCGTTCAATTGCCGGGCATTGAAGGTTTATTTGAGGTATTAGACAAACACGCTCCTTTAGTGAGCGCATTGGGCGTTGGTAAAGTAAAAGTGTTACATAAATCAGCTGCTGCTGAAACTTTTGCGATACAAGGTGGGTTTGTTGAAGTGCTTAATAATAAAGCAACGGTATTAGTAGAAGGTGTGTTGTAGATAATAACAAAAAATTATAAATTCAAAAATCCCTTGGTGTTTAGCCAAGGGATTTTTTTTATATATTCACACAAGCAAATTTACCAGTCATTATAAAGACAAATGAAGAAGACTTTTCCAATCATATTTACTTTAATTGCATTATCCATTATTGGAATTTTGTTTATTCAAATTACGTGGTTGCAAGGATTGATGATTCTTTCAAAAAATCAATTGTCGGATAAAGTGAATCAATCTGCAGTGATTGTTTCAACGGAGATAAGTAAAAAAATGAATAGTGGATTATCACTTCGCTTTCCCAAAAGACATCAAACTTTAGGAGAAGAGTATCATATTCATAGTTTTGACGAATCCTCCATTGCAGATATTTATAATCAAACAGAATTAAATACCAGCATTAAATCCGCTTTAAATAAATATGGAGTAACTGATTTAAACTATGAATTTGCAGTAACTGATAAAAAAGGAAATATAGAAATCAAAAGCTCCAAATTTGAAGATGCATTTGCTGATGAAGTAAATACTATGCAAGTTAGGGTATCGGTAATACCACAGGATATTATTGAGCCGGCGGGGCCTTTTGAAACCATTATTATCTTAGTGCCAAAAGTAAAATTATACTTATTACACTCCTTACAATGGGTAATATTGGGCGCATTCTTATTTGTATTAATTGTTTTAGCTGCGTTTTTCATTACGGTAAGATCTTTATTTACGCAGAAGAAATTAAATGAGATAAAACGTGATTTTATTAATAATATGACTCATGAGTTAAAGACTCCATTGGCTACAATATCTTTAGCGGTTGATGCATTAAAAAGTCCTAAGGTACAAGGAGAAGCAAAATCAGTAGAATACTTTAGCACTATTATTAAAGAAGAAAATGTGCGCATGAATAAACACGTAGAAGTAATTTTACAAGCAGCACAATTAGAAAAGAAGGAGTATAAATTAAATAAGCAATCTGTAGATATTCATGATATGTTATTTAGCGTATTAGATAGCTTTAAATTACAGTTAGATGCAAAACCATCACAAATTCATACTAATTTTGATGCAGATCCATCTGAAATTGAAGCAGATCAAGAATACATGATGCATGTGTTTTCTAATTTAATTGACAATGCTATTAAGTATTCAAAAGAGGAAATTGATATTACCATCACAACAATAACTCTTCCTGCAGAAATACAAATTATCATTGAGGACAAAGGTATTGGCATGTGTGCAGATACAGCAAAACATATTTTTGAAAAATTCTATCGTGCACATACGGGTAATGTACACAATGTTAAAGGATTTGGATTAGGAATGAGTTATGTGAAATGGGTAATAGATATTCACAAAGGAAAAATAAAAGTACAAAGCGAAGAAGGCGCCGGAACAAAAATGATCATTACATTACCAGTGGCCTAATCCAAAATAAGCAGCCATCCCCATAACTTAAAAATCTGTACTTATTCGTAATAGCATGCTCATATATGGCTTTCCAATCCTCTCCAGCAATAGCAGCAACAATAAGTAGTAAGGTTGATTTTGGTTGGTGAAAATTAGTTACGAGTGCATCACAAATTTTAAAAGTATAGCCTGGGGTCACCATCAATTGCGTTTTTGTAATAAGTATATCTGTGTTGTTAGCAGATAGTAAATCGCTTAATGTATTTAATGCATCTTGAACTGAAATGCAATGTTCAATTAAATTATAAGCATCCCATTGCAAAAGGTTTAAATCATTTAAGCTTATATTTTTATGATGTTGTTGAAAAAATAAGAATGCTTTTACGCCTAGCCAATAAACCGATTCTAATGTGCGCAAACTTGTAGTGCCTACTGCAATAATAGGAGCGTCTAATTTATTTACATTTTCTAATAAATATTTAATCAATGCAATGTTTACTTCAATAAATTCTGCATGCATTTCGTGCTCATCAATTGTTGCTGATTTAACTGGCATGAAAGTGCCTGCACCTACATGTAATGTTAGATATTTTTGATGAATGTTTTTTTCATCCAAACTTATAAACACTTCTTTGTTAAAATGCAGTCCTGCAGTAGGGGCTGCAACTGAACCTTCTTCAATTGCATAGGTTGTTTGATATCTGTCTTTATCTTCTTCGCTTGCCTTTCTTTGAATGTAAGGCGGAAGCGGAATATTGCCAATACTGTTCAAAATTTCTGAAAAATGAATTGTAGGATGATCCCAACTAAATTCGATTATATATTTTCCAGCATCTTGTTTTAATTTCCTTGCACTAATTTTAATAGTAGTATCATTAATTTCCACTTCTTTTATAAGAACATCCTCCTTCCATTTTTTTGCACCGCCTACCAAGCAATTCCATTCAACTTTTCTAGTTGCTTGCATTGCTAATAAAACAGGAGTATACTTTTCAGTGGGTTCTAAACAAAAAATTTCTATAGTACTCTTACCTTTTTCGTTGTTTGTATTTATTTTTTCAAATAATATTCTCGCTGCAATTACTTTACTATTGTTAAAGATCATTGTTGCATTTGCGGGTATGAATGCTGCAATATGTGAATAGGTGCTTTCTGCCTTAATAGTTTGATCCCATATTAATAGTTTACTTCCTGAACGATTGGGTGCAGGGCTGTAGGCAATTTGCTCATCGGGAAGCACATAATCAAAGTCCTCTATAGCCAATTTAGGTTTAATAAACATGGATCAAAGGTACAATTGGCTGCTTTTATGGCCTAATTAACGAGTTATAAACCTCAAAATGGGGGTTATCCACAGCATTTGACAGTTAATTTCTTAGAAAATGAACTAATTGTGGCTCAAAGTGCCACTGTCATTGATTATCAGGCCGGTTTATTTCTTGTGGAAAACTAGAAAGGCCTATTTTGCCATTAAAAGTGGTAAAAAGTGTTATTTTGTGTGAACAAGTGGTAAAAATCACACTAATTATTAACAATGACAGGTTTTCACGGAGAATATCAATCAACTATCGACGCTAAAGGGCGTTTCCTGGTTCCCGGCAGTTTGAAAAAACAGCTGGCGGAAGGGGAGACACGCTTTATTGTGAGTAGAGGATTTGAAAAGTGCTTGACACTTTATCCAATTGGAAGCTGGCAGAAAATATTAGACAAGATTAGCCAGTTGAATGACTTTGATCCTAAAGTGCGTCAGTTTAGACGTCAATTTTTGGGTGGAGCAACCGAGGTAGAAATGGATAGCGCAGGCCGTTTATTATTACCTCCCACTTTAAGAGAGTTTGCTTTACCAGGTAAAGAAATTGTGTTGGCTGCCGCATTAGATCGTTTTGAGATCTGGGATGCAAGTTCTTATAAAAAGCTCTTTGAGGATTTCTCTGCAGATGAATTTAGTAATCTGGCGCAAGAAGTAATGTCAGGCATTCATAAAAAAGATTAAGGAAAAGCGATGACCAACCCTACATCCAACATTCCTCAATCTGATTATCATGTGCCGGTATTATTTCACGAAACAATGGAGCATCTTAACATCCATCCTAATGGTGTTTATGTAGATGCCACATTTGGCGGAGGTGGACATAGCCGAGGTATTTTATCAAAACTAGGACCCAAGGGTCGCTTAATTGCTTTTGATCAGGATGCGGATGCTAAAAACAATTTACCAAATGATGACCGTGTTTTATTTGTTCCAGAAAATTTCAGGTACCTGCAAAGGTTTTTAAGATTGCACAAAATTGACCAAGTAGACGGAGTGCTTGCTGACTTAGGAGTGAGCAGTCATCAGTTTGACGAAGGAAAAAGAGGTTTTTCGACCCGCTTTGATGGACCATTTGATATGCGAATGGATCAGCGACAAGATAAAACTGCTGCGCAGGTGATAGAAACTTTAAGTGAAACAGAATTGCACAAAATGTTTGAACAGTATGGTGAAGTAACGAACTCGAAAACTTTAGCTAAACATATTGTTGATAATCGCAAGCATGTTAAACTTAACACGGTACAGGACTTTAAAACGCTAATTGCACCTGTAGTAAAAGGAAATCCTAATAAATATTGGGCGCAGGTTTTTCAAGCCATTCGAATTGTAGTAAACGAAGAGATGGAAGTTTTAAAAGAATTTCTTGCACAATTGCAATTGGTGATTAAGCCAGGTGGTCGTGCAGTAATTATTACATTCCATTCTATCGAAGACAGAATGGTAAAGAATGCTTTTAAAGTTGCCCCAGAAGAAGAAAACAAAACAAACCCATTTCTCTCCAACCCTAGAGAAGTGATTTGGAAGATCATTACTAAGAAACCTGTAGTGGCTTCTGAAAAAGAGATGAAAGAAAACAATCGAAGCAGAAGCGCAAAATTGCGTGCTGCCGAAAGATTATAAACCGTATGTCCGTACCTGAAAAACAAGCCCCTAAGAATGCACTTAAAAGCATTCTTAACTACCAGTGGATTGTCATGAACATTCCTTTCTTTTTGTTCTTGGCATTTATCGCTATCCTTTATATAGCGAACGGGCATTTTGCCGACAAAACTGTTCGTCAAATTAATGCTTCTCAAAAACAAATCAAAGAATTACAATTTGAATACAAAACGCTAAAAGCCGATTTAATGCGTCGTAGTCGTGCTTTAGAAATTGAGAAAGCAATGGAGCCTTATGGTTTAGGCGTTGCCAAGGAGATGCCTATTCGAATTCCTTTAGAAAAAAGAATTTATAACAATCAAACTGCTTCAAAATAATGGATGTAAAACGCGACATATTATGGAGAGTATATTTGAGTTACATCATTATTGTAGCCATTTGTATTGCCATTTTAGGTAAAGCCTTTTACATTCAACAAATTCAAGGTTCTTATTGGAGAGGATTGAGTGATAGCTTACACCAAAGGATTGTATCTATACCTGCCGAGCGTGGAACTATTTATAGTGAAGACGGTCAAATGTTAAGTACAAACATGCCAAGATTTGATATTTTAATTGATTTTAGAGTAGCACCATTGCATGAAAAAAATGGTAAATTATTTAGAGAAAAAATTGATACCGTTTGTGATTCATTAGCATACTTATTTAAAGACAAATCTCCTTTGCAATATAAAGAGGAGTTAACAAAAGCATTTGAAGCAAATGAAGGTAATTATGAGTTGAAAAAGAAAATTGATTACCATGAATATTTGAAAATTACTGGTTTCCCTTTATTTAAACTAGGAAGGTATAAAAGTGGGTTAATCGCAATTGAAAAAAATACAAGATTAAATCCTTATGAAAATATTGGTTATCGAACTATTGGATTAGCTAGAGATGAAAATAAAGTAGGCCTAGAAAGTTCTTACGACACTGTCTTGGCTGGACAAGATGGGAGACAATTGGTACGTGCCATTGCAGGTGGAGTAACCGTTCCAGTGCAAGAAGGTGAATTTGAAGTAGCACCTGAAACAGGAAAGGATATAGTTAGCAATATTGATGTTTTTATTCAACAGGTAACTGAAAAGGCATTGAATAAAATGATGATTGCTAATGATGCACAAACTGGAGTTGCAATGGTGATGGAGGTGAAGACTGGAAAAATAAAAGCAATTGCTAATTTAGGTAAGGTAGGTGAGGGTAGGTATGCTGAAAATTTAAATTATGCCACAAGGGTAACTGAGCCAGGTTCCACTTTTAAATTGGTGACATTATTAAATGCATTAGAGCATGGTGTTAAATTGGAAGATAAAATTAATTTGGAAGGTGGTATGTGGAGTTATGGTGGGAAACAAGTGAAAGATGCTGAGCAACATGGTATGCATGAGACTACTGTTTTACATGCATTTGAAGAAAGTTCTAATGTGGGTATGGCAAAATTAATTGTCAATAATTTCATTAGTAATCCTCAAGTGTACTATAAACAACTTTCTAAATTAAGATTAGACTCTTCTTCAGGAATTGATTTACAAGGAGAGGGAAGACCTCAAATCACAAGACCAGGTGATAAATTATGGGCAGTGACAACTTTGCCTTGGATGGGGTTTGGTTATAATATTGCAATTGCTCCAATCCAGACTTTGACTTTGTATAATAGTATTGCAAATAATGGGATAATGGTGCGTCCATATTTAGTGAACGCTATTAAGGAAGAGGGAAGAGTGATTAAGTCTATTGAGCCAAAAGCATATCCATGGATGGTTGCTTCGCCTTCAACGATCAAATCTTTACATACTGCATTGGAAGGGGTTTGCATTAATGGAACCGCTAAAAAATTATTTGTGAACAGTTTATATAAGGTAGCTGGAAAAACAGGGACAGCATTGGTATCTAATGGGAATAAATTTTATTCAGAGGGAATTTTTCAATCTTCATTTGTTGGATATTTCCCGGCAGAAAATCCTCAGTATACCATTGCAGTTATTATTATTAATCATCCGCATGCTGCTAATCACTTTGGAGCTTCTGTAGCGGGACCTGTTTGGAAAGAAATAGCAGACAGATTGTATTCTACTTATATTCAAAACAAAATGGAACTAACACCTAGCTTACATGTTAAGGATAGTTCAATGTTTAACTATGCTATATCTAATACTGCTTTTAAGACGATTGTAAAGAATATTCCAATTCCATTTATTGATTCATCAATGACCAAAGAATGGATTCAGGTACAGGGTATAGGTGTTAAAGTAAAAGCGAGTCCTCAAATAATTTCAGATAGTACGATGCCAAATATTGTTGGAATGAAATTACAGGATGCTTTATGGATTTGTGAAAAGAAAGGCTTGCAAGTAAAATGCCAAGGAAAAGGTAAAGTGGTATCTCAAAGTATTGCGCAGGGTCAATCGATTATAAAAGGTCAACAAATACAACTCCAACTAAACGCTAATTAAACTAATGAAAGCATTACAATCCATATTATTTGGTGTAGCACTTAGAGAAGTGGTTGGATCAACTGATTTGAATGTGAACGATATTCAAATTGATTCAAGAAAAGTGTCAAGTGATTGTGTTTTTGTTGCTATCAAAGGGGTTCAGGTAGATGGCCATACTTTTATTCAAACTGCCATTGAAAAAGGGGCAAAAGTTATTGTATGTGAATATTTGCCGGAAAATATAGTGGATGGTGTTACCTATTTAGTGGTTGAAAATGCGCAGGAAGCAGTTGCGATTATGGCACATCAGTTTTATAGTGAGCCTTCTACAAAACTTAAATTAGTTGGAGTGACTGGGACTAATGGTAAAACTACGGTTGCCACTTTGTTGTTTAAATTATTTAGCGAATTAGGATATAAATGTGGTCTAATCAGTACGGTTCAAAATCAAATTGGATCTGAAATCATTCCTTCTACACATACCACACCAGATGCTATTCAATTAAATGCATTACTTGCTAAAATGGTACAAGAAAATTGTACACATGTATTTATGGAGTGTAGCAGTCATGCGATACATCAGCACCGTATTACTGGTTTACAATTTGTAGGCGGCGCATTCACAAATATCACACATGATCATTTGGATTATCATCAAACATTTGAAGCTTATTTAGAAGTAAAAAAATCTTTTTTTGATCATTTACCATCTTCAGCATTTGCATTATCCAATTTAGATGATAAGAATGGTGCCAATATGTTGTTGGATACTAAAGCAAAAAGAGTAACCTATGCTTTGCACGCCCCAGCCAATTACAAAGGTAAAATTTTAGAAAATCAATTGACTGGTTTAGTAATGTTGGTGAATGATGTGGAAGTGCATTGTAGATTGATTGGCACATTTAACGCTTATAATTTCTTAGCGGTTTATGGTATTGCAATCCAGTTAGGGGAGAATTCTGAAAAAGTATTAATTGCTTTGAGCGCATTAACTGGTGCTGAAGGAAGATTTGATTATATCATTAGCAGTACGAATATCATTGGTATTGTTGATTATGCGCACACTCCGGATGCTTTAGAAAATGTATTAACTACTATTGCTAAATTAAGAAAAGGGGATGAAGAGGTTATCACTGTGGTTGGATGTGGCGGCGATAGAGACAAAACCAAGCGTCCCATAATGGCTCAGGTAGCATGTGATTTAAGTACTAAAGTTTTTTTAACAAGTGACAATCCACGCTCTGAAGATCCTAATGATATTTTAAATGATATGGAGCAAGGTTTAACAAGTGCTGCAAAAAGAAAGTATATCAAAATTGCAGATCGTAAAGAAGCCATCAAAGCTGCCATTGGTATTGCTAAAGCAGGTGATATCATTTTAGTAGCTGGAAAGGGGCACGAAAAGTATCAAGAAGTTAAAGGTGTGAAAACACATTTTGACGATAAGGAACAATTACAAAATCTTTTTAACGAATTCGCAAAATAATCCCCATGTTATATCAATTATTTTCTTTTTTAGACAAGCATTTTAGTATACCAGGATTGGGTGTGTTTCAATTCTTGACTTCAAGAATTGCAATGTCAATATTGTTATCCTTGTTTATAGCAACTGTGTTTGGTAAAAGAATGATTTTGTTTTTACAGAAAAAACAAATTGGAGAAACAGTGAGAGAATTAGGGCTTGCGGGAGAACAACAAAAAAAGGGAACACCCACCATGGGAGGTATTATTATTTTATTGAGTGTATTAATACCTACCTTATTATTTGCCAATTTAGATAAAGTGTATATAAGATTAATGATACTTTGTACTGTTTGGTTAGGTGTAATTGGTTTTTTTGATGATTATTTTAAAATTCGAGCACGTAAGAATGCTCAAAGCAAAGGGGAAGCATATAAGAAACAAAATAGTGATGGTTTGGCCGGCATTTCTAAAATCATTGGACAGGTTGGTTTAGGCATAATTATTGGAGCAACACTTTATTTTAGTAATGCAGTAACAGTTGAAAGAGAAATTGTACCTAATAAAGCAATCGCGGCTAGTTTGCAAAAAGGGGAGCGTATTGCAAAAGATACCAATGTGATTGTTAGAAACGTAAATGGAATTGAAAGAAAATTTGTAAAAGTAAAAACGCCCATTACCACTATTCCTTTTGTAAAAAATCATGAATTTAATTATTCTAAATTAGTGAGTTGGATAGGGCCAGGTGCTGAAAAGTACACCTGGATTGTATATATTCTAGTGGTAACCTTTATTGTTACTGCTGTATCTAATGGAGCCAATATTACTGACGGTTTAGATGGATTAGCTGCAGGTGTGAGTGCCATTATTGGTGCAGCCTTAGGCATCTTTATTTATGTAAGTGGTAATTATGTATTTGCAGATTATTTGAATGTGATGTATATTCCTAATCTTGGTGAATTATCCATTTTTGTAGGTGCATTCGTGGGAGCTTGTATTGGATTTTTATGGTACAATGCTTATCCAGCACAGGTATTCATGGGAGATACGGGTAGTTTAGCTTTAGGGGGTATCATTGCATCCTTGGCAATTATTGTAAGAAAAGAATTATTAATTCCTATTTTTTGTGGTGTATTCTTAATTGAAAACTTAAGCGTGATTATGCAAGTGAGTTATTTTAAGTATACAAAAAAGAAATATGGGGAGGGACGCAGAATTTTCTTAATGAGTCCATTACACCATCATTATCAAAAGAAAGGATTTCATGAAAGTAAAATTGCAGTTCGTTTTTGGATCATTACCATTTTACTTGTTGTTGCATCCATATTAACCCTAAAAACACGATAAGCATGGCAAAGAAATTAGTCATATTAGGTGCTGGGGAAAGTGGAATAGGAACTGCTTTGTTGGCAAAACAAAAAGGGTATGATGTATTTGTATCTGATGCAAGTGCTATCAAGCCAAACTTTCAAAAGGAATTGGAAGATCATCAAATTGACTTTGAATCAGGATCACATAGTGTTGAAAGAATATTAACTGCAGATGAAGTAATGAAGAGTCCTGGAATTCCAGATAAGAATGAATTGGTAAAGGTCATTAGAGCAAAAGGAATTCCGGTGATAAGTGAGATTGAATTTGGATATAGATATAAAGGTGATTCTAAAATAGCGGCAATTACCGGAAGTAATGGTAAAACAACAACTACTTCATTGTTATTTCATATTTGTCAAGTTGCAGAACAGGATGCTGCGATGGTAGGAAATATTGGATTTTCTTTTGCAAGACAGATAGCGCAGGATCCAAAATCATTGTATGTAATTGAAGTAAGTTCTTTTCAATTAGATGATATTAAATTTTTTAAACCAGATATCGCTATTTTATTAAACATTACCGAAGATCATTTAGATAGATACAATTATGAATTTGAAAGATATGTAAAAAGCAAATTCAGAATTATCGAAAACCAGACTGAATCTGATTGTTTCATTTACTGTATTGATGATGAAATAATTGTAAAACATTTAGCACTACTAACTTATAATACTAACCCACTACCATTTTCTATGAAACAAGAAGTAAAAAAAGGAGGCTACATCAAAAACGATCAAATGATGTTAAAAATCCAAGAAGAACGCGTTACTATGAGTATTTATGATTTTGCTTTAAAAGGAAAGCATAATGCTTATAACACCATGGCTGCAAGTATTGCGGCGACCACATTAGGTATAAGAAAAGAAAAAATCCGTGAAGCGGTGAGCAATTTTCACAATCTAGAACATAGAATGGAATTTGTTGCTACTGTTAAAGGAGTTGATTTTATAAATGATAGCAAGGCTACCAATGTTAACAGCACTTGGTACGCTTTAGAAAGTATGCAAAAACCTACCATTCTAGTTTTGGGTGGTGTAGATAAAGGAAACGATTACTCATTAATTGCTGAATTGGTGAAAGAGAAAGTAAAAGCAATTGTATGCATGGGTACTGATAATAAAAAAATCGCAGCATTTTTTAAAGATATTGTTCCTGTGATTGTTGAAGCTGATAGTGCCAACAAAGCAGTAACTGAATCTTTTAAACTTGCTGAAAAAGGAGAAGTTGTTTTATTAAGTCCAGCATGTGCGAGTTTTGATTTATTTAAAAATTATGAAGATAGAGGTCGTCAATTTAAATCTGCAGTAAAAGAATTATAAAAATGTTTAACCAATCCAGCGATAAGCTATTTTCTCAAATGCCTACCATTAGTGGGGTTAGAGAACACTTGGACCAAAGAACAAGAGGGGATAAATACATTTGGGGGTTAGTGATTGTATTGTCCTTGATTTCTATTTTGGTTGTATATAGTGCAACAGGTTCGCTTGCTTATAAATCGTTGGGTGGAAATACAAGTAAATTTTTATTTAAACAATTAGGATTTACAATGGTCGGCTTGGTGATTATTTTTGGACTCCATCGTGTTAATTATACCATGTTTTCCAGAATAGCATCCATCATGTATGCAATTTCTATTCCTTTATTAATTTATACTTTATTTTTTGGAGCAAAAATTAACGATGGAAGTAGATGGATCAAATTGCCCATTATACACTTGACTTTTCAAACAAGTGATTTGGCTAAGTTGGCTTTATTTATGTTTATTTCAAGAACATTAAGTAAAAAACAGAATGTCATAAAAGATTTCAAAAAAGGATTTTTACCAGTGATCATACCTGTATTTCTTACTTGTGTGTTAATCATGCCTGCCAATCTATCGAATGCATTATTAACAGGAGCTACTTCCTTATTACTTATGTTTATTGGTAGAATTAGTTTAAAGCACATTGGCTTAACCATTGCAGTGGCAATGATTCCAGTACTAATATTAATAAGCATTGCAGTGGCAACCCATAAAACAGGGAAAGCAACTGTTTCTGATGAGGACAAGCCAGCTGTTGCAGAAAAAGGAAAAATATTTGTACGTTTTAATACTTGGGTGAGTAGGATTCAAGACTTTATGTATCCTAATGAAAAGGAAGTTCCCTATCAAGTGCAACAAGCAAAAATTGCGATTGCCAATGGAGGAATCTTTTTTGGTTTAGGTCCTGGGAATAGTCGTCAAAGAAATTTTTTACCACAAGCTTACAATGACTTTATTTATTCAATCATTATTGAAGAATATGGGCTTGTAGGTGGCGTATTTATTATGTTTGTTTACTTGGTATTTTTATTTAGATGTATTAGAATTTTCAGGAAATGTCCTTATGCATTTGGCGCATTCCTTGCACTAGGATTAAGTTTCACATTAATCATTCAGGCAATTGCGAATATGGCAGTGAATGTAAATATTGTTCCTGTAACCGGCGTAACACTTCCTTTAGTGAGTATGGGTGGTAGCTCCTTTATTTTTACCTGTTGTTCTATTGGATTGATATTGAGTGTTGCAAGAAATGTGGAACAGCTGGAAGGTAATGCACCTGTTGAAACAGAAATTGAGGTCCCTGAACACGATACTGAATCACCAAACAATCCAACTCCAGCAAATGCATAAACCATTACGAATTATTATTGCAGGTGGCGGCACGGGAGGACATATCTTCCCTGCAATTGCAGTAGCGCAAGCTATTCAAAAAATGCAACCAGATGCAGCAATATTATTTGTAGGTGCAAAAGGAAAAATGGAGATGGAGAAAGTGCCTCAAGCGGGTTATAAAATCAAAGGACTTACCATTGCAGGATTAAACAGATCCAATATTCTTAAAAATTGGAGTTTGCCTTTTAAGCTTATTAAAAGTTTTTTTCAGGTGAGAGCAATTTTTAATAAGTTCAAGCCGAATGCGGTTTTTGGGGTGGGTGGTTATTCTAGTTTTCCTGTGTTGAAATTTGCACAAACAAAAAATATTCCCAGTTTTATTCATGAATCCAATGCCTTTGCAGGAAAGTCAAATATATGGCTTGGACAAAATGCTACTTTAATATTTACGGGGACCAAGGGAATGGAGAAATTCTTCCCTGCTCAAAAAATTAGGGTAACAGGTAATCCTGTTCGTAAAAATATCATTGAGCAAAATGCCACAAAGGCTGCATCCTTATTGACATTTGGATTATTGCCAACAAGAAAAACATTATTAATTGTAGGAGGAAGTTTAGGAGCAGCTTCAATTAATAAAGCAATAAAAAATAATTTAGAAAAATTTGTTCAACTTGATATTCAACTTATTTGGCAGACAGGGAAACCAAATGCAAATGAGTATATAAATGCAGCTAACAATTATTCCAATGTATATGTCAATTCATTTATTGATGATATGAGTGCAGCTTATAGTGCAGCCGATATCGTTGTGAGTAGATCCGGGGCTATGGCGGTTGCTGAAATCTGTATCACAGGAAAACCAGCTTTGTTTGTACCATATCCATTTGCAGCTGAAGATCATCAAACATTTAATGCAATGACTTTGGTAAATGAAGGTGCAGCTTTGATAGTGAAAGATCAGGAAGTAGCCGAAAAATTAATTGAATCCATTAGTCAATTAGTGAATGATGAAGCGTTGTGTAATTCAATGGGAAATAAAATTAAAACATTTGCCCGAATAGATGCAGATGATGTAATCGCGAAGTCAATCATAAATAAAGTAGAAAATTCAAATAGTAACTAGTATGAATCCATTAACTAATATTAAGCATATTTATTTCATAGGGATTGGAGGCATTGGTATGAGTGCATTGGCAAGGTATTTTAATACCCAAGGGGTAGTGGTTTCAGGTTATGATAAAACACCTACTGCTCTAACAGATGATTTAGAGAAAGAAGGAATTAAAGTTCATTTTGAAGATGATATTAATCAAATTGATAAAGAAGCAACAGTTGTAGTGTATACTCCAGCAATACCGGCATCTCATAGTGAGTTAAATTATTGCAAGGATAATGGATACCATGTAGTAAAGCGCAGTGATGTATTAAATTGGATTACAGAAAATGCATTTACCATTGCCATTGCAGGTACACATGGTAAAACAACCACCACTTCAATGACAGCGCATATTTTGCGTCATTCTGGTTATGGTTGTAATGCTTTTTTAGGAGGTATAGCTTCAAATTATGGCACCAATTTTTGGAGTCATGAAAATAATGTAGTGGTTGTAGAGGCTGACGAATATGATAGAAGCTTTTTAAAATTAGCACCCAATATTGCAGTGGTAACAGCGGTCGATCCTGATCATTTGGATATTTATGGAACTCCAGAGGAAGTGTTAAAAGCTTTTGGTCAATTCACTGATAAAATTAAACCAGGCGGCACACTTATTCAAAAGTTAGGGACTGAATTTACTATTGATAAAAACAATAAAAATGTATTTACCTACGGCTTTAATTTAAATGGTGCTTCTTATCATACTATTAATTTAAAAGTTATAGATGGCTCTTACTTTTTTGATATTGTACATCCTGCCGGAGTTTTACAAAATGTAGTTTTAAATATGGGTGGCCTGCACAATGTTGAAAATGCAACAGCAGCCATTGCCATTGCACTTAGATTAGGCATTTCAGATGAGAAAATTTTAAATGCAGTAGCTGCATTTAAAGGAGTAAAGCGTCGTTTTGAATACAAAGTGAAAACGGATAAAAAAGTGTTGATTGATGATTATGCGCATCATCCTGAAGAATTAAATGCTTTAATTAGTGGAGTGCGTAGCTTATATCCAACTGAAAAAATGGTTTTAATTTTTCAACCTCATTTATATAGCCGTACACAGGATCAAGCTGCAGGATTTATGGAAGTAATGGATAAGGCAGATGAGGTTATTTTGTTGCCAATTTATCCAGCTAGAGAATTACCTATTCCTGGTGTAACTAGTGATATGTTATTAGCAGGAATGAAGTTAAGTGCTAAAAGAGTGATGAGTAAAGAGGAGCTAATGCAATGGGCAGCAACAACCACTGATAAGTTAGTGGTGATGGCAGGTGCAGGAGATATAGATGTTTGTATCAATCAAGTTCAAGAAATATTTACCCAATTATAATGAAGCGCTGGAAATATATATTAATAAGGGTTTTGTGGGCTATAGCTGCTATTGGGTTAGTGGTATTATTTGTTTTTGCATGGAAGGCAAAGACAGTAAAAAAATGTACTGCTATTCAAATTGAATTGACTGGTAATACGAGTGGTTTTTTATTCATGGATGAAAAAGAAATCCTTCGTTTTATTAATGAACAAGGGGTGAATGTGGGTACACCTATTGGGAATATTAATCTTCCACAACTAGAAAAAGCGTTAGGTACTACTAAATGGGTAGAGCATGCTAATATTTTTATAGACAATCAACAACAGTTACTAGTTAAAATTGAACAAAGGCTTCCAGTTGCAAGAATATTT
>CAJADG010000037.1 GCA_903938445.1 uncultured Bacteroidota bacterium | reverse complement strand
GGAACCAATTGGTTTTTTAGGATCCTGAAGTCCTGCCCTACTTCTTCTTATTGCATCTGACACTGCGCTAATGGCTTCTTCCTGTCCAATTACACGTTGATGCAATTCTTCTTCCAAGTTTAATAATTTCTCTCTTTCAGATTGCATCATTTTACTTACTGGAATACCTGTTGCCTTTGCCACATTTTCTGCAATATCTTCTGCATCTACTTCCTCTTTCATTAAGCGCTTTTCATTCGTACCTAATTCATTTAATTCCTTGGTATAAGTTGCTAAATTAGCTTCCTGCTCTTTTACCTTACCATACCTTATTTCTGCAACTTTACCATAGTCACCATTACGCTCCGCAACCTCTGCTTCCTGCTTTAATTTTTCAATTTCAGATTTTGCTTTTTGTACTTTATCTACAATTTCTTTTTCACTCGTCCACTTTGCTTTCAAAGTATCTTGCTGCACTGTTAAATTGCTAATTTCAATATTCAAAGCCTTTAATTGATCTGGATTGTTTTCCCTTTTAATGGCTTCTCTCTCAATTTCTAATTGACGAATTTGACGCATTAAAGTATCCAATTCCTCGGGCATAGAATTCATCTCTAAGCGAAGCTTGGCAGCACTCTCGTCAATCAAATCAATAGCCTTGTCTGGCAAAAAACGATCCGTAATATAACGGCTAGATAATTCTACCGCAGCAATAATCGCTTCGTCTTTAATACGCACATGATGATGCGTTTCATAACGCTCTTTCAATCCTCTTAAAATAGAAATGGCATCTTCCTTACTTGGCTCATCAATCATTACTTTTTGAAAACGACGCTCTAATGCTTTATCCTTTTCAAAAAACTTTTGATACTCCGCCAGAGTTGTTGCACCTATAGCTCTCAATTCACCTCTTGCCAATGCTGGTTTTAAAATATTTGCGGCATCCATCGCTCCTTCGCCACCACCTGCACCCACCAAAGTATGTATCTCATCAATAAATAAAACAACTTCACCATCACTATCTGCTACTTCCTTTACCACTCCTTTTAAACGCTCTTCAAATTCACCTTTATATTTTGCTCCCGCAATTAATTGACCCATATCCAAAGCGTAAATAATTTTACTCTTTAAATTATCGGGCACATCGCCATTAACAATACGCATGGCTAAACCTTCGGCGATTGCTGTTTTACCTACTCCTGGCTCACCTACTAAGATTGGATTATTTTTACTACGGCGCGAAAGAATATGCAAGGTTCTTCTAATTTCTTCATCACGTCCAATAACAGGATCTAATTTTCCTTTATTGGCCAAATCATTTAAATTCTTGGCATACTTTGATAAAGATTGAAACTGCGTTTCCTGTGTTGCAGAATTAATAGTTGACCCCTTTCGTAATTCTTTTACAGCAGTCACTAAACCTTTTTCAGTGAGTCCTGCATCTTTCAAAATTTTACCAGTTGCATCATTCACTTGCAATATGGCAATTAAAATATGTTCCACAGTAACGAACTCGTCTCCAAAAGTTTTTAAAGCGGCATTTGATTTTAACAACACTGCATTCATGTCACGACTCAGATTGGATGCAGGCTCTCCTGTTTGTTGTTTCGCAAGGGTTTGAATTAAATCCTCCGCTTTTTGAAGCGCTAATGTTGGATTTACATTATTCTTCTTTAATAAAAATTCAGTAGAGCTATCCTTGTCTAGTAAAATAGCTTTTAATAAATGTGCGGTTTCAATAGATGCATTGCCATTGTTATAAGCCAATTGTTGAGCAGCTTGAATCGCTTCCTGCGCTTTAATGGTATATTGATTTAAATTCATAGTATTTGTGATTTATAGTAAGGTATGCTCAAATCAAACGCCAATCTATGATATAAGTTATATTGTCATACATTTATCATTAAAACGGAATTAAAGTCAGTCCTATCAAGGTTTTTCTGCTATTTTTACAGCGTGAACGAATTTTCAAATACTACATTTATAAAGGAACTCGCCCAGCAAATGGGCTTTGATTATTGTGGCATTGCTAAGGCAAAAGAACTTACTGAGGATGCTAGGAGATTGGAAAAGTGGCTTGAAAAAGGGTATCATGGGGAGATGGCTTATATGGAAAACCATTTTGATTTAAGAACAGATCCCCGAAAATTAGTGCCTGGTGCAAAATCTGTGATTACATTTTTAAAAAATTATTACCCCGATAGTGAATCTATTGCTTTAGGGAAATTACAGGACGCTAAGATTGCAAAATATGCGTATGGCGAAGATTATCATGAAGTCATCAGACAACAATTATTTGAATTCCTGGATACCATGCGTGCCATGATTGGCCCCATTGAGGGAAGAGGATTTGTGGATTCCGCTCCAGTGCTTGAAAGGTCTTGGGCACAATTGTCTGGAGCAGGATGGATTGGGAAAAATGGAAATTTAATTCGTCATAAGGAAGGTTCCTTCTTTTTTATTGCCACATTAATTATTGATTTAGCATTAATATACGACGATCCATTGCCTAAAGATTATTGCGGAGGATGTACAAAATGTATTGAAGCCTGTCCAACCCAAGCAATTTTGCCCGACAAAACGATTGAAGCAAATCATTGTATCAGTTACTTTACGATTGAATTGAAAAAAGAAGTGATTGAAACGGATAAACGCTTTAATGATTGGGCTTTTGGATGTGATGTTTGTCAAGACGTTTGTCCTTGGAATAAATTTAGCCAAGCACATCATGAAAAACATTTTAAACCATTGAATGGTTTATTACAAATGCAATCCGAGGATTGGCTGCAAATTGAAGAAACCACTTTTAAAGCAAGATTTAAAAAATCACCTTTGCTTAGATCTAAATTAAAAGGGATTCAAAGAAATATTGAATTTTTAAAACAACAGCGAGAAAAATAGAAGTGCAATTATTTACTATTTTCATCCAACAATACATCACGCAAATTGGCCAATTCCATTTCCATTTTATATCCCAATACTTTTTCATTAAGTAAGGTTTGGAATTTTTCCCAAGGATACCATTTTACATGTTGTTCAAATGACCAATGCACTACATAAATTCCCTTTTGGGTAGGAAACCATTCAAACTTTACGATATAAGGCCTTTGACCTGTAGCTACCCAGTCATAAGTTACAGAGGAATCTGTCTTTGTTTTTAATCGGATCGTTTGGGTACCAATATATACTGTACTATCTTTCCAAACTGCTTTGTTTTCTTTCCAATCACTCATCCATTTATTCCATTCATTCAAGTCTGAAGTATAATGTTGTATCTGTTGAACCGTTGCTCCCATTTCCATTGCACGGGATACCATAACAGTATTGGGGAATAAGGCAGAAATAGCAGTAACAAGGGTACCTAAAACCAAAAAGCTAATTACGATAAGTCTAACTAAACGCATTTATTCCCATTTAAAAGTTTTGAAGGCAATTGTATAAACAATTACAATCCAAATAAACAATACCGAAATATCTCCCCAAGAATCCAATAAACTATTTCCTTCAAACGCAATATCACGCATTGCATTATTAAAATGAGTTAATGGTAATATTTTGCAGAAAGGCTGCATCCATGTGGGGAAATTATCAATAGAGAAAAAAGTACCTGCTAATAAAAACTGAGGCAATGTGAAAATATTTGCTAAAGGAGGAATGGTGCTTTCATTTTTGGCAACTCCACTTACTATAAAACCAAAGCCCATAAATAATACCAATGCTATAAAGCTCAGTGCCATGATGCTACCGAAGGTTGCCCATCCATGAACCAGCGTAAAATTAAAGGCGAAATGTCCAATGGCTATAATAATGACTGCAGTTAATAATTGAAATATAACCCTACTTAAAGCCTCCCCTAAAATGATATATAATCTACGTATAGGTGTAGCATAAAACCTTTTTAATACCAATTGCTGTCTTAAATTAAAAAAGACAAATGCAACTCCAAATATTCCAGCACTTAATAACGAGAAACCCATTTGCCCTGGTAATATAAAATCAATCGTACGATAAATTCTTCCCGGCACTTGTTGAACCGTATTATTCACAACCGCAATCGTCGGCGCATTTGGATAAGTTCCTTTATTAATATTTCCAATCACAGCATTTAAAATAGACTTAACCAATTGCACATTTTGAGGATTCGCAGCTTCCGAACTTCTAAGATTAATAATGTAAGGCGCATTGGGGTTATTTGACTTTTGAATATCAATCATGGCCGTAATACGTCCTTTTGATAATTCATTTTTCATTTTAACTGTATCCCCTTTCACAAATTTTAAACCTGGAATTTGTTTGATCGCATTATAGACCACATTATTCGTATCCGCTTTCTGTTCAAGGGCAACGGTTACATTAATATTACCTCCACTACTCATAAATCCAAAAACCAAAATAAAGATTAAAGGAAAGGCAATACTAAATACAATCGCAGATGGACTTCTCGAAATAGAATGCAAGCTGGCTTTAGTAATTGCCAACATTGCTTTTATTTGACTATATGGACGCATAAATATAATTATGGATGATTCACTACAAAGATAGGCAATCGAGTTTGTGGTTGACCTACCATTTGTTTGATGGACTTGAATTGCTGTAACACATTCCATTGGTCAACACCGATTTCTTGTTGAATGGTTTTTACTTTAATTTTATCCTCGTAACCGTCAATTAAGTCCTCAATAAAAGACTTTGATTCTGGAAAGGGCTTTACCCCATATCCTTTTAAGTGCGCCATTTTTGCAGCAGCCACAATCGCATCATTCAAATTGCCAATTCTGTCCACCAATCCTACTTTTACTGCATCTGTACCGGTCCAAACTCTTCCTTGTGCAATGGAGTCAATATACTCTACAGATTTTTTTCTTCCTTGCGCAACTCTGGATTTAAATGCAGCATAAATACTATCTACACCCGCTTGCATAAATCTTTGCTCTGTTGCATTTAAAGGTCTTGTAGAACTTGGCGCATCGGCATAAGTGCTGGTATTAACTCTGTCAAAAGTGACTCCTAATTTATTTTTTAAGAACCCACTTAAATTAGGCACCACCGAAAATACGCCAATAGAACCCGTAATGGTATTTGCATCAGCAAAAATAGAATCTGCATTACAAGCAATATAGTAGCCACCAGATGCTGCATAGTTGCCCATACTTACCACCACTGGTTTTTCTTTTTTCAACAAATCCAATTCTCTCCAAATAATATCACTAGCCAACGCACTTCCTCCAGGAGAATTCACTCTTAAAACAACGGCATCAATAGTTTTATCATTTCTTATACGTTGCAACATTGCTCTATAATCATCACTGGCAATACTATTGTTTTGTCCCTTACCCATTACAATATCACCATCAGCATAAATAACTGCCACTTTCCCGGTTCCAGTTCCTCTTATATTTGCAGCATTTGCATATTCACTCATTCCAACAAATGAAATATCCTGCGCTTTTGTTACATGTACTTTTTGAGCTATTTTTTTCTTTACTTGATCATCATACATTAAGCCATCCACCAAATGATATTTAAGCGCGTCATTTGAATTTTGCACCATCCCTTTATCAGACAACATTTTCAAGCTATCCTCAGATACATTTCTTTGTTGCGAAACACCTTGAATAAAACTATTATACATGCCGTTTAACCAAACACTGGTTTGCAATTTATTGGCAGGAGACATTTCGGTATATCTAAATGGCTCTGTTGCACTTTTAAATTTACCAGCATAAAAAACCTGCGTTTGAATTTCTAATTTATCCAACATCCCTTTTAAAAACATAGTTTCATAAGAGAACCCTGACCATTCTAAACCACCTTGAGGATGGGTGTATACTTCATCTGCAACATTGCCGATCCAATATCCTTTTTGCGTAATGGTTTCTCCAAACGCAATGATGAATTTATTTGATTTTTTAAAATCCAATAACGCGGTTCTTATTTCTTCACTTGAAGCATATCCATTTGGATTTTGTTGACACTTTATATAAATACCCTTAATTGCAGAATCTGTTTTTGCATGCTTAATTAAAGCAATCAATTCAGACAAGCCTGCAACTTTTCCTTTCTTTTTATTGAGTAATTCCGTAAAAGCATCCGTCTTAGTTTGCTCTGGAAAGTTTTCAGAAATATCTAATACCAAAACTGAGTTGGTAGCAATTTGCTTTGGCTCTTCATAGGATAATGAACTAGCAATAGCAAAAATAAATACCACCCCCAGAATTGAAAATATGATTAGAGAAACAAAGGTTGCTAAAACAATTTTGAAAAAATTTTTCATGCTAAATTTTGATGTGAAATACAATACCCAAAAAATAGTAGGAACTAAAATAGGGTTACGCTGTAAAATTATGGATATTTGAGCTACTTTTATAATCCTTGTATGAACAAAGTTTACCTTTTGATAGGTGGCAATATGGGCGATCGAATGGCAAACCTTGCACAGGCTATCCATTTAATTAAGCAGGAAATTGGCCCAATTCAACTTACTTCTTCCATTTACGAAACAGCCGCTTGGGGCAATACCGATCAACCTGATTTTTTAAATCAAGCCTTAATGTTACATACTTCAATGGACGCAGAAACTGTGATGCATCAACTATTGAAAATAGAAATTGGAATGGGCCGAAAAAGGGATATTCCGATGGGTCCAAGAACAATCGATTTAGATATTATTTATTTTAATGACTTGGTGTTTTCAAATGAATTTATCACTATTCCACATCCAAAAATTGCAGCAAGAAGATTCGTTTTAATGCCCTTGGCAGAAATGGCACCGCAGTTTTTACATCCAATTTTAAATAAGACGAATGAAGCATTGTTGAAAGATTGTGGAGATTCTTTACCTGTGTATAAAAAAAGTAATTAGTCCGCATTTGGCGCACTATATTTGACCAAGAAGAATCGAAAAATATGAATTATCGTTTTATAGCAATTGAGGGGAATATTGGCGCGGGGAAAACGACGCTTTCACATTTATTATCTCAACATTTTAATGCAAAATTAGTTTTAGAAGAATTTGCTGAAAATCCTTTCTTGACTAAATTTTATGAGAATCCTAAACAATATGCATTTCCATTAGAATTGTTTTTTTTAGCGGAGCGTTTTAAGCAACAACAGGAATTAATAAAGAACAAAGATCTTTTTCAGGAAGTTATCGTTTCGGATTACATTTTTACAAAGTGTTTGCTATTTGCAAAAGTAAATTTGCCCGAAGAAGAATTTAGATTGTATCAAAAAATGTTTGATGTTTTTTATCAGCAATTAACCCCTCCTGATATCATTATTTATTTGCATGCTCCAGTGAATAAATTACAAGGGAATATCAAAAAAAGAAACAGGAAATTTGAGCAAGCTATTCCTGACGAATACTTATTTAAAATTCAAGAGACCTACACAAGCTATATTAAACAACATAATATTAGAACCATATTTGTAGATGCAAGCAATGCCGATTTTTTATACAACGAGGCCCATTTTAAAGTGATCACCGATGCTTTAAACAAAGATTTAGACGAAGGGCAACATTATTTTAATTTGCCATAATTTAGCTCAATGGAAAACACCAACTCAATTTTAAAAAATGATCCATTTGCGGCCATTAAAGTATCGGAATTTAGAAACCTGATGATTGGTCGTTTTTTGTTCATCATGGGGCTTAGAATGATGGGGACATTAGTGGGTTGGTGGATTTATGAATTAACCAATCAACCTTTTGCAATTGGATTAATTGGACTAGCAGAAGTAATACCTGCTGTTTCTTTAGCCTTATATGCAGGTCATGTAATAGACATCAGTGAAAAAAGGAAATTATTATTAAGAGGTGTGGTACTGTATTGGATATGTGCACTAGGGTTATTAGGCCTTTCCTATTATAATGACAAAACAGACCATACTGTAAATCACAATACTCTATTGATTGCAGTAGGAATTTATTTTCTAATTTTTTGTACAGGTATTATTCGTTCATTTACAGGACCAAGTTTCAATACCATTATTGGAGGAATTATTCCCAAAAATGTATTACAAAATGCCACTACATGGAGTCAGGCCATTTGGTTGACAGCATCCATATTAGGGCATGCCATTGTAGGATTCATAATTGCAGGATATGGGCATACGGGTGCGCTTTTAATTGTTGTTAGCTTGGTAACTATTGGTTTTATATTTATTTCAAAAATTAAATCACAGCCACCTCACGCAGCGATTGTAAAGGATCAAAAACCATTGGAAAGTGTAAAAGAAGGATTGCGATTTGTTTATAACACAAAAGAGGTTTTAGGTGCATTATCATTGGATTTATTTGCTGTATTATTTGGGGGTGCTGTTGCCATGATCCCTGTATTTGCAAAAGACATTTTAAACTGTGGGCCAATCGGTTTTGGCTGGTTAAACGCGGCATCGGATATCGGTGCTATTTTAATTATTTTTATCATTACTATTTTTCCAGTCAATGCAGGTCAGGGTAAAAAATTATTACTTGCAGTAGGCGGTTTTGGAATTTGTATTATCGTATTTGCCCTTTCTAAAATATTCTGGATATCCTTTGCCGCATTAGTTTTAAGTGGCATATTGGATGGCTTTAGTATGATTGTACGTGGAACTATTGTTCAATTAAAAACACCCGATCATATGCGCGGCAGAGTCATGAGTGTTAATTCCATGTTTATCAATAGCAGCAATGAACTTGGGCAATTTGAGAGTGGCGTTGCAGCAAAACTTATGGGCGTAATTCCATCTGTAGTTTTTGGAGGAACCATGACTCTACTTGTGGTGTTTACCACTTGGATTAAAGCACCGAGTTTGCGAAAAATGGAATACTAAATTTTTATTTCTTTCTACTTTTTTATTTAGCCAAAAGTGCAATCATTACATCGTGCACCGCTGGACAAAACTCCGCATTCTTCATGGTGATTTTATCTCTCTTGAAAAAAACATCCTCATCTGTGTAAGGGAACCTTTCACAGTCAGAAGGTCGATAATCGTAAATACTACATGAATTATTCTGATCTAAAAAAGGACAAGGTTTTGTTTTCACCACATAATCTCCTTCATTGTCCATTGACAAATACTTTTCAATAAAAGCCACTTCCTTCATTCCCATAGCCTTACTGATGCGTTTTATATCCGGCATTTTAAAGCGGGGAGAATAATTTTTGCAACATCTTGCACAATCCAAGCAGTCAATTTTTTCAAAAGCAGCCTCATGCAAATCCGGCAATTGTTTTAAAATAATGCGCTTATCTACCCTCTTTAAAAAGTTTTGAAACTTTTTGAGTATCTCCGGGGCAGGAGTTTCGTATAAATGTTCAACAGAAGGGTCAATCATACCCCAAAAGTAGCGTTTTTAGTATTCATCCACAAGCTTTCCCCACCTTGCTTAATTCACTTCCTTGACCTTTGATAATTAAGTATATTTGTGGCCATTTAAAACCTCCTTTTATGTTGCAATCGAATACAAGTGGTGCAGAATTTATCAAAAGACATATTGGCCCAAATGATGCCGACACACAAAAAATGTTAGAAAGCATTGGCGCAAAATCTTTAAATGAATTAATAGAAAAAACAGTTCCTAATACTATTCGCTTAAAGAAGCCAATGAATATTCCGGCTGGATTAAGTGAATTTGAAATGTTGCAATCTATTAAAGCAATCGGCGATAAAAATATTATTGCAAAGAATTTTATTGGACAAGGTTATTATGGCACCATTACGCCAAGTGTAATTTTGAGAAATATTTTTGAAAACCCAGGTTGGTATACACAATACACACCTTACCAGGCCGAAATTGCACAAGGTAGATTAGAAAGTTTATTGAACTATCAAACGATGGTTTCTGACTTAACTGGCTTACCTATTGCAAATGCCTCTTTATTAGATGAAGCAACAGCAGCAGCTGAAGCAATGGCCATGATTTTTAACCATGTCAATAAATCAGATACTATTACACAACCAAAATTATTTGTTGATGCAAATATTTTTGCGCAAACAAAAGATGTATTAGTAACAAGAGCTAATCCAATTGGTATTGAATTAGTAGAAGGTGAATATCAAAATACAAATATTGATAATAGTTTCTTTGGTGCTATTTTACAATATCCAAATAGCAAAGGTAGTATTGAAGAATATGCAACATTTATTGAACAAGTGCATCAAGCTGGTGGATTAGTTATTTTAATTGCTGATATCTTAGCATTAACCTTATTAAAAAGCCCAGGCGAATTAAATGCGGATGTTGCTGTTGGTAACACCCAAAGATTTGGTGTACCCATGGGATTTGGTGGACCTCACGCAGCTTACTTTGCTACCAAGGATGAATTTAAAAGAGGTATGCCAGGTCGTTTGATAGGAGTGAGTATTGATGCACAAGGAAATCGTGCATTGAGAATGGCATTGCAAACGCGTGAGCAACATATTAAAAGAGAAAAAGCAACTTCAAATATTTGTACAGCACAAGCATTACTTGCTAATATGGCAGTAATGTATACGGTATTTCATGGTCCAGCAGGTATCAAGAAAATTGCTGAAAAAGTACATGGTTTAGCACAAAGCTTAGATCAACAATTGCAATCATTAGGCTTGCAACAAGCCAACGCATTTTATTTTGACACTTTACATGTGCATGGATTTGATGCAAGTGCTTTACAAAAATTAGCAACAGCTGAAAATATCAACTTTAATTATTTAAAAGATGGTAGTATAAGTATTACCGTTGATGAGACTACTTCAGCAAATGATATTCAATTAATCGTTGCATTATTTGAAAAATTAACAGGCAAAAAAGCTACAGCAACTAATGCCAGCGTTAAAAATGCAAATATTCAACCCGATTTAGTTAGAACTTCCAAATACTTGTTACACCCAGTATTTAATACGCACCATAGTGAAACTCAAATGATGCGTTACATAAAATACTTAGAGAATAAAGACTTGTCTTTAAACACGAGTATGATTAGTTTGGGAAGTTGTACGATGAAATTAAATGCAGCAACCGAAATGATTCCAGTAAGTTGGCCAGCATTTAGTAGCCTACATCCTTTTGCTCCTAGCCATCAAACATTAGGCTACCAAGAACTAGCCAAAGAATTAAGCGCTTACTTATGTGAAACAACTGGATTCACTGCTTGTAGCTTACAACCTAATAGTGGAGCACAAGGTGAATATGCTGGATTATTGACTATCCGTTCTTACCACCAAGCACGCAATGAAGCACATCGTGATATTGTTTTAATCCCTATTAGTGCACACGGGACCAACCCAGCAAGTGCTGTGATGGCGGGCTTTAAAGTAGTGGTAGTTGCATGTGACGAAGCTGGAAACATTGACTTTGCTGATTTAAAAGCGAAAGCAGAATTACATAAAGATAACCTAGGCGCATTGATGGTGACTTACCCTAGTACACATGGTGTGTTTGAAGAAACCATTATTGATATTTGTCAAACGATTCATGATTTTGGTGGATTGGTCTACATGGATGGAGCCAATATGAACGCGCAGGTTGGATTAACTAGTCCTGGAAATATTGGCGCTGATGTTTGTCACTTGAACTTACATAAAACATTCGCTATTCCTCATGGTGGTGGCGGACCTGGCATGGGACCAATTTGTGTGAATGATAAATTAGCTCCTTTCTTACCTGGTCATAACAATAATGGAAATGGCGCGAACGCAGTGAGCGCAGCTCCTTTAGGTTCTGCTAGTATTTTATTAATTAGTTACGCATACATCAAAATGTTAGGCGCTGAGGGATTAGCACTTTCTACTGCTTATGCAATTATGAATGCGAATTACATGAAGTCGAGATTAGAAAAATGCTACACTATTTTATATGCTGGTAAAAATGGAACCTGTGCACATGAATTCATCATTGACCTACGACCATTTAAGACAACTGCTGGTATTGAAGCAGAAGATGTGGCTAAGCGTTTAATTGATTATGGATTCCACGCACCAACCATGAGCTTCCCTGTTGCAGGAACGATTATGATTGAACCAACCGAGAGTGAAGATAAAGGTGAGTTAGATCGTTTTTGTGACGCTTTGATTGGCATATACAATGAAATTAAAGCCATTGAAAACGGAACTTTGGATAAGGTTGACAACCCATTAAAAAATGCACCGCATACTCAAAAAGTAATTTGTGCAGATGAATGGAATCATGGTTATTCAAGACAAACTGCAGCATTCCCATTACCTTATGTGCAAGAAAGCAAATTCTGGCCAACGGTTGCAAGAGTAAACAATACACATGGTGATCGTAACTTGGTTTGTACTTGTGAGCCAGTTGCCTCTTATGCTTAGTTTAAGTACAAACAAAAAAGTAATTTTATAAAAGCGTAATTATAAAAGCAATAGCCTCGTTCAAAAGACGAGGCTATTTTTTGTAACATCATTTAGGGGAAAGAAACATTTACTATTTATCGAGCATCCGAAATAGTACTTGCATGATTATTGTTATTCAACATAAACTCATACAACCCAATGATCTTTTCTTTATCCTTGATTAAGGTGTTTAATTTTTCAAGGTCAGACTCCATTGTTTTTATTTTTTTATTTTCGGACTCGTACCTAAAAGCGAATTCATCCACTTGAAGACTATTTACTTTATTAGCCTCCTCCATTAACATTTGTCCGTCACCTGTGAGCACCCATAAGATATTTAAGTCTGGAAAGTGCTGATGAATTTTAATGAGGATATCAGAACCTACCGATCCTAAATTTTTTAACTGTTTTGAATAGTATCCATTTGACAAATGAATATTTCGCTCAAAGGCATGAGGAGAAATCGTTTTAAACTGTAGATACACTGCAATTCTTTCAATTGGTTTCATAGTTTTAGTTTTATTGGTTATTGTGCATATCCAATATTAAAACCAATCGTCATATTATAATAGATACTTAGGCCTCATTTAATGTATACTTAGGCCTCATTTTAAAAAAAACTATTGCTTTTCGCTAAGCTCCAACCACCTTAATTCTGCTATTTCTAGCTCCAAATTAATTTTCGCTAACTGCTCACTCAAAGCAAGAATCTCATCGTATTTTAAATCTGGATTGTTTAATTTTTCCGTCAATACAGATTTTTGATCCTCCAATAAAGGCATGCTTTTATTTAGGTTTTCTAATTCTAGCTTTTCTTTATAGGTCATTTTTTCGGCTGGCTTTTTTTCAACAACAGTCGCAGTTACCACTGGCTTTGTTGCTTCCACCGCGACTTCTTTAGAACTACTAATATCCGAACTCACCGAAGCATAACTTTGTTTTGATTTCTCTAGTATTCTAAACTGCGTATAATTTCCAGGGTAATCGCGTATCACGCCATTGCCTTCAAAAATAAATAAGTGATCTACTAATTTATCCATAAAATACCTATCATGCGAAACCAATAATACACAACCTGCATAGTCTAATAAAAATTGTTCTAATACAGCAAGTGTAGGTAAGTCCAAATCATTAGTAGGTTCATCCAGAATTAAGAAATTCGGATTCTTAAATAAGATCGTCAATAATTGCAACCTCTTTTTCTCTCCCCCACTTAATGCACTTAAGTAAGTATATTGTTTGTCAGGAGTAAATAAAAATAATTCCAAAAATTGTGCGGCACTTAAGGAACCTCCACTTGCTAAAGGAAATTGCTCAGCAAACGTTTTTAAATATTCAATAACGCGCATGTCTTTTTTGTACACCAATCCTTCCTGTGAAAAGTGTCCAAATACAATAGTCTCTCCCACATTAATCTTGCCACTATCTGGCTCGGTAATGCCTTGTAAAATTTGCAAAAACGTAGATTTTCCTACTCCATTTTTACCTACAATGCCAATACGCTCTCCTTTACTAAATGTATAATCGAATCCTTTTAACACGACTAAATCTCCATAGGATTTGTAAACCTTCTTTGCTTCGATGATCTTGCCACCCAAACGGGTCATTTTCATATCCAACTGCAAATTGGTGTCGTCAATTTTTTGTTTGGCTTTTGCTTCTACTTCATAAAAATTATCCTGTCTACTTTTACTCTTTGTAGTTCTTGCTTTTGGCTGCTTGCGCATCCACTCCAGTTCTTTTCTAAACGTATTTTTTGCTTTATCAATACTAGCTTGCTCAGATTCAATACGTGCTGCTTTCTTTTCTAAATAATTTTCATAATCCCCTTTGTAGCTATATAATTTTTCACGCTCTAATTCCCAAATTTCGTCTGTCACTGCTTCTAAAAAGTATCTATCATGCGACACCAATAATAAGGTTACTTTTTCTTGTTCCAAATAATTCTCTAGCCACTCAATCATATTTAAATCCAAGTGATTAGTTGGCTCATCCATTAACAATAAAACATGCTTAGGCTCAAATCCAATTTGTATTAAAGTTTTTGCTAAAGAAACACGCTTTCGTTGCCCTCCACTTAATTTAGAAACCGGTTGCTCTAAATGATGAATATTTAATTGCGTTAAGATGGTCTTTACCTTAGATTCAAAATCCCATGCATTATTTTCCTCCATCTCCATAATGGAATTGGTAATTAAATCCTCATCCTCGGACTCCATGGCCATTTCGTAATTACTAATCGCCTTCATAGTGGGGTGATCCTGATTGAAAAGATTTTGGGTAACCGTAGCTGTCTCTATAAACTGAGGATCCTGCTCAAACATCACCAAGTGAACATCCTTATGTATTTTACAAGTACCCGCATCTGGGTGCTCTTTACCCGATAAAATGCGCAATAAAGTACTCTTACCCACCGCATTTCGGGCAATTAAAGCAATTCGGTCGCCTTCGTTAATATTAAAACTAATCCCTTTAAAAAGGGGGGTAATTCCATAACTCTTGGTAAGTCCTTCAACTGATACATAATGCATGGCGCAAAGATAAGTCGCCTAGGCAAGGAAGCCGTATTTTATTGTACTTTTGTCCTCAACAAACTTAAATAGTTTACAAATGAAGCAATTTGAGGTGCCCACTGGATATCGTAGCCGCTTGATTACAGCCATTAAACAAAAAAGAAAAGCAGACGATAAATTAAAGAAAGATTTTAGTCCCACCCTACTTGACTTGGGTCCAGTACAGTTTTATTTAGCTAGACATTTTGGTTTTTGCTATGGTGTTGAAAATGCGATTGATATTGCATATAAAACCATTGAAGAAAATAAAGGGAAACGTATTTTTTTATTAAGCGAGATGATTCATAATCCTCAAGTGAATGCGGATTTAATTCAAAAAGGAGTTCAGTTTTTACATGACACTTTAGGCAACTCCATTATTCCATTAAGTGAATTAAATGCAGACGATGTTGTGATGATTCCTGCATTTGGTACCACCCTTGAATTAGAACGTATTATCACAGATAAGGGAATTCAAATTCAAAAATATAATACCACTTGCCCTTTCGTAGAAAAGGTTTGGAACCGCAGCGAACAGATTGCTAAAAAAGGATATTCAATTATCATACATGGTAAACCAAAACACGAGGAAACACGTGCTACATTTTCACATGCCGCAGCCAACACCCCAACGCTTGTTGTCAATGACATGGAAGAAACCATTATTTTAGGAGATTTTATTTTAGGTAAAATTGATTTAGATACTTTCCATAAAACATTTGCAAATCGTTATTCTGCCGGCTTTAATCCTGCAGAAGATTTAACAAAAATTGGCGTAGTGAATCAAACTACACAATTGGCAACAGATACACAAGCTATTTCGGATTATTTGAGAGGTATCATTTTAGAAAAATACGGAACCGAAAATATTGAAAACCATTTTGCAGATACAAGAGATACGCTATGTTACGCAACCAACGATAATCAATCGGCCGTAATTGGTTTGCTTAAAACAACAGCAGATATTGCGATTGTGATGGGAGGAAAAAATAGTAGTAATAGCTCGCACTTAGTGGAATTATGCGAACAAAAATTACCTACCTATTTTATTGACGATGCTAGTAAAATTATCAACGAGAACGAAATCATTTCAACCAATTGGAAAAACAAAGAAGCCTTAAAAGTAGAAGGCTATCTTCCTAAAAAAGAAGTGGTTCGAATATTAATGACAAGTGGCGCTAGTTGTCCTGATACAGTTGTGGAGGCATCTATCAGAAAAATTGCAAGTTATTTTGGTAAAGAAGCTTTGTTAGATCAACTTACAAGCGAATGGGAAATAGCCTAAAAGAATTGCCCCAATTAAGCTAGTGCAATTCTTTCTTTAGCCCAATTCAAAGCAATGTCAAACTGTGCAGCTCTATCTAAATTAGTATTATCTAACACCAATGCGTCATGAGCTTGTTTAAGTGGACTATGCGCTCTAGTACTATCAATTAAATCGCGATGCTGTAAATTCTCTGCCACCTCTTGTAATGTGATGGCAGGATTCGTAGCTTGTAACTCTAATAATCTACGATTTGCCCTCACCTGAGGATCTGCAGTTACAAATATTTTAAGTTCCGCATTGGGGAAAACAACGGTACCGATATCTCTACCATCCATTACAATACCTTTCTCCACACCCATGGCTTGTTGTTGCGCTACTGCAAAATCTCTTACTGCTCCAATAGCCGCTACCTCACTCACTTTGGAGCTTACCTGCATTTCACGAATCAACACTTCAACATTTTCACCATTCAGAATCATATCACTTTTTTCGGTACTTGGATTGTACTCAAAGCGCAGATTTATTTTTTGTAACGCTTCTTTTATTTCAGCTTCATTGGTAAAAGAAACTCCGTTTCTTAAAAAGTATAAGGCAATCCCACGATACATTGCACCCGTGTCTATAAATACATATTCCAATTTTGCAGCCAAGGACTTTGCTAAAGTGCTCTTGCCACAGGAAGAAAAACCATCAATCGCAATGACTATTTTTTTAGACATAAAATTTATTGTGCAACAGAAATTGTTTGTGTTTTAGGAAGATTCGCATTGCGAATAGCAATTTGACGAACCGCCTGTGAAACTACCGCCCTTAAAGCATCTTTAGATATTTCATCAGAACCTACCATGGCAGGAATGCCAGCATCTCCACCTTCTCTTATAGATTGTACCAACGGCACTTGTCCTAAAAATGCAAGATCATATTCCTCCGCTAAATTTTTACCGCCGTCTTTACCAAATAAATAATATTTATTGTTGGGCAATTCCTCTGGCGTAAAATATGCCATGTTTTCAATCAAACCAATCACAGGTACTTTCACATTCGCTTGACCAAACATAGCAATTGCTTTTTTTGCATCTGCCAACGCAACATTCTGTGGCGTGGTAACAATCACCACTCCCGTTACAGGAACAGTTTGCATAATGGTTAAATGTATATCACCCGTGCCTGGTGGCATATCAATTACTAAATAATCCAGTTCGCCCCATTCTACATCGGTGATAAATTGACGAATAGCACTACTTGCCATTGGACCTCTCCAAACAACAGCGTCTTTTTCATCAACCAATAAACCAATACTCATTAAACTAATTCCATATTTTTCAATTGGTATAATAATTCCTTCTCCATTGGCATCTTTCATCATAGGACGCTGTCCTCTTACTCCAAACATAATGGGTACACTTGGTCCATAAATATCAGCATCCATTAATCCTACTTTCGCACCCCCTTCGGCCAATGCCAATGCAAGATTTGCAGAAACGGTACTTTTCCCAACACCGCCTTTACCACTCACCACAGCAATAATATTTTTCACCTTAGATAAAATAGCGTCATCTACTTTTCTTACCGAAGTTGTATTGGAAGTAAAACCTACAGTCACCACGGCCTCTTTATTCACCAATAATTTAATGGCATTTTCACATGCATTTTTCATCATGTCTTTCATTGGACAAGCAGGTGTGGTAAGCACAATCGTAAAACCTACATTATTGCCTTCGATCTTTACATCTTTGATCATATTTAAAGTCACCAAGTCTTTCCCTAAATCTGGCTCCTGCACATTACTTAATGCTTTGAGTACCTCTGCTTCTGTCATTTTGAAAGTTTTTGTTAAAAAGTTGAAAACCCGAGCAAAGTTAATTGATGCAGCTGTTATTTTAGCAAAAATTTCATGCTTCTAGCCTAAATTTGCATTGATATGAAAAAGACGATTATTCCCCTTTTAGTAGTCATTTTAGGCTTTTTTTCAAACGCCTCATTTGCGCAACAAACAACACAAAATAGCCCCAACATTTACCGCGATTCTGTGGTTCAATTGTATGGTGTTGTGATGACAGCAGATAGCTTAAAAGCCATCCCTTACGCTAGCATTGTGGTGAATAAAAAAGGAAGAGGTACCATTACCAATAATGATGGCGTTTTTTCAATTGCAGTAAATAAAGGTGAGCATATTACTTTCACCTGTGTAGGATTTAAAGACAGAACCATTTTAATTCCAAAAAATTTAGAAGGAAACCAATACAGTGTGATTCAATTAATGATTAACGACACCAATTTTTTACCGGCAACCATTTTAAAACCAAGACCAACACGCGCACAATTTGAAAGAGATTTCGTGAATGCAAAAGTGGATGATGATCTATACGAGACGGCAAGAAAAAATACAAGTGAAAGTCAAAAAAGAATTATTCTAGCATCACTTCCAAGAGACGGCAAGGAAGCAGTAGGCGCTTCCCTTACGAATCAGGCTTCAAAATATTATTATTCAGGACAATTACCTCCAATGAATATTTTAAATCCTGTTGCATGGAAAAGTTTTATTGATTCCTGGAAGCGCGGAGATTACAAATCAAAAAATTAGCATGAAAAATATAACAGTGGTTGGTGCGGGTACCATGGGTAATGGAATTGCACATGTTTTTGCACTCAAAGGATTTCGCGTTCATTTGATCGATGCTAGTGAAGCTGCACTTGAAAAAGCAATGCAAACCATTGAGAAAAACTTACAGCGTCAAGTAAGTAAGGGAATTATTAATGAAGTCGAAAAACAAGAAACCCTTCAAAGAATTTTCACTTTTTTCAATATTGCAGAAGGTGTTCAGCAAGCGGATTTAGTGATAGAAGCTGCAACTGAAAATAGTGAAATTAAAAAAAGTATTTTTAAGCAACTAGATGAAAATGCTCACCCTGATTGCATTTTAGCGACTAACACTTCCTCCATTTCCATTACACAGCTAGCCAACGTAACCAATAGACCAAATAAAGTCATTGGAATGCATTTTATGAATCCAGTGCCAGTAATGAAACTAGTGGAAGTTATAAATGGAAAGGAGACTTCGGAAGCAACTACCAATACTATTGTTGAACTTACTAAATTGCTTGATAAAATCCCTTGTGTGGTAAAAGATGCGCCAGGCTTTATTGCCAATCGTATTTTAATGCCAATGATTAATGAAGCCATTCATGCTTTTGCCGAAGGTATTAGCGACGCGGCTACCATTGATCAAATTATGAAACTTGGAATGGCACATCCCATGGGGCCGCTACAATTAGCGGACTATATTGGATTAGATGTTTGCAAAAACATACTAGACATAATGAACACTGGATTCAACAATGAAAAATATGCGCCTTGCCCATTATTAGTTAACATGGTTGCACAAGGCAAACTTGGTGTTAAAACGGGAGAAGGTTTTTATAAGTATTAAAAATGCAAAGAAATGGAGTGATCATTACTCCACTAAGTCAGTTGAAAAACTTACACCTTGCATATCTGTTATTTTATTAAGCACTTCTTCCAAACGATGTTTGGGAATACCAATTTTCAATTCTACAAATAATTGAGCAAGCTGCTCCACCACCGAGCAATTGTATTGTTTAACAATCATCATCACCTCATTCATCTGATGATAATCAAAATGAAGTGTGTAATTAATTTCTACTGGCTTTTGTACAATGGGTGATAATTGTAATGCCAAAGAAGTTGCGGTTTTATAGGCATTTATTAATCCCGGCACACCTAACAAGGTACCTCCAAAATATCTAACTACTATCACTAAAATATTAGTCAATTGCTTACTATCAATTTGCCCTAAAATTGGTCGTCCAGCCGAACCTGACGGCTCTCCATCATCACTTACTCTAAAAGTACTTCCATCAATCCCTATTCGATAGGCTAAACAATGGTGAACTGCTTTGGGATGTTCTTTTTTAAGAGCAGCTAAATGTTTTTTACATACATCAATACTTGTAACAGGAAAACTATAGGCCAAAAACTTACTACCACGATCCTTAAATTCAGCAATAGCAGGCTGTTCGATGGTATTGTAAAAAAATGGGTCCATTTAATAATTAGGTGAATAATAACTGCACAAAGCTAACTCATAATGATTAATGATTTGTAACATTGCAGTATGACTTTACTGACACTTAAACAACAATTCAAAAATGAACTTGCCAGCCAATATGAAAATATAGAGCTATCAAGTTTACTCTCGATTTTATTTGAACACATAACAGGTTGGAATCAAATAAATCAAGTAGTCAACAAGGATGAAAACTTAACACAAAGTCATATTAATGCATTACAAAATGCTTTAAAGGAATTAAAAGAAGGCAGGCCTATTCAATATATTACTGGGAAAGCCTGGTTTATGGGAAATGATTTACTGGTGAACGAAAATGTATTAATTCCAAGACCAGAAACCGAAGAGCTAGTGGATTGGATTACCGAATACGCAACTATCATTGATAAGCCCTTGCAAATATTGGATATTGGCACTGGGTCAGGCTGTATAGCCATTAGCTTAAAACTTGCACTACCCAATTGTATGGTAGCTGGATTAGATATTAGTGAAGAGGCGTTGGCGGTTGCACAAGAAAATGCTAAAAAACTTACTGCAGAAATTAGCTGGATGCAAGAAAATATTTTAGACACTACTTATTTGCCTCATAAATTTGATGTTATCGTAAGCAACCCTCCTTATATTCCTTTTAAAGAAAATGTGAATATGCAAGTGCAAGTGAAAAATTTTGAACCAAGTATTGCCCTTTTTGTAACCAATGAGGATCCACTTATTTTTTATAGAACGATCGCAAGATTAGGAAAACAATATTTGAATTCCAATGGACAATTGTTTTTTGAAATGCATTACGATCAAGGTAAAGCACTATTAACCTTATTTGATGAAATGGGTTATCATGCGGAGCTTCGCCAGGATATGTTTGGGAAAGACCGAATGTTGAGGGCGAGTTTAAAATCAAGACCTTAATGCGTTGGATCTACTGCAACCACCGGTGTAGCGCCTAATTTTTTGATGATTTGCATTACTTGGATGGTAACCCCTAAGTTAGCCACACTATCTCCATTAATCACTACGGAAGGTTTGTCTGTTTCTTTATCTAAGAAAATCTTTAATTGACTGGGCAAGGAGTCAATACCTACAGGCGTTGAACCAATAAACAAATGTTGCTCTTTGTCAATAGTAACCACTACCGTTTGTTTCGCTTTAGTATCACTTGCAGATTTTGGATTGGAAACCTTAATCACATTGGGGTTGGCCAAGGTAGATACTATCAAAAAGAATAATAATAGAATGAACAAAATATCATTCAATGCACCTGTATGCACTTCGGGCTGATCTCTTAATCGCTTTCTTAAATTCATAATACTAATTTAGGAATGCGTTGTTTCTTGTAAAATATCTAAGAAATCAGCGCTTGCTGTTTCCATTTTATTAGCTGTTTTATCTATTTGCGTAGATAAATAATTATGCCCTACATAAGCGATTAATCCAATAATCAAACCAGTAGCGGAAGTAATCATTTTTGTATAAATACCACCTGCAATTGTATTTAAAGTATATTCTCCAGTAGATGCAATGCCATAAAACAATTGCACCATACCCACAATCGTTCCTAAGAAACCAAACATGGGTGCGATACCTGACACCAATGACAAAATATTTAAATTTCTTTCCATTGAATACATTTCTAATCTTCCCACATTCTCCATACTTTTTTCAATAGCATCCAACGGCTTCCCAATACGCATTACTCCTTTCTCAATCATTTTAGCCACTGGATTGTCTGTGTTTTTTGCCACACTTTTTGCTGCCGAAGTATTACCCGCTAACAAATGATCCTTGATAATTAACATAAACTTAGGGTCAATTGCACCTGCTTTTTTAATAGCCAACATTCTTTCAATAAAGACATAAATGGCAATCACAAGCAAGGCATATAAAGGATACATGATCCAACCACCTTTTTGCAATAAGCTTAACAAGGAAATTTTATTTTCAGCAACGTCTAACAAAAACAACATATCGTTTAATTTATTTTTTAAAGTTAAATTATTTCTACCAAATTCACCAATACTTCTACAGCCTTTACCATATCTCTAACACCAATCCATTCATGTTTACTATGAATGGCCTGCATACCTGTAAAAATATTGGGAGTAGGAAGTCCCATAAAACTCATTCTACTTCCATCAGTTCCTCCTCTAATTGGACTTACGATTGGGTTGACCTCTGCCTTTTTATACGCTCTAATTGCATTTTCAACAATATCTGGATATTGGTCAATAATTTCCCTCATATTTCGGTACTGTTCTGTCACCTCCATATTTACTTTCACCTTTGAAAAATCAGGATTTTCAGCAATTACGTTTTCAGCAATTTTTAATAACTTATCGGCATGTGCTTTTAGTTTTTGAGTATCAAAATCACGTACCAAAAATTCGATCCTGGCTTTTTCGGCACCGCCTTCAATATGATTAGGATGTATAAACCCTTCTCTATCCTGTGTATACTCTGGACACCATTCCGTTTTTGGCAAGGCAGCTAATATTTCACCAGCCACTTTTATGGCATTTTGCATAACACCCTTCGCTGCACCAGGGTGTGCAATGACTCCTTCAATTTGCAACACTAGATAGTCTGCACTAAATGTTTCCATCTCAAAACTGCCCAACTCACCACCATCTAAGGTATATCCATAATCTGCGCCTAATTTTTTCAAATCCAAATGATATGTACCTCTTCCTACTTCTTCATCAGGTGTAAATAATATTTTGACTGGACCATGTTGAATATTTTTATTTTCCATCAAGTATTTAGCCATCTCCATAATAATCGTTACTCCGGCTTTATCATCTGCTCCTAACAATGTTTTACCGGAAGCTGTGATAATTTCGGCTCCAATAAATTCTTTTAAATACGGATAGTCTTCGCTAGTAATAATTTGATTGGGATCATCAGGTAAAATTATAGGAGCCCCATTATAGTCTGAATGAAGGATTGGCTGTACATGGGTGCCACAGCAGTCAGGTGCTGTATCTACATGGGCGCAAAAACAAATCACAGGTAATTTAATTCCGCTTACGTTTAATTTTTCATCCGCAATAGTTGAAGGAATTGTTGCCATCACATAACCAAATTCATCCAGCTGCGCATCAACAATACCCATCGCTTGCAATTCCTTAACCAATAAGTTGGATAAATCTTTTTGTTTTGCGGTGGAAGGGAAACAAGTAGCATTAGGATCACTTTGGGTGTCTATACGCACATAACGCATAAATCTTTCAGCGAGTTCCCATTTATTCAATTCCATAAATTTAATATTGATACTAGTTATTTATTAAACGATGTTGTGACGATTAAGGTTGAAGATAATTTGAATTTCTCGAATAAAAAAAGCGCTCCTATAATTAGGAACGCCTTAAGCAATTATTCAATATAGATTGTAATGTATTATCTTAAAATAATTCATTTACAATTCAATTTTACGAACTAAAATTCAGTGATGATTTTTGAAGGTGTGTCGATGCTTACCAATTCTAAATCAAAAGTTAAATCCTGGCCAGCTAAAGGATGATTGGCATCTAACACAACCACTTCCTCTTTCACTTCAACCACATTTACTTGAAATTGTTGACCCTGACCATTATTCATTGTCAATGCCATACCCACCTCAGGATTTAAATCTGGAGGAAATTGTGTTTTAGGGAATTCAACAATCATTTCGGCTTGTTTTGGTCCATAAGCCTCCATAAATGGAATATTAATTGTTTTTTTATCACCTACTTTCATTCCTAAAACTCCGTTATCAAAACCAGGAATAACCATCCCGCTTCCAACTTCGAATTCCAATGGTGCTCGGCCTGTTGAAGAATCAAAAACTTCGCCATTAGTTAAAGTACCATGGTAATGCACTTGAATGGTATCTCCTTTTGTTACTTGTTGCATATTGTATTTTTTAAATAAAGCGCCTAGGGCACAAAGGGCAAAAGTACATAATTATGGGAGATAAACTAACTTTGCACCATGGACAAAAAACCTAGAATTGTTTTTATGGGAACACCGGCTTTTGCCGTAGCGTCTTTAAATGCACTATTGGAAGCTAAAATGAATGTGGTTGGTGTGGTGACAGCTCCTGATAAACCCGGTGGCAGAGGCATGCAGCTACAACAAAGTGCAGTAAAACAATTCGCTCTTGCCCATAATTTACCTTTATTACAACCCGAAAAATTAAAATCTCCTGAGTTTTTTGAAGCCTTATCTGCTTGGGAGCCCGATTTACAAATAGTGGTGGCTTTTAGAATGTTGCCCGAAAAAATATGGTCTTTCCCTCCCATGGGCACTTTAAATGTGCATGGATCCATACTTCCTCAATACCGAGGAGCAGCCCCCATTAATTGGGCCATCATGAACGGAGAATCCGAAACCGGGGTAACCACTTTCCAATTACAACATGCTATTGATACAGGAGATATTTTATTGCAAGACCGTATTGCAATCACCGCAAATATGACCGCCGGTGAGTTACATGATAAAATGATGATGGTTGGCGCCCATTTACTAGTCAAAACATTAAATGGCTTAATTCAAGGCAATATTAAATCGGTTCCTCAATCAGATGTACTTGATGAAGCGGATATAAAACACGCGCCTAAAATATTTACAAAAGATTGCGAAATAGATTTTGAAAAAGACGTGCAAACCATACATAACCATGTACGCGGGTTGGCTCCATTCCCTGGTGCTATTACAAAAGTTGACGGCAAGATTGTTAAATTATACAGCACTACCATTAGCAAAGAAATACCAACGGAACCTGTTGGCAGCTTTATAACCGATGGAAAAACTATAGCAAAATTTGCTTGTAAGGATGGATATCTTATACTGAATGATATCCAATGGGAAGGCAAAAAGAGAATGGCGATTGAGGATTTTTTAAGAGGCTACAGAAAACCATAAATTAATTAATAGCTTTTCTGAATTCATCCGCAGTAACGATCCCAACCTTTCTCCAAATTTCTTTTCCATTTTTGAAAACAATGAAAGTTGGTAATTCTTGAAATTGCAAATGTTTCATCAGGTCAATGTCAACACCTCCATCAACTGATAAAAAATATAACCTAGTCGAATATTCCTTTTTAATTTGTTCCACTGTAGGAATCATTTTACGACAAGGGGGACACCAGGTAGCTCCAATATCCACTAAGACTAAATTATTTTTTGATAGTACGGATTCAAAATCTTCCACACGCATTTGAATCGCATTGGCATTGCCTTCTACAGGCAAATTGTTGATTTTCCAATTGCTCATACCTCCTTCCAAATTCACAACATTGAACCCTTTTTCAGTTAAATAAGCAGCTGCAGCAGCACTACGACCACCAGCTTGACAATACACATACACCATTGTTTTTTTATCTAAATGCTGGGTACGTTTTTCAAATTCACTACGATCATTCCAATTGGCTTGCAATGCATTTTTTATATGACCCCCTTGATATTCTCCCGCTGTTCTAACATCTAATATTTGCACACCCTGCTTTTCAATTTCAAGCATATACGCTTGCGCAGCAATGGTTTTCACACTTGTATTTTGTTGCGCACAACTAACAAAAAAAATAGCCAATGCAAAAAGGCTTGCACAAATTTTACACTTCATAAATAAAAATTAAAAAATGAATTACCTAATAATTAATAGGTAACAGAAACAGGGAATGTTTTATTATTGATTCCTAAGATAGCAGCCGCAGCATCATTTAAACGATATTGCACTGCATTTCCCATTTCAGGCAAAGCATTAATTACTTTAGCACAAATACTTTTTAAATCTGGAGTAGTGATTCTTACAATTGTACCAATAGGTAATAAATTGGTTAACACATAAAACTTTTTATCATCCCAACCACTCATGCTTTTGAAAACAGCTGCAGTACCTTCCAATGTTTGAAAAGTAGACACTTTTGCTTTTGTGGCAAACATAGATGCGAAATATCCTTCTTTATCTTCCTTTAAATTATTTTGGAAACTTGCTTTATGCGTGCTATCGGCAATTCTATTTTTCTCTGTATTATTAGCAATCATTTGTTTTGAATTACTAATCACTTTTGTACCATTAGTATCGGTAGTCACGACTGTTTCGCTCTTAATATCCACCGGCAAATGCCCCTTTTTTCTTCCACGTCCACGAACAATATGTTTCCCTTTTTTGCTAGATGAACTATGGCTAGCCGTTTTAGAAGCATGTACTGAATGCTTTCCACCCTTGCCATTTTTTGCATAGGCAGACCCACTGGCTAATACGCCAATAAGAACAATCAATAATAAGATGCATCTTTTAAACATGGACACAAAGGTACAAAATTGAAATGCAAAGAAAAAGTGAAAAAGCGAATAAATATATTAATAATAATTGAAATATATAAAAGCTAGTATTTCAAGATTCTCCATTCGGTGGGATAATAATTATTGGTCCTATTCGGAAGCAGTTTAGCCCATCCTAGACGTATATTTTGATAACAAATGGCCTGCCAGCCCTTTTCTCCCTCCAAAACCAAGTCGGCCCTTCTTAAATATTGCAAAGCAGTTGCAAGGTCAACTTCTACCCTACCATAAGGGAGATTTTCCCAACTACTCATTGCCAAAGCATGTGCCGGAATTAAATCCTTGCCTTTAATCTCCCCCATGTCTAACCCCAACTTTTTTACATAGAGATTTTTTAATAAGGCTTTGATTTGCATTTCGAAATGACTTGGAATAGCAAGCAAAGTATTTTGATGGCTAATATAGGTATAGGCTTCAGATATTAATTGATGCGTTGACAAAACCGCATGCTCTTGTTTTGAAATAGCATTCCATTTAAAATCAGCTGTATAATATCCTCCAACCAATGAAGTTTGTTTTTGAAAAACGGTAACAAAAAATCCTTCCCCTTTTAATTTATTTGGATAAAACCTAAATCCAGTTGAATGATGATTGGGACTTTCACAGGTTACAATATTCCATTCGACTGGTGGTTCTATTTTAATATTTTGCATGCCGGGCATAGATGCTATAAAATCCATCATTTGCTCATCTTCTTCAAATGAATAAGAACATGTTGAATAAATGAGATAGCCCCCTTCTTTTAATGCATCTAAACTTTCCTCTAAAATTCTAGTTTGCCTCGTACTACAATGTTGAACACTATCCATACTCCACTCTTCAATAGCAGCAGGATCTTTTCTAAACAAACCACTACCGCTACAAGGCGCGTCAATTAATATGAGATCAAAAAACTGCGGAAGGGATTTAAAATGAGATGGATCATTTTGCGTCACTACCACCTGATCGGTTCCCCACTTAGTAATATTCTCCACCAATATGGCATTACGTGATTTAATGGTTTCATTAGCAACCACCAATCCTTGTTTAAAATGACTCGCCATTAAAGTAGACTTTCCACCAGGTGCGGCACATAAGTCTAATGCAATTTTCCCTTTTGTATCTGGAACTAATTCATTTAAAATGTATTGAACAAACATACTACTGGCTTCTTGTACATAGTATGCACCAGCATGCCATAAAGGATCCATTACAAATGAAGGTCGTTCAGATAAATAATATCCATTGTTACACCAAGGAATGGAACTGGTATTATTTAAAAAAGTATGTGCCGAATTATCAATTGGTTTGGCTGGATTCAGCCTTAAAGATGTTACTTGTTCGCCTTGCTCATGCACGCGTATAAAACTTTCCTTGTCAAATCCAGGCAAGCCTTGCAATGAGTTTAAAAATGATTCAGGTAACAATGTTTCTTATATTAATATCTTATAATAAAATGTTCTTTTTCTTTTTGTGCTTTTCTCACAAATACCAATCCAATAAAAAATAAATCAATGGTTAAAGTAACTGCTTCGTGTTTTTTTATTTCTTCCCATGCCTTTTCCATTTCGGCACTCCAATGAATATCGTCAAAAATCAAAATTGAATCATCATTTGATTGCTTTATCAAACTTTCGAAATATTGAATTGTTGGCAAGTATTTATGATTGCCATCTATATAAGCAACGCCAATCGAATTTATTGTTGTTAAATATTGAGGTAGTGATTGTTCAAAATCACCTTCCATAACTTCAATATTAGGCAACCCCATTTCTTTAAAAGTTTCTTTAGCCACTTCCGCAACACTTGGCGCTCCTTCCATGGTAACAATATTTGCTTTGGAATTTGCAGCAGCCAAATAACAGGTGGTGATACCCAATGAAGTCCCCATTTCCAATATTTGATCCGGCTGATAATATGCAATTATTTTATGTAATAGCTGACTGTACTTTTTGGGCTTTAATGCAGCTTTAGCAATGGAACGAATACTTCTTTGCGCACTTGCCGTTTGTCTTGATCCTGCACCTCTATCCCATACTTGAATCATGGAATTATTTGCAAGAAATTGAGCGCGGCGATTTTCAATAGTTTGAAATAAGGAATGATTCGCTTTTTTATGAAGTACTTCTCTAATGAAAGTATATACAAACGGTGAATGAACCCCGTGTCCTTTTCCATTAGACGCTTTCAGTAGATATTGAAAATATTTTTTGAGCAGGGTTAGCGATGAATACATAAATTATTTTCTTTGCCAACATTCAAAATCAAAATCGAATGCATGTTTTTCATCGGCATGATGTGATTCAATGGTATGTTTGTGCCACTCAGTTCCTAAGTTAGGAAAAAAAGTATCGCCATCAATTTTAGTGTGCACGCGGGTTAACCAAACTTTATTGGCAACCGGCAAAGCCATTTCATAAATTTGACCACCCCCAATCACCATTAATTCTTTGTAATCTTTTTGAGTTGCCAATGCGATTGCTTCTTCCAAAGTGTTTACCACTTGAGCGCCGTCAATCACTAAATTCTTTTGATGGGTTAATATGATATTGAGTCTACCTGGCAATAATCTACTCCCCATTGACTCAAATGTTTTACGCCCCATAACAATTGGCAAAGCCCATGTAGTATTTTTAAAAAAGCGCATGTCCTTTGGCAAATGCCATAATAATTGGTTGTCTTTACCAATGGCATTATTCTCTGAGGCAGCAACTACTAGGGTTATATTCATTCGTTAATTTATTATACAGCCACAGGCGCTTTAATACCTGGATGACATTCGTAATTTTCTAAAGTAAAATCCTCAAACTTAAAGGAGAAAATATCTTTCACCTGAGGATTAATTTTCATAGTAGGCAAAGGGAATGGAGTTCTTGACAATTGCAATTCAGCTTGTTCAAAGTGATTGTTATATAAATGCACGTCCCCAAAACTATGTACAAAATCACCATATTCTAAACCACAAACTTGCGCAATCATCATTGTCAATAAGGCATAGGAAGCAATATTAAAAGGTACTCCCAAAAATACGTCTGCACTACGCTGATACAATTGACAACTTAATTTACCATCTGCTACATAAAACTGAAACATATTATGGCATGGCATTAAAGCCATCTTTTTTAAGTCACCCACATTCCAAGCACTTACAATTAATCTTCGACTGTCTGGTGTTTTTTTAATCTGCTCAATCAATTCTGTAATTTGATCCACAACAACTCCATCAGCTCCCTCCCAACTTCTCCATTGCTTTCCATAAACAGGACCTAAATCACCATTGGCATCTGCCCACTCATCCCAGATACGCACTCCATTATCTTTCAAATATTTGATATTTGTGTCGCCATTTAAAAACCAAAGCAATTCATAAATAATACTTTTTAAATGTACTTTTTTGGTGGTTACTAATGGGAAACCATCGGCTAAATTAAAACGCATCTGATATCCAAAACAGCTTTTGGTACCTGTACCGGTACGGTCTGTTTTTTGCGTGCCTTCTTTTAAAATATGTTGTAATAAAGTCAAATATTGTTGCATGCTGCAATTTACAACCATTGCTGCTGAACTCGTAAAATTTTTAAAATGATGGGGAGAAGCTGTGAAAAATAAAATGAAATGGCAATTATTTACCTTTTCTTCTGGCTAATTCACTTTTTATCATCACCAATTCCTTATTAGTTTGACCATTCACACTGCTGTTTTCCTCGGCACGACGCATTAAATACGGGATCACTTCACTAATAGGACCAAAAGGAAGATACTTGCTTACATTGTAACCCTTAACCGCCATGTTAAAAGTGATATGATCTCCCATACCATATAGTTGAGAAAAATGAATATGCTTAAAGTCATTAGAAAAATTCAATCTTGCCATTTCATCAGCAATTTGAATATTACTTTGTTCATTATGAGATGCTAATAATAATGATATGGAATCTATATTTTCAATGCAATATTTTGCTGCAGCATCAAAGTCTTTATCAGTAGCAGCTTTGTCAACATGTATTGGTGAAGGATAGCCCATTTGTTGAGCACGTGCTCTTTCTTTTTCCATATACGCACCGCGTACCAATTTTGCACCTAATAAAAAACCTTGCTCTTTTGCAATACGATGTGATAGTTGTAAAAAACTTAAACGATCATTTCGATACAATTGATACGTATTGTAAACAACTGCTTTTTCTTTATTGTAAACACCCATTAATTCAATCGCTAATCTATCAATGGGATCTTGAATCCAGGTTTCTTCAGCATCCATTAAAATACCTACTCCTTTTTCTTGTGCCACATCACAAATTGCATACATACGCTCTCTAACCCTTTGCCATGCTGCGTTATCCGACTCACTATCATGAATCCCACTTCTTAATCTTGGGGCATCATTTAAATGTTCTAATAAAATATGACTCGCTACACCAGTAAGTTTCACACTTATGAAAGGAATATTGCTTTGTGTAGACGCAAAATCAATGGCCTCTATAATATGCTCTGTTACATCATCAAAATTTGCCTCTCCCTCTTTTGCTTCAACACCATAATCTAAAATTACTTGCACACCATAGGAGCTTAATAATTTTGCTACCCTTGCAGATTCCTCTAAAGTTTCTCCACCAACAAATTGTTTAAAAACAGTGTTTCTTAATAAACCATTGATAGGTAAACCCAATTTCATTAAAATGGGTGTGGCCTTGGTGGCAAGGGTAACCATTATTGGACTTTGTATGGCACTAATTAAAAATTTCGCTCTTTTTAAATCAGCGGTACTCTTATATGCAAATGCATTTTGTGTATTGTCAAAAGATAGGTTCATGCTAACATTAGTTCGTTTGGCAAATATCGTATCTAAAAAGGTAATAGCAAAGAATTAGTACCTTTAAATACTATAATTTAAATCAAGTAAGCAATGAAGATTACCAAGACCGAAATTTACATGTTTAAGATTCCAATGGTGCCGTTTACCATTGCTACAGGAACGATGCATTTTGCTCAAAATGTATTAATCAAAGTGCATACCAACGAAGGCATTATTGGACTTGGAGAATGTTCGGCTTTTCCTATGATTGTTGGGGAAACACAGGTAAGTTGCTATAACCACGCCAAAGATTTTGCGGCCTTTTTAAAAGGAAAAAATCCTTTAGAAGTGAGCAACCGACTTGCAGAAATTGATACGATTATTGCAGGCAATTATACCATTAAAAGTGCTTTTGATATTGCCTTATACGATATTGCTGCAAAAGCTGCTAACCAGCCATTATACGCATTTTTAGGAGGTAAGCAAAAAGCTATTGAATCAGATTTAACCATTGGCATAGATACTCCCGATGCCATGGCTGCACAAGCAATTGAATTTAAAGAAAAGGGAGTGAGTATGATTAAAGTGAAATTAGGAAAAGACCCTACCACCGATATTGAACGCATTCAAAAAATAAGGGCAGCCATTGGTGCTGATATTAAATTAAGAATCGATGCCAACCAAGGCTGGTCCACAAAAGATGCACTTCCCGTATTACAGGGACTTGCGCCCTACGATATTGAATTTTGTGAGCAACCCATGCACAAATATTATGACGATTATTTACCTGCACTTTGCGCTGCATCCCCTATTCCAATCATGGCAGACGAATCCGTTTTTACACATCATGATGCCAGAAAATTAATCGCTAACAAAGCTTGCCATTTAATTAATATCAAATTTTCAAAAAGTGGAGGTATACAAGAAGCTATAAAGATTCAGGAGATAGCCGGAAAAAATAATATGGCTTGCATGATGGGTGGCATGCTAGAAAGCAGATTGGCATTAAGTGCAAAAATGCATTTTGCAATGGCACATGATAATGTTAAATACTACGATATGGACACCTGTTTATTAGGGCATTTGGAAGATCCAATTATAGGTGGTGTTCAATTTAAGGGAATGCATTTAAGTATTGATGATGCCCCTGGTCACGGCGCAGACGTTGACCCAGCCTATCTTTCAAAACTTGAGCAATGTGTAGTATAAGTATTTGTATCTTTGAATATAAAATACATTTATGGAACCTAGAAAAGCAAGTGATTCATTTATTACAATGAACGAATTAGTACTCCCAAATGATACGAATACATTTGGGGACTTAATGGGAGGCAAACTAATGTATTGGATGGATATCGCTGCTTATCTTTCCGCATCAAAGCACTGCAATTCTGCAGCTATGACTGCTTCAGTTGATAATCTTAGTTTTAAAACACCTATTAAATTAGGAAATGTAATTTGTATCGAAGCTATTGTTACCCGCGCATTTAACACTTCCATGGAAATCCATTTAAAAGTGTGGAATCAAAATATGATTACACAAACAAGAGTCATGAGCAATGAAGCTTTTTTTACTTTTGTTGCTTTAGATGAAAACAAAAGACCAAAACAAGTTCCTGCAATAATTCCCGAATCAGAGGAAGAAATAAAATATTACGAAAGCGCTTTAAGGAGAAGACAAATGAGACTTATTTTATCTGGTAAAATGAAACCAGAAGATGCTCCTGAATTAAAAGCGATTTTTATGCAAGATTAAGCAGGAAAATAATTGATGATTAAGTAGTCTGTTCCTTTAAAGCATGATGCTTACCTTTTAACATGTAATCCTTGCTCTGTTCAATAGCATCCATAACCTGCGCCAATATTTCGTCTACAGAGCCATTATAATCAATTTCCAACGGGGCTTTAAATCGTATTGTTAGCGGTGTTCCCACTTTTTTGAAAGTCAGTCCTTTTTTGGTGAAGGCTCTCCAAAATCCATTAATCACAACAGGTACTACTATGGGTTTATTATTCTTAATAATATGTGCAGTACCTTTTCTTCCAGGTGCGAAAGGCTTAGTGGTTCCTTGCGGAAAAGTTATTACCCAACTTTTTGAAAGTGCTTGATCAATTTTTTGAGTATCTACAGCATCTCTATCTCTTTTTACATCTTGCCCCTCAGCTCTCCATGTTCTTTTCACCGTTAAAGCACCTCCTAATTTAAACAACCTAGTTAACCAGTTACTATTCATGGTTTCTTCAGCAGCCACGAAATATACATTAGTGAATGGATTCAATAAATAATAGGGAATACCCAACCTGTTGAACTTGCGCCATTTTACAGCACAAAATATATGTACAAAAGCAATTACATCACCAAAATAAGTTTGATGATTACTTACAAATAACACATTTTTTTTTGGTAAATCCGCCAAATTCTCAGAACCTTCTATCTCCACTTTATTAAACAATGCAAGACCAGGATATGTAAACAAACCAACTATGCCATAGATGACAGAACGAAAAATACGTATGTTTTTTAATCGATCTAAAATTGACATTTCAAGAAAATTGTTTGGTACGCAAGATACTACAAATATTGTATCTTTAGGCAATGAAAAAGACTGCCGTTATATTCGATATTGATGGACTGTTGATTAATAGTGAACCTTTGTGGAACAAAGCTGCAACAGAAATTTTTAGACAATATGGCATCAGTTTAACCGAACAACAATATGCAACTACAACAGGACTTAGATCAAAAGAATTTGTTGCTTATTGGCTACAACAATTTAATGTACCTGCAAGTCAAAATGAAATTGTAGAAAAAAAAGTTGTAGATCTTGCATTACAAATAATTGATCAAGATGCAACTTTGATGCCTGGAGTGGAACACATTTTTGAATTTTTCTTGCAGAGAGATTTTAAAATGGGATTGGCTACTTCCTCGCCAGTGCAACTTATTGAATGGGTGAAAGACAAGCTTGGCATAAGAAGTTATATTCATGCCAGTAGTTCAGCACAACATTTACCTTTTGCAAAACCTCACCCTCAAGTTTATTTAGATTGTGCAGCAGCAATGCATACCAATCCACTTTCTTGTATCTGTTTTGAAGATTCTTTTTACGGAATGATTGCAGCCAAGGCGGCAAGAATGACCTGTGTTGTTGTACCCTCTGCAGATCATATTAAATTAGAACATTGGGGAGCTGCTGATTTAAAATTATCTTCATTACAAAATTTCGGGGCCTTGCATTTCAATATGCTCAATAATTAATCTAAATTACAGGTCTCATGAAACTCGCAACAGAAGTTATTGGCAAAGAATTGGCACTTTTTGAAAACCATTTCAAAGATGCTGTTAAAAGTAGAGTTGCGCTTCTGGACAGAATTATGCAATACATTGTAAAACGCAAGGGAAAGCAAATGCGTCCTATGTTTGTTTTATTATCTGCTAAATTACATGGAGAAATTACAGACGCTTCCTACCGAGCGGCAAGCTTAGTGGAACTTTTACATACTGCCACCCTCGTTCACGATGACGTTGTTGATGACGCATTAGAACGTCGTGGCATGTTTTCAATTAACGCTTTATGGAAAAATAAAATTGCTGTTTTAGTAGGAGATTATTTATTATCAAAAGGACTTTTGCTTTCTCTTGAAAATAAAGATTTTGATATACTTACTATTTTATCTAACGCAGTAAAAAAGATGAGTGAGGGAGAATTATTGCAAATTGAAAAAACTAGAAATTTAAATTTTGATGAGTCAATCTATTATGAAATCATCAATGGAAAAACAGCAAGTCTTTTATCATCAAGCTGTGGGGCAGGTACTGCATCGGTTACAAAGGATCCAGAAACGATTGAAAAGATGCGTGTATTTGGAGAAATGGTCGGCATGGCATTTCAAATTAAAGATGATTTATTTGACTACGGAGATATTGCAGTGGGCAAACCTACCGGCAACGACATTAAGGAAAAGAAATTGACCCTACCTTTAATACATGTGCTACAAAAAGTAGATGCTTCCTTAAAAAAAGAAATCATCTACATCGTAAAAAACAATAACAACGATAAGAAAAAAGTAAAATTTGTTATTGACAATGTGATTAAACATGGTGGAATTGAATATGCAACACAAAAGATGTACGAATACCGTGACAAGGCATTAGAAATTCTTAATTCGTTTCAACCTAGTCCTGCAAGAGCAGCTTTAGAAGAACTAGTTCGTTACACAACAGACCGTGCATATTAATGGAAAAAAGATGGAATATTATTGTAGCAGATCCTGCTAAAGTGCAATCATTACAAGCTGCATTAAAAATTCATCCTATACTTTGCGAACTTTTGGTTCAAAGAGGAATTACCGATTTTGATGCTGCGAAAAATTTTTTCAGACCGAATCTCAGTCATTTGCATGATCCATGGTTAATGAAGGATATGCAAAAAGCGGTGGACAGAATTGACATTGCCATCAAATCAAATCAAAAGATATTAGTGTATGGCGACTATGATGTCGATGGCACCACTTCAGTTGCTACTTTACACCAATTCTTAAGGCAGTTAACTGAAAAACTTGACTACTATATACCACATAGATACAAAGAGGGATATGGCGTTTCAAAAATTGGAATTGATTTCGCAAAAGAAAATGGATTTGATTTAATCATTTCTGTTGACTGTGGCATTAAATCAACCGAGCTCATTGCATACGCCAAAGAACTGGGTATGGATTTTATTATTTGCGATCACCATTTGCCTGATGAAATTTTACCACCCGCTGTTGCTATTTTAAATGCAAAACAAAAAGATTGCAACTACCCATATAAAGAACTTTGCGGATGTGGGGTTGCCTTTAAATTAATCACGGCATTAGCACAAACCTATCAATTACCTGAAGAAAGTTATTTACAATATTTAGATTTAGTAGCCACTGCTATCGCTGCAGACATTGTTCCAATAACAGATGAAAATAGAACTATGGCATTTTTTGGTGTCCAAAAAGTGAATGAAAATCCATCTGCAGGACTAAAAGCCTTAATGGAATTAGCAAAGCAGTCAGGCCCTATGCGCATTACCAATTTAGTATTTGCAGTAGCGCCAAGAATCAATGCAGCCGGAAGAATGGATGATGCAAAAAAAGCAGTTCAACTATTTATAGAAAAAGATTATAACAAAGCACTAGAAATTGGTGCATTGTTACAACAGGATAATTTGGATAGAAGAGAAGCAGACACAACAATTACAGAAGAAGCGCTTGAACAAATTGAACAAGATCCTTTACACCAAAACAAAAAATCATCTGTTGTTTTTCAAGCCCATTGGCATAAAGGTGTGGTAGGAATTGTTGCAAGTAGATTAATTGAAAAACATTACAAGCCCACAGTAGTACTAACCCAAAGTGGCGATGTGATAACAGGTAGTGCTCGAAGTGTAAATGGATTTAATTTATATGAAGCCCTGCATGCTTGTCGAACACATTTATTAGGATATGGAGGCCATTTTGCTGCAGCAGGAATGACCATGGCAGTAGATGCATTGGAAGATTTTAAAATTGCATTTGAAGCTGCTGTTGCCGAACGAATTACCGAAGCACAATTAACCCCAGAGATTAGTATTAATGCATCTTTGCCATTGGATGACATCAGTATGCAGTTTTTTCAAATCATCTCTCAAATGGAACCCTTTGGACCAGATAATATGCGCCCTGTATTTATAGCAAAAGGGGTGTATGATACAGGCTATTCAAAACTTGCAAAAGAACAACATATTAGCTTTAATGTAACACAAGGCAAAACGAATGTCCGCGGGATTGGCTATAATATGCCAGAACAATTGAAGCTAGTAAAATCGGGAAAGCCGTTTGACATCGTATTTTATTTGCAAATAAATGAATGGCAAGGAAACCAATCAGTTCAAATGCAAGTGATAGATATAAAACCAAGTATTTAGTATAGGGATAATAATTACCTGAAATACTTAATCTTTAACATATACAAAAAAAGTGACCCCAAAACAAGGTCACTTTTTTTATGAAGCTTTAAATTAAAAGCGCTGTAATTTCTATTTCAATAAATCTACACTACGATGAATGAAATTTGTTAACTCTGCTCCCGTCAATAAGCCCTGAGACAATAAAGCCAAGTCAGCTAAATTACGCGCTTGCTTTTGTTGCTTATCGGCGTCTGTTTCTTTCAACAAACTTTGATAGATGGGGTGATTACCATTAATTGTTAAATGAACTTCATCTGGCATTTGCGCATAAAAAGCAGTCATTCCACCGCCACCCATGCTAGCCATATCTTTCATACGACGCATAAATTCTGGTCTTGTTGCAATTACTGGTGAAACATCTGAACTTAATCCTTTCACTTCAACAGTTAAAGTGATATCAGGCACTTGGAATTCAAATAACCTTTTAGCCTGTTCCACTTCTTCTTTGCTTAAAACAGAATCTACATTTTCTTGTTTGTCAATTAAGTTATCTACTACATCCGCATCCACACGTACAAATTGAACTCCCTCCCACTTCATTTCCACATTATTAATAAACGCGGCATCCACCATCGTTTCTAATTTTACCACCTTATACCCTTTTCCAACTGCTGCTTGAATAAAAGCATCTTGTTGAATTGGATTAGTAGTATATAAAAGAACATGCTTTCCGTCTTTATTTTTTTGACTTGCTTCTGTTGCAGTCTTATACTCATCAATGGTATAAAATTTACCCTTTTCAGCTGCATCTTCTAAAATCAAAAACTTATTCCCTTTTTCTAAAAACTTATCATCAGTAATCATGCCATATTTCACAAATAATCCCAAGCTATCCCACTTATCTTCGAATGACTTACGATCATTATTAAAGATTTCCTCTAATTTATCCGCCACTTTTTTAGTAATGTGTGCGTTGATTTTTTTAACATTAGGATCTCCTTGTAAATAACTACGGCTTACATTTAATGGAATGTCTGGGCTATCAATTACACCATGCAATAACATTAAAAACTCTGGGACAATATCTTTAACCTCGTCCGTTACAAATACTTGATTGCAATACAATTGAATTTTATCTTTTTGTATTTCAAAGCTTTGCTTGATTTTAGGGAAATATAAAATACCCGTTAAGTTAAATGGATAATCCACATTTAGATGAATCCAGAACAATGGTGTTTCACCAAATGGATATAATTCCTTGTAAAAGTTTTCATAATCTTCTTTTGTCAACTCCGATGGCTTACGTACCCACAATGGATTGGTGTTATTGATTGGCTTCGCTTCTTCAATAGCATCCTCCACTTCACCTTCTTTTTTAGCCTCAGGCTTCGCAGCATTTGCATCCGTAAAATAAATGGCAACCGGCAAGAATTTACAAAAACGCTCTAAAATACCTTTTACACGATGTGCTTCTAAAAACTCAGCACTTTCATCATTCACATGTAAAACAATCTTAGTACCTCTTTGGCTATAATCCACTTCGTATAATTCATATTCTGTGCTACCATCGCAGCTCCAAAAAACGCCCGGTGCACCTGTATGACTTTTACTATAAATGTCCACTTTGTTACTCACCATAAATGAGCTATAAAATCCTAAACCAAAGTGACCAATAATACTTGCGTCTTTATACTTATTTACAAATTCCTCAGCTCCACTAAATGCAACTTGATTGATGTATTTATCAACTTCCTCACCTGACATACCCACCCCATTATCAATAATAGAAATGGTCTTTTCTTTCGCATCTAATACTACTTCCACTTTCAATTCACCCAATTCACCCTTTGCTTCACCCTTCCCATGTAAGGTTTTTAATTTCTGAGCGGCATCCACAGCATTGCTCACCAACTCGCGTAAAAAGATTTCATGATCACTATAAAGGAACTTTTTAATGATCGGAAAAATGTTTTCCGTCTGTACACGTATTTGACCTTTTTGCATAATTATATCGTTTGACCCAATATTGCAATAAGAGTACCAAAGACGCATTTCTGCCAAGCTGACAACTAATTATTTAATTTGGAGGCCGTTTGAGGTAAATTTTGCAGCCAAGCAGCGCCTGTACATCGTTTTCCCGTTAACAAAATGTCATTTGTGTCCCTTAATATTAACTGCTTTTCGGTGTTAAAAACCGAGTAAACGCCTATCACAATTCCATTGCCTGTGGGGGTTTTAATACCTGCAAAATCCGCATAGCCTCCAGTTCTTAAATAAATAGTGCCTCCGGTACAAAATTTCAAGCTTCTGCTAATCCCTAATTTATTCTTTTTATCCGCATAAGTTTGTGCCGTATCAGCAGCACTAAATTCTACAGCATTAATTTGGATCAATCGCCCTTGCAAACTATCTCCTAAATTTTTATAGCCAACCACCAATGGATGTATACTATTGTTTTCGCTTTCTAGCTTAATGAATTTCGAAAAAAGCGGAGATGGAATTCCCGAAGTCACTAAACTGCCCGAACTGGTATCCACTGCACCAACCAATTGTACCATTCTTCGGTAATCCGTTAATAATAATTGTTGTGTATTGATTTTAATTTTACTACCGATAGGATAAGTCTGGTACAAGGATAATCCATCTAATTGTACAACCAATCCCCCAGAATTATCCTGAATATAAATGGCTTTATAAATATTATCATGTTCGTCATTGGCAACAACTATGCCTTCAATAAATAAGGGTTGCGCTATGTACTCCACCATACCCATGCTATGTAATTTTCTAAAGTTTTTTATAGACATGACGGAGTCTCCAAAATTCGGATTTACATCCGCACCTGCGGACTGTTTAAAGCAGGATGACATTAATAAAATAGTTAAAGACAGTGTAATTAATACAGCGACAATATATTTTCCAGATTTCATAATAGAGGTTTTGATAAAAAAATTATTTAGTGACTAAATTTTATTGAAATGAAAATTGAAAATGAAGGTTGTAAGTAGCTCCTTGATCTATTAAATATTTTGGAGCATACTTATTCATATCGAAATGCAAATAATCAAACCTAGTTTGCTCATAGGCAATGAGTGGAAGAAAATGATTCCATACATTGTTAACACTCCATCCAATCCTACATGCATTAGATCGTAACCCTTTTTTAATTTGAAAAGATTTAAAAATAGAAGCACTCAAAAAACTATTTTCAGGCAGATAATGAGCAGCAGATATCACGCCCCAACTAATGGCATCAATTTTATGTTTTACCAAATCGCTTCTTCGGAATACATCAATTGAAATAGGTCGATGCTGGGCCACTAATAAGGCGATGTTTAATTGCAGCGTACTAAACGGTTGATATTTAATTGCAAGCGCCTGCACAAAACCAGGGCTATTTGAGGAAACCATTTGTTTTAAATGAAGCAATCCGGATTCTAATAAATGCAAATCATTAACAAATAATAACTGATAGGACGGGTCAGTTTCATAATTGCTCTTTTGAAAACTGGAGGCCAAACTCAAAGTGATATTGGGTAACAAATTCAACTCAATACTTGCTTCTATTCCCGAATATAATTCATTGACATTTCCAGCAATACCATATACAAAGGATGCATACCCGTCGTGATAAAACATTTTTTGAAGAGATTGATTGGAGATGCGCTTCCAATAAATACTTGTCATTATTTTTAAAGCTGGTGCATGATACTGAAATCCCAAATCAATACCATAATGAATTGAAATCTGTTTATAGGGGGATGCAATAGAGGTCATTTCTGGATTAATAAACAATTGCTCAAAACTTGGCGAAATCCATTTTCCAAATAAAATTGAATTAAAAGAAAATCGCCCATTAAAACGATAACTGATTCCTTCTTTAAAATTCCATGATGGGGTAAAAATATAATTAGACGCACCTTTAGAATTTTCTTTAAACAAGCCATTTTTATTAAAGCCTACCCTATTCATGCCTTCGATTCCATATCCCAAAGCGAGACTTGTTGTTAATACTGTCCACTCTTTTTCAAATTGGATCCATGGCTTAAATTGAAACGCGTGCATTGCATAATCAGCGCCCCATCGACCACTCTGTATCACTTTTCGATTGGGATGTTCTATATCATTTTGAAAACTTAATTCAACTCCATCATCATTTACCCAACTATTGTAATTATAAAAATAACTCCCGCCTAATAAATCTTTAATGGTATTGAAATAATGTATTTGATCAACAGCATAATGAGCACCTAACTGATATCCAAAAGTATTATGGACACGATTAGAAAAAATGAATGCGCCATGTAACATTAATAGTTTTTCATTTTGTTGACTCACGATATAATAGGCTCTTTTATCAGCGGCGCCTTGATTGATTTGCTCCAATTTGTCAAATTGAATTTGTAGATTTTGGGGATGCTGTATATCCCACTGTATTAAAGACATCCGCATGGCACTATCTTTAATATAACTTGGCAAATACCTATAATAATCTGGCCTAGGATCTGCCGATTTTGTCCACTCCAAACTGGATTGTGATTGCAAGCCTCCAATTAAAGCATTTGAAATAGTAAGGGTCTTGTATTCACTCCATTTCTTTTGATATTGTATGTTTAAGATGGGGGCATTGGTTTGCTTGGTATTTGGAAAATACAATTGATGATGATACCAGCCCCAGCTTGGATTGTAATTACGATTTTGACTCAGTAAAAACATTTCATTTACCGTGGCACTAGCTTTTCCTTGGTCAGCAAGATTCCAAATAAGGGAAAAGGAAAGGCGCCTGTTATTGGCAAAGCTTTTTTGAACAACAACAACTGCCCCAACTGAATTATGATAGCCATTGGAAAATAAGCCTGCTGGAGATTGCTTAAATGTAGCACCAGCAGCATATTGCCATTTAGTTTCTTTAAACTCGGAATTATAATGTACCTGAATTCGATTAGAGAAGATGGCATTTGAAAAACCCGTACCGAAAGTCAACGATTTTTTATTTTGCCGAATGTCTGTATTTAAAAATCGAGCGTCCTCTTTTGCTATGTATCCCAACTCACTAAATACATTACTCATTAAGGATTGACTTACATGAATTTCGGTTTGCAATCCACTATATAAATCATATAACCTCCAGTTTTTTAATGGAGATTCCCAGTTAATTCCATCCATTATTGTTCCTGATTCTTTATTTCCTCTCAAACTCCATCCAATATGTCTTCCATAATATTGAGCCATAGAATGCAATATATTAGGTGTCGCATTTAATATCGGAGGATTCATTTCCATCCTGAACCTCCAATCAATGAGTATATTATTAGCTTGTTCTTCATTAAAATCTTCTGCTTTATTTTGAGCATACAGATGATTAACGCAAAGTCCAAAGAATAAAAATAAAACCTTGTGCATCTAAATAAATTGAAGCTCGAAGTTGCTCCTTATCCACTATCTATATTCTTCGGAAAATACCTGCCACAAATGAATTGAGCATACTATGTTTGATTGAAAAATGAAAAATTCAATCATTATAAATGTTACTATTTTCCTTATTACCCCATTTTTAAGCAGTAAAGTCTATGCGCAAAAAATTATCATTTCATTCTACAACTGTGAAAATTTCTATGACACCATCAATCAAGCAAACGTAATAGATGAGGACTTTTTACCAACTAGCGAAAAAAAGTATACAAAGGATTTGTATACTACAAAATCAAAAAATTTAGCAGCTGCTATTTACAATTTAGGCAGACTTGAAAATGCCAATGGTATTGCTTTAATGGGTTTGGCTGAGATAGAAAACAAAATAGTATTGAATCAATTAATCAATGAAAATAGTATTAAAAAATACCATTATAAATTCATTCACTTTGATTCCAAAGATCCAAGAGGAGTTGATGTTGCTCTTCTTTATAATCCCGCCTTATTTATACCTTATCAATACAAACCTTTTAGCCTTACTGATGAAAAACATTTTAATCATACTGCAACCAGAGATATATTATTAGTAAAAGGCCTTTTAATGAACAAGTGGATTTATATTCTTGTAAATCACTGGCCCAGCCGAAGAGGGGTTGGGAACAGTTCCGTTAAAAAAAGATTTTGGGCGAGTACGGTATGTAAAAAAATTATGGATAGTCTTGAAAAGATGGATCCAGATACAAGGATAATTGTGATGGGTGATTTTAATGACAACCCCAATAACCGAAGCATTAAAATGCTCAAAATGAACAACCCCTTTATGAAACTTTATAAAAAGGGCATCGGCAGTATTGCTTTTAATGATAGCTGGAACCTTTTTGACCAAATCTTAATCAGTTCTAATTGGATGTCAAATACTAAGCTCACAAACAATAAATTTGACTTAATCAATTATAAACCAATTGTTTATAAAGAAAATGGGATGCTTGAATGGTCCGGAAAGTATCGAGGTTACCCCAAAAGGACATTCAATGGCAATAAATTCAGAGGTGGATATAGCGATCATTTCCCTGTAGCACTCATTTTTACTACAAATTCTGCCCAAAATCCACTTTAATTTCCTACCTTTGACCTCCCAAATCAGTTTTGGCTGATTCGCTCTGGTAAAGAGTGTCCACTGGGAAAAACCAATTATTTAACCAAAAAATTCAAGTAATGAACAATTACGAATTAATGGTGATTTTCACACCGGTATTATCTGAAGATGATTTTAAATCAGCTCAGAAAAAATACCAAGACTTCATCAAAGAAAATGGTGGAGACACTGTAGCCTCAAATCCTTGGGGTTTAAAATCACTTGCTTATCCAATCGATAAGAAAACTACTGGTATCTACTGGGTACTAGAATTCACAGGTCCTTCTGACCTAAATGAAAAATTGAAAGTTCAATTTTTACGTGACGAGCAAATTATGCGTCACATGATTACTAAACTTGACAAGTACGCAGTTGAGTATAACCACATTAAGAGAAACGGCGGTTTCCCTGTTCACAAAGCACAAGAGGCTTAATTAAATTTTTACCATCATGGCAAAGAATGAAATCAAATACCTTACAGCGATCAAACAGGAAAAACCAAAGAAGAAATTCTGTCGTTTTAAGAAGTATGGTATCAAGTATGTAGATTACAAAGACATCGAGTTTTTAAAGAAGTTTTTAAATGAGCAAGGTAAAATGTTACCTCGTCGTTTAAGCGGAAACTCTTTAAAGTACCAACGTAAAGTAGCTGACGCTATTAAAAAATCTCGTCAGATGGCTTTGTTACCATATGTAACAGATTTATTGAAATAGAAAATAATTAGTCAACCATCCCTAATCTCGCGGTAACATTAAAAATACCAAGGCGAGTGACAGCAGTAAAATGCTGGGCTCTTGGGAACTAAAACAAACACAATGCAAGTAATATTAATTAAAGACGTAGACAATTTAGGTGGTAAGGATGAGTTAGTAAACGTGAAGAACGGTTACGCTCGTAACTTCTTATTCCCAACTAAGCATGCAGTAGAAGCAAATTCATCTAACTTAAAGCAACTAGAAGAGCGTTTGAAAGCAAAGGCTAAGAAAGAAGCTGCTATGTTAGCTGAAATCACTAAAGTAATTACTACTTTAACTGCTAGCCCTGTTAAATTGACTGCAAAAGTTGGTGCTAACAACAAAATCTTTGGTTCAATCACATCTTTACAAGTAACGAAAGCTATTCGTGAACAAAAAGGATATGAAATTGACAGAAGAAGAATTGCTGTTGCAGAAGATATCAAAGAATTAGGTGCTTATAAAGCAACTATCGACTTTGGTAACGGTCAAACAACTGAAATAGATATAGAAATCGCTGCTGAAGCATAGTTTCATCCAGGATTAACATATTCGATTTAGTTTTCTAAATCAAGCTTTAAGCCCATTCTAAACCATTAGAAAGGGCTTTTTGTTAGTTTAACTGCTTAAATTGGGATAATTTATCGAATTTGGAAGTGAAAAATGGCTTTTAACAAGAATATTGTTGTTTGTGAACTATTAATGCCTATCTTCGGTAACGCTAATGGAAAGCAATGTCGCCTACATTAGTTTTTAGATCACTTAATTTTAAAGAACATGAACATTTATGTTGGAAATCTTAGCTGGAACATGACTAGCGAAGATCTTGAAGCACTTTTTACTCCATTTGGAGCAGTTGCAAGTGCAAAAATTGTAACAGACAAATTTAACAACAACAGAAGCAAGGGTTTCGGTTTTGTTGAAATGGCTAATGATGACGAAGCTAAAGCAGCTATCGCTCAATTACACGACACTGAAGTATTAGGTCGTAACATCGTTGTAAACGAATCAACTCCACGTCCAGAAGGTGAAAGAAGTTTCACTAAGAAGCCTTACGGCGGTGGTGGAAATCGTGGCGGTGGTGGTTTCAACCGCGGTGGTACTGGCGGTGGATACAACCGTGATCGCGGTGGTAATGGCGGTGGTGAATATAACAGATATTAATCAACCTCGTTGCAATACAAAGCGCTCTCCATTGGAGAGCGCTTTTTTTATGTCTATACTTTTGATTTATGTTTACAACATATTCAATACACTAAGATTGAACATATGTGGAGGCTATAAAAAACAAAAATTTTATAATGATATAAAATGAAATTTTTAAAATTGCTTCTTGAACTATAAAACTTAGTTGTAAATTGTAACCAAATAATTAAAAATGGCAAATAAGCTAAAACATAACCCCATTGTAGGTTGTATGAGATGGGGTGTATGGGGTGAAAACTTCGTAATTAAACAATATGAACAAATAATAGATCAATGTTTAAGTATTGGTTTAAATGTATTTGATCATGCTGACATATATGGTCATTACACTACGGAAGCTGATTTTGGCAATGCACTAAAAGGGAATACAAGTCTTCGTGACAAAATACAAATCATAACAAAGTGCGGAATAAATATGTTGACGCCCAATAGGCCACATCATCAAATCAAATCATATGATACTAGTGCAAATCATATCTTAAAATCCGTTGAGCAATCATTACAAAATTTTCACACGGATTATATTGATACATTATTGATACATCGTCCAGACATTTTAATAGATGTAGAAGAAGTAGCTAATACAATAACATCGCTGAAGCAATCCGGAAAAATAAAATCATTTGGAGTTTCTAACTTTACCACTGGACAAGTAGCTTTATTAAGTAAATATATAAGTATAGAACATCATCAGGTAGAAATATCAGCAACCCATTTAAATTCTTTTGATGATGGTGTATTGGATCAGTGTCAATTAAATAATATTCAAGCGCAGTCGTGGTCACCAATGGGTAATGGTTTGTTTACAGATCAGAATGAAAAACATTCACGTATTTTGGAAGCAGCCACAGTGCTTTCAAGTAACTATAATTGCAGCGTCAATCAAATACTATTAGCATTTTTATATACCCACCCAAGCAATATCGTACCTGTAATTGGTACTACAAAGTTTGAAAGGATTGCAGAAGCTAAAAAAGCGAAGGATATAGAACTTAAAAGAGAAGATTTTTACAAATTATGGAGCGCTTCAACTGGTAAAGAAGTGGATTAATAGTAAAATGCACTGCTAGAGACCAGCAAAATAACTTTTGCATTACAATTATAATATATTGGAAAAAATGCCTGACAATTGTCGGGCATTTTTATGTAATAAATTCTATGATGTAATAATAAGAGCTAAAATGGCTAGTAAACATCAAAAAAATATGGACAAAAAAAAATCCCCATCAAATAAATGATGAGGATTCTTTAATAAATAAGGCAGCTACCTACTCTCCCAGGAAAACCCAAGTACCATCGGCCATGGGGGACTTAACTTCTCTGTTCGGAATGGGAAGAGGTGAACACCCCCGGCAAAACCACCTTAAGACGGTAATTTTATCGGTGTCTAAAACTAATTAGACGGATAAAACAATAATTTACATATTGGAATTGAAATCAGGAACAGAAAAAAAAATAAAGCTTACGGGCAATTAGTACTACTCGACTTTGCTATTACTAGCTTTACATCTATAGCCTATCAACGTCATAGTCTTTGACGACCCTTAAAAGTAAACTCATCTTGTGGAAGGTTTCACGCTTAGATGCTTTCAGCGTTTATCCTGGCCGTACATAGCTACTCTGCATTACACCTGGCGGCATAACAGATACACCAGCGGTACGTACGCTCCGGTCCTCTCGTACTAAGAGCATGTCCACTCAATTTACTAACGCCCACCACAGATAGGGACCGAACTGTCTTGCGACGTTCTGAACCCAGTTCACGTGCCACTTTAATCGGCGAACAGCCGAACCCTTGGGACCTTCTCCAGCCCCAGGATGTGACGAACCGACATCGAGGTGCCAAACCTTACCGTCGATATGAGCTCTTGGGTAAGATCAGCCTGTTATCCCCGGAGTACCTTTTATCCTTTGAGCGATGTCCCTTCCATGCAGAAACACCGGATCACTTTAGCCAGCTTTCGCTCCTGCTCGACTTGTTTGTCTCACAGTCAAGCACCCTTATACTAATGCGCTCTACGTACGATTACCAACCGTACTGAGGGTACCTTTGCGAGCCTCCGTTACTTTTTAGGAGGCGACCACCCCAGTCAAACTACCCACCATGCACTGTCTCCCGTTAGGGATTAGGTTCTAAACAAACGAAGGTTGGTATTTCAACGATGACTCCATGACACCTGGCGATGCCACTTCAAAGTCTCCCAACTATCCTACACATCGGTTGTTCAAAATCAATGCAAAGTTGTAGTGAAGGTTCACGGGGTCTTTTCGTCCCGTGGCGGGTAACCGGCATCTTCACCGATACTACAATTTCACCGGGCTCGCGGAGGAGACAGTGTACAACTCATTAGACCATTCGTGCAGGTCGGAACTTACCCGACAAGGAATTTCGCTACCTTAGGACCGTTATAGTTACGGCCGCCGTTTACTGGGGCTTCAGTCAGGAGCTTTGGCTTGCGCCGAACACCCTTCCTTAACCTTCCAGCACCGGGCAGGTTTCAGGCTCTATACGTCAACTTACGTTTTTGCAGGGCCCTGTGTTTTTGTTAAACAGTTGGTTGTACCTATTTACTGTGACCGCATCACTGCGGTATGCTTTATCCCGAAGTTACAGCATTAATTTGCCTAGTTCCTTCTCCGCGGCTCACCCGAGCGCCTTAGAATACTCATCCCGTCTACCTGTGTCGGATTCCGGTACTGGCTGCTATGCTCGCTTTTCTTGGCAGGGATTTTATGATTTCGCTTCCCCCGAAGGTTCCACTCAACGAACATCCGTCTGTTCGTAACCACCACGTCCTTGCGTCACTTTTAATGCATAGTAGGTGCTAGAATATTAACTAGCTTTCCATCAGATGCCCCTTTCGGGTTTTCCTAAGGACCAGACTAACCCTGATCCGATTAACGTTGATCAGGAAACCTTAGACTTTCGGCGAAGTAGTTTTTCACTACTTTTATCGTTACTTATACCTACATTTTCTTTTCAAATCGCTCCAGCATGGCTCGCGCCACACCTTCTGTGCAGATTTGAATGCTCCCCTACCACTCTAGCAAGCTAGAATCTAGAATTTCGGCTCGTAGTTTGATGCCCGATTATTTTCCGCGCAGGATCTCTCGACCAGTGAGCTGTTACGCACTCTTTAAATGAATGGCTGCTTCCAAGCCAACATCCTGGCTGTTATAGAAATCCCACCACGTTTGATCAACTTAACTACGTATTAGGGGCCTTAATTGCTAGTCTGGGTTATTTCCCTCTCGGCCATGGACCTTAGCGCCCACAGCCTCACTCCTGGCGATATATGATAGCATTCGGAGTTTGTCAGGATTTGGTAGGCGATGAAGCCCCCTAGTCCAATCAGTAGCTCTACCTCTATCATACTTCTTTAGCCAAGGCTGTTCCTAAAAACATTTCGGGGAGAACGAGCTATCTCTCAGTTTGATTGGCCTTTCACCCCTATCCACAGGTCATCCCAAGACTTTTCAACGTCAACGGGTTCGGTCCTCCAGTGTATGTTACTACACCTTCAACCTGCCCATGGATAGATCACAAAGTTTCGCGTCTACCCCCACTGACTAATCGCCCTATTTGGACTCGCTTTCGCTTCGGCTCCGTTAAATAAGAACTTAACCTCGCCAGTGAGGAGTAACTCGTAGGTTCATTATGCAAAAGGCACGCCGTCACCATTGCTGGCTCCGACCGCTTGTAGGCGTACGGTTTCAGGTACTATTTCACTCCCCTGTTCGGGGTGCTTTTCACCTTTCCCTTACGGTACTGGTTCACTATCGGTGTCTGAGGAGTATTTAGCCTTATCAGATGGTGCTGACAAATTCATGCAAGATTCCTCCGGTCCCGCATTACTCAGGATACCGCTCGTCCCTAATGATTTGTGCTTACAGGGCTATCACCTGCTATGGCCCATCTTTCCAGATGATTCAGCTTGACATTAGTTTCTAAATGCGGTCCTATAACCCCGAACCCACAAGTGGATTCGGTTTGGGCTTGTCCCTTTTCGCTCGCCACTACTTGGGGAATCACTATTGTTTTCTTTTCCTTCCGGTACTTAGATGTTTCAGTTCTCGGAGTTGGCTCTCTTTCGAGTAATATACCTTCAGTATATTAGGTTGTCCCATTCGGAAATCTTCGGATATAACGCTCGTGTGCAGCTCCCCGAAGCTTATCGCAGCTTACCACGTCCTTCATCGCCTCTCAGACCCAAGGCATCCACCATACGCCCTTAATTGCTTTAAAAAAATTATAAGTTAAAGTGCTTGCATATGCACAATAACCTTTTCTGTTATTGATTTCAATTTTATCCAATATGTCAAAGAGCTATGATCATAAATGATCGTTGTTAGTGTGTCGGACTTGAACCGAATGATTAACCTGAATTAATCACACCATAGCTTGGTAATTACAGTAAACTGTTAAACCTATTTCAAAAGAACTAATTTTCTAGTGCTAGGATTCTGTTCGAAACCCTCTCACAAAGTTGTGGAGGATATCGGAGTCGAACCGATGACCCTCTGCGTGCAAGGCAGATGCTCTAGCCAACTGAGCTAACCCCCCAAGAAAATTTTATTAGTAGACCCGACCAGAGTTGAACTGGTGACCTCTACATTATCAGTGTAGCGCTCTAACCAACTGAGCTACGGGTCTGAAACGGGCCAACTTTAAATTTAATTAAAGAACTAATATTTCTCATTGCTGAGAATTGATCATGTCCGTTAAGACAGTCTCAATAATAATATTGAAAGTATTTGGAAACAACAGCGGTTAAGCTATCTCTAAAAGGAGGTATTCCAGCCGCACCTTCCGGTACGGCTACCTTGTTACGACTTAGCCCCAGTTACCGATTTTACCCTAGGCAGCTCCTTGCGGTTACCGACTTTAGGTACACCCGGCTTCCATGGCTTGACGGGCGGTGTGTGCAAGGTCCGGGAACGTATTCACCGTATCATTGCTGATATACGATTACTAGCGATTCCAGCTTCATGGAGTCGAGTTGCAGACTCCAATCCGAACTGAGGCCGGCTTTTTCCGATTAGCTCCCCTTTGCAGGTTTGCGACGGTTTGTACCGACCATTGTAGCACGTGTGTAGCCCTGGACATAAAGGCCATGAGGACTTGACGTCATCCCCGCCTTCCTCCGGCTTGTCACCGGCAGTTTCTTCAGAGTGCCCAGCCTGACCTGATGGCAACTGAAGATGGGGGTTGCGCTCGTTGCGGGACTTAACCCAACATCTCACGACACGAGCTGACGACAGCCATGCAGCACCTGTGTCCCAGTCCCCGAAGGGAAAGCCAGATCTCTCTGGTGGTCCGGGCATGTCAAAAGGTGGT
>CAJADG010000036.1 GCA_903938445.1 uncultured Bacteroidota bacterium | reverse complement strand
TAAAATAGATCAAATAATGAAATTATTCCTAATGCAACTAAAACGAAAGACTGTTTAATAATTTTCTTAAAAGCAAGAAATAATAATATAAGAATACCAATAAGATACATTATAGCATGAATTAAATCACTTTCTATTAAACTCTTTCTATCGGTAGCAATGGCATTGACTAGATTATTCGCAGGAATTTCAAACGCGGCTTTTTGATTGGGATCTGATAGTTTTGAAATAGTAGTAATTAAATTTTTCTCATTATCGCTTTTAAAATCACTTGAAATATAAATGTAAATAACTGAGATAAAAATAAGTCCCAGTATTATTAAGCTCATTTTATATTTTTTTAAGACATCTTTTATATTATTTTCTTTTGTTAAAGCGTCCATACCATATAATGACAAGATACCTAATAATAATGTCGGTATTATCATGATCATACTAGGTGCTCTAAACTTGTTGTAAAATGGAAGATGATCTAACATGAAACTATTAAAAGAAAGTAAGTAAGATCCTGCTGCTAATAGAAGAGAAAATACAATCGTTGATGTTATCCACCAACGGTGTTCATTTTTTTGAACACTCATTCCCATAATAGCAAAAAAGCAAATTATAATTCCAACATAAGGAGGGCCAGATGTTATGCCAATTCCACCCCAATAAAATTGAACAAATGATTGTAGTTGTTGTCCAACCTGAGGCTGCATTTGTTGTAGAACTTCAATTGCTTTTGAGTTATTTGGATCCATGACATTTGGATCACTAGAACCTCCGTACAAATTAGGGAACATCATTACCAAAGGTTCTGACTTGTACATGCTATAACTAAATGCATATTCTTTATTTAATCCTGTCGTGGTTGTTTTACTATCTTTCGTAGATAATACACTTCCTCCTCTGATGGATTCTTTGCCATACTCATAAGTACTAATTAACATTGGTGCATTTACTGCTATTCCCATAAAACCAGCAACTAATGCAAATCCAAGTGTTTTTAGTATATGACTATAATCTTTTGCTTTTATCCAAACTATTAAAAAATATATGGACATAAATGCTACAATTATTATTCCATAGTATGTGATTTGTAAATGGTTTGCTTGTACAAATAATGCCGTAGAAATAGCAGTTAAAATTGAACCTGTTACATATTCCTTTTTAAACAATAATAAAATGGCTCCTATGAAAAAAGGCAGATAAGCAATCGCATGCATTTTGGTAATGTGACCCACGGTTACAATTATTGGATTGTAGGTTGCATAACTATAAGCTAGGGCACCAATAATGCTTAAAATGGTATTAAAACCAAGTATTTGTGCTAAAAAATAAAAGCAAATGCTTGCTAAGAAAAATAAACTGATAGGTTCAGGTAAATTCAAAGTAAATAAACGATCTAGTATTCCTATTGAAAATGAATTTCCAGGAACTCCTGTAATTTGATATGCTGGCATGCCTCCAAACATACTATTGGTCCATAATGGGGTGTTGCCATGCAACTCACTGTATTTTAAGGCGTCTTGAGCCATGCCTTTCCATTGTGTAATATCTGATTGTTGTAATACCTTTCCTTCCAATGCAGGTTTACAATATATAATGGATACAATTGCGAATATTGCTACGGCAATAATGTGTGGTAATGCCGACTTTAAAAAGTGTTTAAACATACAGGTTAATTATAGTCACAAACCTACAACTAAAAAGGCTTTTTGAGTAATTTTCTTATCTTGTAGTTCAATATTATTTATGAAAAATATTTTCAATAAAGCTTTTTTTGCATTTATGGCTAGGCTGGCCATAATTTGCAATTTTTTCTTTGTTATTACTGCTATGCAGATGTTTTATAAATGGTTTAATTTACCTGACTTTTTAGCGAATTTCAATGCAGTTTTAGGCTTAGTGATGGCCCCAGTTGCTAATATTTGTTTTATCATTTGGTTAATTGGAATGAAATTGACAAAATCTGTCGTGGAGATACCTCAATGGCAAACAATTTTGATCGTTTTTATGTTAGTAGTTCAAATTTGCTCCGCTTTTTTATAATATCGCCAATCCTTAAATTACTATGATTAATTCCATTCTTAAAGATAAACCCACAAAGCTTTTTTTAGGCATCACTGCTTTTTTTGTAGCCAATGCCTTAATCGCAGAATGTATTGGGGGAAAGATTTTTTCATTAGAAGGCGTATTGGGCGTCCAGCCAGCTAATTTTACGATTTTAGGACAGAGTGGTTTATCCTTTAATTTAACCTGTGGTGTTTTATTATGGCCTTTAGAATTTGTGATCACGGATATTGTGAATGAATATTATGGACCCAAAGCAGTGCGTAGAATTAGCATTACAGCTGTTAGTTTAATTGCGTATGCTTTTGTGATGTTTTACCTAGCCATGCGTATTGCTCCGGCTGCTTTTTGGGTCGGATCTAAAGTTGGAAATGGAGTACCTAGTATGCAAAATGCATTTGAAGCCATTTTCGGTCAAGGCATGTGGATTATATTGGGAAGCTTAGTTGCCTTTTTGGTCAGCCAATTTATCGATGTGATTGTATTTCATAAAATAAAGAAAATAACAGGGGAGAAGATGCCTTGGCTAAGAGCGACAGGTTCAACAGTGGTGTCGCAGTTGGTGGATAGTTTTGTGGTATTAGTAATTGCCTTTAAGTTTGGAAATAATTGGACTTGGAGTTTTGTAATTGCTGTTTGCATCGTTAATTATATGTACAAGTTTACTATGGCTATCATTTTAACGCCCGCAATTACTTTTATTGAATCTAGAATTGAAAAATACTTAGGGCATGCAACTGCCACCAAAATGAAATTAGCTGCAATGGGTATTGAGAATGAAGTGTAGCGTAAATGGAAGCCGGTAAATCCTTTAGAATCTTTGTTTATCTAATAGCATTTTTATGGCTACTTTATCAATAGGAAGTGTCATACTTTCCTCGCTTAATGCTGATAAAGGAATCCATCTCAAGTGTTCAGCAGTGCCTGTAATGTCAGCTACTTGTTCTGGTAAAAAATCAAATGCTTTTGTTTTTACTTTAATCGTGTCTGTTTTATCAGAATGCACTAAATAATAAATTGAAATAATTTGATCTTTATTGTTGAATGCAGAGATTTGAAAAAAATCGGTTGTATAAAAATGTTCGCCAACAATCACTTCTAAATTTGCTTCTTCCATAAATTCTCTTGCTAATCCATCTCTAGTTCCTTCTCCAATTTCTAGTCCGCCACCTGGTAATTTGGTAATATAATTTCCTCTTATGAAT
>CAJADG010000035.1 GCA_903938445.1 uncultured Bacteroidota bacterium | reverse complement strand
TTACATGGTGAATACTGCTTCACGCTTTCCTAGGTATTCGTTTTCAATTACTTCCTCTCCTGGTTCACGCTCTTCAAAGTCTTTTAACTTTTCGTGGAAACCTGCACTCTCTTTAATGATTGCAACTCTTGCGCTTCTTACAAATTCTACCAAACCATATGGCTCCAATGCTTTCATTAATTTATTGGTCTCTTCTCTATGTCCTGTTGTTTCAAAAACAATAAAGTCTTTTCTAATCGCTACTGCTCTTGCACCAAACTCTCTTAATAATCTTTCTACTTTTACTTTCTCCGTAATCTCTTCACTCAATACTTTATACAATGCCAACTCCTGCCAAACAATTTCATCATTGGTATTAAAGTAAGCTTTTAAAACTTCTACTTGTTTTTCAATTTGACGAACCACTTTCAACACCACATCACGAGACTCCTCTACCACAATGGTAAAACGATGTATGCCCGGCACTTCGGAAGGAGAGGTGTTTAAACTTTCGACATTTATTTTTCTTCTTGAAAAAATAATGGCAATACGATTTAACAAACCCACTTGGTTTTCGGTATACACTGTTATGGTGTACTCTTGTTTTTCTGTATTGTTACTCATATAATTCGTTTTTACTTCAATCTGATTTCACTTACTGAACATCCCTGTGGCACCATTGGGAATACATTGTTTTCCTTACCAACCATTACTTCTAACAAATAAGATCCTTTATGTGCCAACATCGTTTTTACTGCAGCTTCTAAATCTTTTCTGTGTTCTACTTTAGCTCCTTCAATGCCGTATGATTTTGCCAACATGACATAGTTAGGGCTTTCGATGTCCACAAAAGAATATCGCTTGTCCATAAACAAATCCTGCCATTGACGTACCATACCTAAAAACTGATTATTTAAAATCAAGATTTTTACATCAATACCAGTTTGCATAATCGTTCCTAATTCTTGTAATGTCATTTGAAATCCACCATCACCAATCACCGCAATTACGGTTCTGTCCTGTGCTCCAAATTTTGCACCGATCGCTGCAGGTAATCCAAAGCCCATGGTACCAAGGCCTCCAGAAGTTACATTGCTGCGCGTATCATTGAATTTTGCATAACGACATGTTACCATTTGATGTTGTCCTACATCGGTTACCATGATTGCATTGCCTTCGGTAATCTCATTGATATTACGAATTACTTCTGCCATGGTCATCTCATCCGAACTAGGATACATTTCAGGTTGAATACATTGTTCGTATTCTTGTTTTGCATAATCTGCAAATACCGCTAACCATTCGCTTCTATCTTTTTGCTCGATGCCTAGTGTAAGTAATGGTAATGTTTCTTTACAGTCACCCCATACCCCTACAGTTGCTCTTACATTTTTATCTATTTCAGAAGGATCAATATCTAAGTGAATAATTTTTGCTTGCTTCGCGTATTTATCTAAACGACCCGTTACGCGATCGTCAAAACGCATACCTACTGCAATTAATACATCACACTCATTGGTCAAAACATTAGGTCCATAATTACCATGCATCCCAAGCATACCCACGTTTTGCGGATGATCCGTTGACAATGCACTTAGTCCTAATAAAGTCCATGCTGCTGGCATGCCACTTTTCTCGATAAACTTTTTAAATTCTTTTTCAGCCTTTCCTAATATCACCCCTTGTCCAAAAATAACCAACGGCTTTTTTGCATTGTTGATTAATGCAACTGCTTCATCGATATAATTTTTTCTGATGACTGGTTTAGGGCGATAAGATCTTATATGATTACAAGGCGTGTATCCTTGATAATTAAATTCTTGAAATTGAGCATTCTTTGAAATATCAATTAATACGGGTCCTGGTCTTCCGCTTCTTGCTAAATAAAATGCTTTTGCCAATACCGTTGGAATTTCTTCAGCATCTGTAATTTGATAATTCCATTTTGTTACCGGCATGGTAATATTAATAACATCCGTTTCTTGGAATGCATCGGTTCCTAATAAATGTGCAAACACTTGTCCAGTGATACAAACCAATGGAGTACTATCAATCATAGCATCTGCAAGTCCGGTCACTAAATTAGTAGCACCTGGTCCGCTAGTGGCGAATACCACACCCACTTTTCCTGAGCTACGTGCATAGCCTTGTCCAGCATGGATTCCACCTTGCTCATGGCGCACTAAAATATGATTCAATTTTTCTTTGTAATCATACAATGCATCATAAATTGGCATGATAGCGCCGCCTGGATATCCAAAAATGGTATCCACACCTTCCGCAATACATGCTTCCAATACTGCTTGCGATCCTGTTAATTTTTTTTGCTCCATAAAAATCTTTTTACTCCATCTATTTGATTAGTCAGCGTCCGTTACACATCCTTCACTTGCATCCTTCACCAACTTTGCATACTTATACAATACACCATTGGTTACTTTTAATTTTGGTGCTGGTTGCGCTGCTCTTCTTTTTGCGATTGTTGCTTCGTCTACTTTTAATGTCATAGTTCTTTTGGGTACATTCAACTCAATGATATCTCCATCTTCCACCAAACCAATTAAACCTCCTTTGTAAGCTTCTGGTGTAATATGTCCAATTACAAATCCGTGCGTACCGCCACTGAATCTTCCGTCAGTAATTAAAGCCACTGATTTTCCTAATCCTGCACCAATAATGGCAGAAGTTGGTTTTAACATCTCTGGCATACCTGGAGCGCCCACTGGTCCTACGTTTTTAATCACTACTACATCACCTGGTTGAATCTTTTTGGAATTGATTCCTTCAATCAATGCATGTTCTCCATCAAATACTCTTGCTGGACCTTCGAACATATCACCTTCTTTTCCAGAAATTTTTGCAACGCTTCCGCCTGTTGCTAAATTGCCGTACATGATTTGTAAATGTCCTGTGGCTTTGATTGGATTTTCTTTTGGCAGCATTATTTTTTGTTGATCGAAATCTAAATCAGGAGCAGCTGCTAAATTTTCTGCAACCGTTTTTCCAGTGACTGTTAAACAATCACCATGTAACCATCCTTGCGCCAACATATATTTCATGACCGCTGGCACACCACCATATTGATGTAAGTCCTGCATTAAATATTTACCAGATGGTTTAAAATCGGCAAGAACAGGAATTTGATCACTAATCGTTTGGAAATCGTCTTGTGTAAATTCAACACCCACTGCTTTAGCCATTGCAATCATATGCAATACCGCATTGGTACTACCGCCCAAAACCATAATGACTGCCACTGCATTTTCAAATGCTTTGCGTGTCATGATATCCTTTGGTTTAATATCACGCTCTAATAATAATCTTATGGCTGCACCTGCATCCTTACACTCTTGTAATTTTTCTGCACTCAATGCAGGATTGCTTGATGAATAAGGTAAACTCATTCCCAATGCTTCAATCGCTGATGCCATTGTGTTGGCAGTATACATACCTCCACATGCACCTGCGCCTGGACAGGCATGTTGCACGATACCTTTAAAATCTGCTTCGTCTAATTGTCCTGCAATTTTTTGTCCTAATGCTTCAAATGCAGAAACAATATTTAAGTCCTGTCCTTTATAATGACCCGGTGCAATGGTACCTCCATATAACATTAAGGATGGACGATTTAAACGACCCATTGCAATTAAAGAACCTGGCATATTTTTATCACAACCTGGAACCGTAATTAATGCGTCATAATATTGTGCACCACAAACAGTTTCAATACTGTCTGCAATTACATCACGACTCACTAATGAATAACGCATACCGTCGGTACCATTACTCATTCCATCACTCACCCCAATCGTATGAAAAGTAAGTCCTACTAAATCATTTTCCCAAACACTCTTTTTTACATCTGCAGCCAATGCATTCAAATGCATATTACAAGTATTTCCATCATAACCCATACTCACAATACCTACCTGTGCTTTATTTAAATCTGCATCGGTTAATCCAATACCATAAAACATAGCCTGCGCCGCTGGTTGCGTCGGATCCAATGTGATGGTTTTTGAATATTTATTTAGTTCCATAAAAAAATTTTATTAAATGATGGTAGATTTATGTAAACGCTCATGTATTGGATGTGTTTCTCCTTTTGCATGTCTCTCGATATACTCTGCAATTAAATCACCAATAGCAGTTGTTGTGTAACTATTCATTGGATCAATGTCTTTGGTTACAAAGCCACTATTCAAACACCATGCAGCTGCTTCTCTCACGATACCCGCCTCTTGTGTTAATCCAAAATGTTCTAACATCATTGCGGATGATAAAATAGATCCCAATGGATTGGCAATATCTTTTCCTTTTGCTTGTGGATAAGATCCGTGGATAGGTTCAAATAACGCAACCGTGTTTCCAACAGATGCAGAGGGTAATAAACCTAATGAACCTGCTAATACAGATGCTTCGTCACTAATAATATCTCCAAACAAATTCTCTGTTAATACCACATCAAATTGTGCTGGATTTAAAATGATTTGCATCGCTGCATTGTCTACAAATAAATAATCAACCGTTACATCACTATATTCTTTGGCAATGGCTTGTACTACTTTTCTCCAAAGTCTTGAAGTTTCTAATACATTTGCTTTATCTACTAATGTCAATTTTTTTCTTCTGATTTGTGCATGCTTAAATGCCAAATGCGCAATACGCTCAATCTCTGCAACAGAGTAGGAGCAATCATCTCGAGCTACTGTTCCATCTTCGCTTAAACTTTTGGCACCAAAATAAATGCCACCTGTTAACTCTCTATAAATTACAAAATCAACATTCTCTAACAACTTTGGTTTTAAAGGAGTTAGATGTTGTAATGCAGCATAAGTAGTTACTGGACGAATGTTTGCAAACAATTGTAATTCCTTTCTTAGTTTTAATAAACCTTGCTCGGGTCTTACTTTTGCAGTTGGATCGTTATCATATTTTGGATCCCCAATGGCACCAAATAAAATAGCGTCACTCGCTAAACAAATTTTAATAGTTTCATCTGGTAAAGGATTCCCAGTTTCATCAATAGCACATGCACCCATTAAAGCATTTTCATAACTAAACTCATGATTGTAATATTTTGCAATCGTGTTTAATACTTTTATAGATTGTTGTGTAACCTCGGGTCCAATTCCGTCTCCTAGGATGACTGCTATTTTCTTTTGCATAACTATATTGTTTTTTCGTAAGCTTCAATCTCTGGCTTCATGTTTAATAAATAATCAATATCATCATATCCATTTAACATACATGTCTTTTTATAGGAATTGATATCAAACTTTTCCTGTGCACCTGTTGCATCAATAGTAATGGTTTGTGCTTCCAAGTCAACACTTAAAGTATCATCAGCACCTTGCGCAAATATTTGTTGCAAGAAAGCATCTGAAACCGTTACTGGCAATACGCCATTGTTTAATGCATTGTTCTTAAAGATGTCCGCAAAAAAGCTAGACACCACTACTTTAAATCCATAGTCTTGAATACTCCATGCAGCATGCTCACGTGAAGAACCACAACCAAAGTTTTTAGCAGCAACTAAAATTTCACCACTGTATTGTTTTTGGTTTAATACAAAATCTGCTTTTGGTTTTGTTTCATCGTCGTTCTCGTATCTCCAGTCTCTGAATAAATTTTTTCCAAAACCATCCTTAGTCGTCGCCTTTAAAAAACGCGCTGGTATAATTTGATCCGTATCTACGTTTTCAATACGTAGTGGGATAAACTTACTTGTGATTTTTTGTAATGATTGCATAAATTAAAATCTTAGTTTAATATATCTCTGATATCTGTTATTTTTCCTGTTAACAATGCAGCTGCTGCAGTTAATGGGCTAGCCAATAAAGTTCTTGCACCCGCACCCTGACGTCCTTCAAAATTTCTGTTGCTGGTACTAATACAATATTCACCTGCTGGAATTTTATCTTCGTTCATTCCTAAACAAGCACTACATCCTGCTTGTCTAATTTCAACACCTGCGTCTGCAAATATTTTATCTAATCCTTCTGCTTTAATTTGTTTAGCTACTTCCTGAGATCCTGGTACAATTAAAGTTTTAATGTTTGGATCTTTTTGTTTGCCTTTGATAATGCTTGCTACTAAACGGAAATCTTCAATTCTTGAATTCGTACATGAACCGATAAATACATTTTGTACGGGCATGCCTAATAAACTTTGGCCAGCAGTTAGTCCCATATAGGCCAATGCTTTTTCGTAATTCTGTTTTTCAGTAGCATCTGCAAAACTTTCAACCGTTGGCAAAGTTCCTCTTACGCTCAAGCCCATACCAGGATTGGTTCCGTAAGTAATCATGGGATCAATGTCTTCGGCTTTGATATTAATTTCAACATCAAATTTTGCATCTGCATCGGTATACAATTCCTTCCATGCAGCTAATTTTTTATCCCAGTCCGCACCTTGTGGCGCAAATAAACGACCCTTGATATAATCGAATGTTGTTTGATCTGGTGCAATCATTCCTCCTCTTGCTCCCATCTCGATACTCATATTACAAATGGTCATTCTTGCTTCCATACTTAAAGCACGAATCGCAGAACCTGCATACTCTACAAAATAACCTGTTGCACCACTTGCAGAAATTTGAGCGATGATGTATAAAATAATATCTTTTGATACCACTCCATTTTTTAATTCACCATCAATATTAATGCGCATAACTTTTGGCTTGCTTTGCATAATACATTGTGATGCAAAAACCATCTCCACTTCACTGGTTCCAATTCCAAAAGCAATAGATCCAAATGCACCATGTGTTGAAGTATGACTATCTCCACAAACAATCGTCATGCCTGGTTGTGTGATACCCAACTCTGGTCCAATCACGTGTACAATACCTTGGTACTTATGACCTAATCCGTATAATTCAACGCCATGCTTTTTACAATTCTCAATTAAAGTATCTACCTGAAACTTAGATAAAGCATCTTTAATGGGTAACTCCTGATGCATGGTAGGCACATTATGATCGGCAGTGGCTACAATTTGTTGAGGTCTAAAAATTTGTGCTCCTCTTTTTTCAATGCCACTAAATGCTTGCGGGCTGGTTACTTCATGAATAAAGTGCTTGTCGATATAAACCACTGAAGGACCATCTTCAATTTGTTTCACCACATGCTTGTCCCAAATTTTTTCAAATAATGTTTTTCCCATTGTTCGATTATTATTCTTTTGTCTTTCTAATTATTTTTTATACCCAGTTGCCATTTCTTGCAAATCAGCTTCTAATACTTCTTTCTTTTTATCTGCGATTTCTAAAAACAGCGGATACAATTCATCAATTTCATTTCTTGTAAACTGATATCCAATTTTATGTAATCGATGCGCTAATGCACTACGACCACTACGTGCTGTTAAAACAATTTTACTTTCATCTGCACCTACTTCAGCAGGATTAATGATTTCATACGTTTGTGCTTCTTTTAAGAAACCATCCTGATGAATACCTGATGAATGTGAAAATGCATTTGCACCTACAATGGCTTTATTTGGTTGCACCATCATACGCATCGTCTCTGAAACCTCGCGGCTGATGGTGTTTAACAACTTTGGATTGATACTGGTATGAAATCCTAAATCCTTATGTTGATTTAAAATCATAACTACTTCCTCTAATGCAGTGTTACCTGCGCGCTCACCTAAACCATTAATCGTACACTCAATTTGTCTTGCTCCACCAATCACACCAGCAATAGAATTGGCTGTTGCTAATCCTAAATCATTATGACAGTGACATGATAAAATAGCTTTGTCAATGTTTGGAACATTGTTATACAAGTAGGCCATTTTTTCTTGGTACTGTTGTGGTAAACAATAGCCAGTAGTGTCCGGAATATTTAAAGTGGTTGCACCTGCTTTAACGACTGCTTCAATGACACGCGCTAAATATTCATTGTCCGTACGGCCTGCATCCTCTGCATAAAATTCAACATCGTCTGTAAAATTTCTTGCAATGGTTACTGCCTTTATAGCACGCTCAATAATTTCTTCTCTTGTAGAATTGAACTTATGTTTGATATGTAAATCAGAAGTACCAATGCCCGTATGAATTCTAAAACGCTTTGCAGGTTTTAAGGCAGCAGCTGCTACTTCGATATCATTTTGTACCGCACGAGATAAACCACAAACCACGGTATTTTTTAAAGTCTTCGCAATTTGATTTACCGACTCAAAATCTCCCGGGCTAGAAACAGGAAAACCCGCTTCCAAAATATCCACGCCCAATTCCTCCAGTCTTACTGCTAATTCCAATTTTTCCTTGGTATTTAGCTTACAGCCCGGAACCTGCTCTCCGTCTCTTAATGTGGTATCAAAAATGAAGACTTTTTGACTCATTGTTATTGCTTTAAATATTTTACATAAATAGAAGCCTTTTTCATCCGAACCTGAGTCCTGATAAAGCAAGCATCTTATTGATTTTGAACCTGTTATGATACAAAACGGGCTTTTGGCCCGTTTATTGTTCAAATTTACCCTATATTAACAAGTAATTCACATCATTTTTATGCCTATTTTACAATGTATAAAGAGCCTATTTTTTGATTAATTAATTGATTTTCAATAACTTGAATTAAAATCAGCTACGATGCCCAACCTAAGCACCGACGCCTTATTTATTTTAGTAAAGTCCCTGGAAAAGGGGGAAAAGCGCAATTTTAAATTGTATGCTGCCCGCAATTCTGCGTCTGCTGATTTGAAAATAGTCACTCTTTTTGATGCCTTGGACAAGATGAAGGACTATGATGAGGAGGAATTGTTGCGCAAAAACGAGTCCATTCAAAAACAACAGCTGTCCAATTTAAAGGCGCACCTGTATGATCAAATTTTATCAAGTTTAAGAATCGTGAAGCAGGCCGAAAATATTGACTTGCAAATTCATGAGCAATTAGACCATGCTAAAATTTTGTACAACAAGGGACTGTACTTGCAAAGCTTGCGCATTTTGGATAAGATCAAAACCTTAACCAAACAAAATAATCAGGTTACTTTTTTATTACAGGTTTTATTTTTAGAAAAGAAAATTGAATCCCTGCATATTACTCGTAGCATGCAGGATAGGGCTAAACAATTAAGTGATGAAATTGATGAAGCCAATCATCGCTTAGAATTGATTGCAAAAACTTCCAATTTAAGTTTACAATTATACGGCTGGTATATTCAACATGGCCATGCCAGAAACGAAGAGGATAGAGTAACATTAGATGCACTCATACAAGATCCTGTTTTGGAAATTGTAAAAAATGAAGAAGGATTTTATGAGAAATTATATTTGTATCAATGTTATTGTTGGTATGGATTTATTACACAGGATTTTTTAATGCATTATCGTTACGCTCAAAAATGGGTGGACCTATTTGAGAAGGAAGAAAACATGCAATTGATTGAATCTGCTCAATATATCAAAGGCTTACACAATTTAATTAGCGCTCATTTTGATTTAAAGAATATTGATAAATTCAAAGAGACTATTTGCATTTTAGAAAACTTTAGTGAATCACAAATTGTACTTAACAACAAGAATAATTTAATTCAGTCTTTTATTTATTTATACATTGCCAAAATTAACCAACACTTTCTAGAAGGTACATTCAGTGAGGGTTTGGCGATGGTTCCAAGTATGGAAGAAAAGTTAAAAGACATTGAATTGTACATGGATAGCCACCGTGTATTAGTATTCTATTATAAGATAGCTTGTTTGTATTTTGGAGCAGGAGATGCAGAAAAAACAATTGATTATTTAAATAGAATCATTAATTGGAAAGTGAACCTGCGTGATGACTTACAATGTTATGCACGACTACTTCATTTAATTGCACATTATGAATTAGGCAATACCGAAGTGGTAGCATATCTATCTAAATCGGTGTATCGCTTTATGGCGAAGATGAAAAATTTAGGCGCAGTGGAAGTAGTGTTATTTAACTTTTTAAGAAATTCTATTCAATCAGGCAAAGAAGCATCTTTTGAAAACTTATTGCAGAAGTTAGCACCTTTAGAAAAAAATAAACTGGAGAGCAGGGCCTTTATGTATTTGGATATTATTTCCTGGTTAGAAAGTAAAATTCAAAACAAAGACGTGCAAACAATTATTAAAGAAAAGTTCTTACAAAGAAATAATTAAGCCTGATACATTGCTTCTACTTCTGATTCAAAATTAGCGAGTACTACTTTTCTTTTTACACTTAATTTAGGCGTCATCTCCCCTTTATCAATCGTAAACTCTCTAGATAACAAAGTAAATTTCTTTACCTGTTCCACTTGATTAAATAAGGTATTATACTCCTCTACAATATCAGCAATCATAGCAATGACCTTGCTATTTTTGATGATCTCTTCGTTGCTCGTATACTCAATGCCATGTTGCTTTGCCCAGTCTTTTAATTTTGAAAACCCTGGTACAATTAAGGCACTTACAAACTTGCGATTGTCACCTATCAATAGTATTTGCTCAATAAAAGGACTCTCTTTCATTTTGTTCTCAATAGGTTGCGGTGCAACATATTTACCCCCACTGGTTTTGAACAATTCTTTTTTGCGGTCTGTAATTTTTAAATAACGACCGTCTACAATCTCTCCAATATCACCGGTGTGCAACCATCCATCAATTACGGTTTCAGCTGTTAAATCGGGACGCTTATAATAGCCCAACATGACACTTGGACCTGCTACACAAATTTCTCCGTCTGGTTCTAATTTAAATTCAACGCCTTTAATCACTTCACCCACCGTTCCATATTTTGTTCCACCTGGTGTTCTTAAATTGATACTAATAATTGGGCTGTTTTCGGTTGGTCCATATCCTTCGTATACTGGAATTTGAGCAGCATTAAAAATGCGCAATAATTTTACTTGACATGCTGCACCACCGGTAACAATGAATTTAACATTGCCACCCAATGCCTCACGCCATTTGCCGAAAATTATTTTATTAGCAATTTTTAATTTGAAATTATACCACCAAGATCCTGGTACTAAATTATCATACTGTTGAGCTAAATCCACCGACCAGAAAAATAGTTTTCTTTTAATACCTGTTAACTCTTCGCCTTTCAACATTATTTTTTCAAACACTTTTTCTAATAATCTAGGCACGGTTGAAAAGCCGTCTGGTTTTACTTCACGTAGGTTATCGGCAATGGTATCCATACTTTCAGCGTAATAGATACCCATACCACTATACATATAAATATAAGAAACCACTTTTTCAAAAATATGATTCAGTGGTAAAAAACTTAATACTTTTAAAGTTGGCGCATCCGGGAAAGGGAAACTTTCTCTTCCCATTGTCAAATTGAAATAAATATTTCTATGTGTTAACATCACGCCCTTCGGTGTACCTGTAGTTCCTGATGTATAAATAAAAGTAGCTACCTGATCCACTGGAACCGATTTTTTAATGGCTGCTACTTGTTGTAAAGTAGCTTCATCATTATTCAATAATTCTGTCCAATGTTTTGCCCCTTCTATTTTATCAAAAGTGTATACTTCTTGTAAGCAGGCAACCTGATCCTTAATTGACATTACTTTGTTGTACAAGTCTTGATTACTTGCAAACATATATTTAACCGATGCATCATTTAAAATAAAAGCCAACTCCAATGGATTGGTGGTTGGATAAACAGGCACCCAAATAATTCCTAATTGTTGTGCAGCCATATCTGCAATTAACCACTCAGGTCGGTTATTACTTATTACAGCAATCTTATCACTACCTTCTGGTGTAAAATTATGCGCAGACAAACCAAGCTTATGCAAACCAGCACTTAATTCATTTACTGTTTGTGCTATCTCCTGAGTTGAATAGTGTTTCCAGCTGCCATTTTCTTTAGCAGATAACATATCCTTTTTAGGAAAATTTTGTAATTGATGATCAATACAATCAAAGAGGCGTTTACATTCCATGGTCAAGCAAAATTGTGTAACAAAGTACAAAGAAAGCTGCAAAAAAACAAACCCAGCTAGATTGCTGGGTTTAATAAATCATTTGAAATGATTTTAAATATTACTAGTAAATTAAGTGCGTCAATAAGCCGTCTCTTAATTTTGGTTCGAACCATGTACTTTTTGGAGGCATAACTTCACCCGCATCAGCAATATTAAATAATTGATCAATCGTAACAGGGTATAAGCTAATAGCTAATTGCATTTCACCACTATCCACTCTTTTTTCCAATTCCCCTAAACCTCTGATGCCGCCCACAAAATCAATACGCTTATCGGTTCTTTGATCCACAATACCCAATAGTTTTGATAAGATATTATTAGATAAAATAGTTACATCTAATACACCAATGGGGTCGTTATCATTATAGGTGCCAGGTTTTGCTGTTAAGCGATACCACTTACCTGCTAAATACATTCCAAAGCTGTGTAATTGTGTTGGTTTATACGCAGCTTCATGTTCAACAATTTCAAACTCATTTTGCAAAGCAGCTAAAAAAGCTTCTTCACTATGTCCATTCAAATCTTTTACCACACGGTTATAGTCCATGATATGTAATTGATTAGAAGGAAATAAAGTAGTCAAGAAATAATCTGCAGCTGGAGTAGCAGCCTCACCCAAAGCCAACTTTACTTTTGCAGCCGAAGCAGCACGGTGGTGACCATCGGCAATATAGGTGCAAGGCACTTCAGTTTCAAATAAGTCAGTAATTTGTTGAATTACAGAAGAATCACTCACAGCCCAAACAGTATGCTGAATGCCATCCTCTGCGGTAAAATCATACACTGGGTTTTTAGTAGTCTTGTGCTTTTCAATAATTGCATCAATACTTGCTTGATTACGGTATGCTAAAAACACGTTTCCAGTTTGTGCACCCGAAGTTTTAATATGATTGATTCTATCCTGCTCTTTTTCAGGACGCGTAAACTCGTGCTTTTTAATGATGTCATTATTATAATCATCAATACTACTTACACAAACTAATCCTGTTTGTGCACGTCCATCCATAATTAATTGATATATATAATAACAAGGTTTTGATTCCTTAAACAACACATCTCTTTGTACAAATGCATTTAAATTTTCTAATGCTAAATCATAAACTTGTTGACTATGAATGTCTACAGATTCTGGTAAATCAATTTCACTTTTTGTAATATGTAAAAATGAATAGGCGTTACCTACTGCTTCTGTTTTTGCTTCAGCACTATTTAAAACGTCGTATGGTTTACTTGCTACTTGCTTAGCCAACTGTGGCTGAGGACGAAGTGCTTCAAAGGGTCTAATTTTTGCCATGGGCGCAAATATCGTTCTTATTATTGAGAAAAAGATTATTTGTTGAGCCTGTTTATATAAAAATAATTAAGAGAAATTATTCATTAAATCACAGAATATTTGCACACTTGATAATGGCATCGCATTGTACATACTCACTCTTATGCCTCCTACTGTGCGATATCCTTTAACACCAATCATGCCCGATTTTTTACATAAATCTAAAAATTCAGCTTCTTTTGATGTATCATTTAAAAAGAAAACAGCATTCATAATACTGCGATCTTCTTTGGCAATAGGACAATTAAATAATGGATGCGCATCAATCGTATTGTATAACAAAGTTGCTTTTTCTTGATTTCGTTTTTCCATTTCCACCAAGCCTCCTTCTTTTTCAATCCATCTTAATGTTAATAGGCTTACATAGATTGAAAATACGGGTGGTGTATTTAATAAGGAACCCGCTTCGATATGTTTTTGATAATCTAATATGGCTGGAATCTTTCTGTTTACTTTTCCTAACAATGATTTTTTTACCACCACCATCGTTACCCCTGCAGCGCCCATATTTTTTTGTGCACCTGCATAGATTAAATCGAATTTTTTAAAGTCGGTTGGGCGACAAAATATATCCGAACTCATATCTCCAATTAATGGCACATTCACCTGAGGGTATTGATGCCATTGAGTTCCCTCTACTGTATTATTGGTAGTAATATGTAAATAAGTAGTGCCTTGTGGTAAATCTAATTGCTTATTTAAATAAGTATGTTTTTTATCTGAACTATCTGAAACTACAGCAACCGGTCCAAATAATTTTGCTTCTTTTACTGCTTTATTTCCCCAAACTCCATTATCACAAATAGCAGCTAATCCATTTTCATCTAACAAATTCATGGGCACTTGCATGAATTGCATTGTTGCTCCGCCTTGTAAAAATAGCACTTCATATTCATCTCCAATATCCATCAATCTTTTTACTATTTGTTTTGCCTCTTCAATCACTTCCACAAAATGTGAAGTACGATGTCCTATTTCTAAAATAGATAATCCAGTATGATTAAAATTATGAATCGCCGCTGCTGCTTGATCTAAAACTTCTTTTGGTAAAATGGCAGGACCCGAATTAAAATTGTGCAATTGCATGACGCTATTTTATTTTGTAAAAACTAATTATGCTAATCTTTAACTTCCTCATCAAAATTAGTGACACCTCCCGAGATAGCATATTTCATTGCCTCTGCAGCATTCATATGTTTAGGAAGTTTTTTTGTTTTAGATAATGGAACTATAAATGAAATACCTGATATAGCATATGAATGTGGAACATATACTGTTACATGTTCTTTTAAACCTAAATGATCACAATTTTCTTGTGTAATAAAACCTATTCTCCAAATATCATCTGCATCTATACAAACCAAAACTGGTTTGTCAAATTTTTTCTTATTTCCTGCAAAAGCTTCTAAAAAATCTTTTACCGAAGAATAAATGATTTTAATTCCAGGTGTTTTTTCTAAAATTTTATCAAAAATAGAAACCAACCTTTCCATGAAATATAATGAGGAAAGCCAGCCAAAAAACAAAACCATTAATATAACAACGGCAAATCCCAACCCTGTTACTTTTGGAATTTGTCCATTGACAGCAGCAAATTGAACCGGAAATAAAGCATTTAAGATATTAGGAAGAAAATTATCTACCCAATTAAATAAACTTACAATCACCCACACAGTAATTCCAATGGGAGCAAGTACAATTACCCCTTGAAAAAAAAGCTGGGCAGTTGCTGAAATAAGTTGTTTCCGACGGATTTTTTGCCTTAAGCTGGGCATTTTTGGTGATTTAGACCTCAAATTTCCACCTTTTTTGCCATTCAACATAAATAATTAAAATAAAACCATGGAAACTTTGAAAACGAGTTTAGTTTCCGTAGTTTTGCGCCTCAAATTGAAGCTATGGAGAATAGAATATTATTTAAAGCCAGAGAATTAATGGTACTTAACGGGGTCCGTTATGTGACCATGGACGACTTAGCCAATCAGTTAGGTATTAGTAAAAAAACCATTTATCAGTTTTACAAGGATAAAGAGACCCTGGTGCTGGCAGTAGTAGAACTTGAATTAGAGGAGCAGAAATTAATGTGCAAAAGATCACAAGAAACAGCTGATAATGCACTTCATGAAATGTTTATGGTACTTCAAGACATTCAAGAAATGTTTAAGAAAATGAATCCATTAACGGTTATGGAAATTCATAAATATTTTCCCGAAGCCTTCAAAAAAATTCAAGAACATAAAGACAACTTCATGCACAATGTAGTGAAGACCAATTTATTGAAAGGGATTGAACAAGGGGTGTATAGAAAAGATATTGATCCAGAAATTTTAACCATTTATAGAATTGAAACGAGTTTAATCACTTTTAATACCCAAATTTTTCCTTTAAGCAAATTTGATTTGGGTAATGTAAACGTTCAAATCATGGAGCACTATATATATGGTATTGTTTCACCTGAAGGATTAAGATTACTAACGCAATACAAGGATTTAAAAAATAATATTCCATCAACAATAGATAATGAATAAACAAAACAAGCAATCAATAAACAATATGAAAAAACTACTCTTTTTACTTCTAGTGTTTGCTTATGCAAACTTGGCAAAAGCCCAAGATTCAAGCAAAGCGGTTTACGCATTCTCATTAGACCAATGTGTTGAATTTGCACACAAAAATAATGTGCAAGTTAAAAATGCATTATTGGCTATTGAAGTGCAGGGTCAAACCAATAGAGAAATTGCTGGCGCTGCATTGCCAACGATTTCTACCAATGTAAGTGGAACGGATTATACTAAAATCCCTACCTCATTATTACCTGGCCAAATATTTGGTGGAGCCCCTGGAACCTTTATTCCTGTTCAGTTTGGAACTAAGTTCAATGCTAACTATGGTGCTTCCATTCAACAATTATTGTTTGATGGTCAAGTATTTATTGCATTGCAAGCAAGAGCTACTTCAATGGAAATGCAAAGAAAAAATGCAGCATTAACCGAAGAAGCAATTAAAGCAAATATTTATAAAATTTACTACCAATTATCGGCTAGTAAAACACAATTAAATATTTTAGATGCAAACATTAACAGAATAAAATCTTTAGCACATGATGCACAAATCATGTACAAAAATGGTTTTGCAGAAAAATTAGATGTTGATAAATTAAGTGTTCAATTAAACAATTTAGAAACAGAAAAATTAAAAGCAAATAATAATGTTGCCATTGGTTATATGGGATTGAAAATGTTAATGGGCATGCCTGTAAAAGATAGTTTAGTACTTACGGATGTAGTCAATGAAACTAGCTTAAACAACGATGTATTAACTGAGAATAATTTTCAATATAATGTACGTAAGGATTTTCAATACTTAGGTACGATCAAAAAATTAAACGAATACAATATTAAGCGTTACCAATTAAGTAATCTTCCAACTATTGCGATGGCGGGTTCATATTCAAAGAATGCTCAAAGAAGCAAGTTTGACTTTTTTGAAGGTGGAAATTGGTTTACCACTTCTTTAATTAGTTTAAATGTGAGTTTACCTATTTTCAATGGTTTTGCAACTGATGCAAGAATTAAGCGCACAAAAATTGAATTAAAGCAAACTGAAAATCAAATTGAAGCTTTAAAAAATAGCATTGATAATGAAATTACACAGGCTAAATTAAACTATATGTCTTCGGTGGCTACTGTTCAGTTTCAGAAGAAAAATATGGAATTAGCAGAAACTGTATATGGTCAAACGAAAAAGAAATTTGAAGCAGGAACTGGTTCCAATACGGAAATTTCTGCTGCGCAAGCCGACTTAGTAAGTGCACAAAACAATTATATGAATGCATTATATAGTGCCTTAATTGCTAAAGTTGATTTATTAAAAGCAACTGGAAAATTATAATACCCCTTAACAACACAACTCAAAAAATATACAAATGAAAAATAGTTTAAAATTATTTACAATTAGCTTAATCCTATTGGCCGTTGCCTGTGGTGGTGGTAGCAATTCAATTGAAGCAAAAAAGAAATCTTTAGCAGATTTAAAAAAGCAAGCATTAGATATCAATGCAAAAATTGCTTCTCTAGAAAAAGAAATTGGCGGTGCTGACAATGTAAAATCAGTATTAGTAACTGTAACACCAGTGGTTAATCAAGAATTTACACATTTTATTGAATTACAAGGCAAGATAGAATCTGAGAGCGTTTCCTATATTACACCACGCGCTGGTGGAGGTCAGGTTAGACAACTATATGTGAAAAGAGGAGACCTTGTTAAAAAAGGTCAACTAATACTACAATTAGATAATAGCTTGATTAAACAAAGTGCTGCAGCGGTTGCTCAAAACATTGAAACATTAAAAGCGCAAGCTGCTTTAGCTAAAGCGGTTTATGAAAAACAAAAAAACTTATGGGATCAAAATATTGGTAGTGAAATTCAATTGATGACTGCTAAAACAAATGCAGAAGCTAGTGCAAGTCAATTAAAAGCGGTTACTGAACAATTAGGAATGGCTAAAGATCAGTTAGCATATACAAGTGTTTACAGCGATGTAGATGGTGTAGCGGAAGAAGTGAATGTTAAAGTAGGTGAATTTTTTCAAGGTCCAGGTCAAATTAAAATTGTGAATACCGAGCATTTAAAAATCACTGCACAGGTTCCTGAAAACTATGCTGGTAAAGTAAAAGTAGGTACAGATGTAAACTTATTTTTTCCTGATGCTCAAAAAAATCTAGCTGCGAAAGTAAATGTATTAGGCAATGTAATTGACCCTTTAAGCAGAAGCTTTTTTATAGAAACAAAATTACCAGTTGACAAAAGCTTTAGACCAAACCAATTAGCGCAGGTTAAAATTAAAGATTACGCTAAATCAAATGCAATTAGTATTCCATTGAACTTATTGCAAAATGACGATAAGAATAAATTCATTTATGTAGCTGTTACTGAAAATGGAAAATTAGTTGCTCGTAAAAAAGTAATTACTGTGGGTGAGTTTTATGGTAATAATATCGAAGTATTGAGCGGATTGACTGCTGGAGATAATATCATCACTGAAGGTTATCAATCTTTATATGATGGTCAATCTATTACCACAACTCAAAAATAATTTCTTAAATAAATAATTCAATCTGTCCATATGTCGACAATTCATAAAATAAAAGAGAAGTTTAAGGAGTTTGGTCCTACCTCTTGGAGTATTACTAATAAAACATCCATATACTTATTAATGTTGTTTATTAGTTTAGGAGGTATTTATCAATTTCTTACTTTACCAAAGGAACAATTTCCAGAAATTGTAATTCCTACAATGTATGTGCAAACTATCTATGTAGGTAACTCTCCAAAAGATATTGAGAATTTAGTTACTCGTCCTATTGAGAAACAAATTAAAAGTATCAGTGGCGTTAAGATCAATAAATTCAATTCAGTATCACAACAGGATTTTTCTGCGATCACTGTTGAATTTAGCACGGATGTAAAACCGGATATCGCTTTACAAAAAGTAAAAGATGCAGTTGATAAAGCGAAGACTGATTTGCCAACTGACCTTACCCAACAGCCTAGAGTTATTGAAGTAAACTTTAGTGAGCAACCCATTATGTATGTTAATTTAAGTGGAAATTACAACTTAGTACAACTTAAAAAATATGCTGATGATTTAAAAGATAAATTAGAAAGTGTTCCTCAAATTAACAGAGTGGATTTAGTGGGTGCCCCAGAAAGAGAGTTTCAAATTAATGTAGATAACTATCGCTTACAAAGCGCTGGTATTACTTTTGATGATATTACTGCTGCAATCCAAAGAGAAAACCTTGACTTATCGGGTGGTTTATTGGACGTGGGCAACATGAAGCGTAACTTACAATTAAAGGGACAGTTAAAATCTGCAAGTGATATTGCTAATATTATTGTTCGTAATACAAATGGAGCACCTATCTATTTAAAAGATGTTGCTAACATTAAAGATACCGTTAAGAATAATGAGAGCTATGCGCGATTAGATGGTAAAAATGTATTGACATTAAATATCATTAAAAGAAGTGGAGAAAATTTAATTGAAACTTCAGATGCGGTAAAGAAAATTGTTGAAGAAGCTGAAAAAACTGATTTACCGAAAGATGTGAAAGCAGTGATTTCGGGCGATCAAAGCATAAGAACTAAATCATCATTTACAGATTTAGTAAACTCTATTGTAATTGGATTTATTTTGGTATTGGTAGTATTAATGTTCTTTATGGGTGTTACCAACGCATTCTTTGTGGCACTTTCTGTTCCATTAAGTATGTTTGTTGCGTTTGTATTTTTACCAGCAGGTGACTTAGTAGTGGGTACCCATATTACCTTGAACTTTATGGTACTATTTGCCCTCTTATTTGGTTTGGGTATTATAGTAGATGATGCCATTGTAGTGATTGAAAATACACACCGTATTTTTGTACAAGGCAAGGGTAAATTAACTGCTACTACCTCTGCAAAAATGGCTGCTGGTGAAGTATTTGTACCAGTACTAGCGGGTACAGTTACTACATTAGCGCCTTTCTTCCCATTGTTGTTCTGGCCAGGTATCATTGGAAAATTCATGGTGTACTTACCAGCCATGTTAATCTTTACATTGGCTGCATCTTTAGTAGTTGCCTTTATCATGAACCCAGTATTTGCTGTGGACTTTATGAATCATGAGGATGTAAAATCAGACGAACCAAAATCAGCCATCTTTAAAAAGAAAAACTTTTGGATTCCTATTGCAGCAGGTATTGTATTAGATATCATGGGTGCCACTTTCTTAGGTAACTTATTAATTTTCTTCATGATTTTAGTAGTGGCTAATAAGTACTTTATTCAAGAAGCAATTGAGCATTTCCAAGAAACAGTACTTCCTAAATTGATGGATACTTATGAAAGAATTTTAAGAAGAGCATTGACTGGATGGAGACCTGTAAAATTATTAATAGGCACTTTTGTATTATTAATTGTATCTATTGTTTTATTAGGTATTAATATTGGTAGTGGTCGTGTGGGTATTGAATTTTTCCCAGTGGGTGATCCGAATCAAGTGTATGTATATTTAAAATTACCAACAGGTACTCAGGTGGATTATACCGACTCAGTAACGAAGGTTTTAGAACATAAGGTGAACAAAGTTTTAGGAACTGACAATGGAAAGAAAAATCCATTGGTAGAAAGTATCATTAGTAATGTGGCAGTGGGCGCTGGTGATCCAATGACTGGAGATAGAAGTACACGTACTGAACTTGGACGTGTGCAAGTGAATTTTGTTGAATTTGAAAAGCGTGATGGCAAATCAACAAAACCTTATTTGGATGCAATTCGTAATGAAATGAAAGGGGTACCTGGTGCTGAAATCACCGTTACGCAAGAATCAAGCGGCCCTCCAACAGAACCACCTGTAAATATTGAAATTCAAGGTGATGACTTTGATAAATTAATAAAAACTGCGGTGGGTTTAAAAAATTATTTAGACGCTGCACAAATTCCAGGTATCGAAGAATTAAAAATGGATGTGGATTTACAAAATCCTGAATTAACCTTAACCATTGATCGTAATCGTGCATTAATTGAAGGTGTTTCAAGTGCGCAGGTTGGATTACAAATTCGTACTGCTTTATTTGGTAAAGAAGTTTCTAAAATTAAAGATGGTAAGGACGAATATAAAATTCAATTGAGAAACGAAGAAACACAAAGGAACAACTTAGTTGATTTATTGAATATGCGTGTTTCTTTCCGTGACATGGCCGCTGGTGGAATGGTTAAAAATATTCCAATTAGCTCTTTAGTAAAAGTAGAACCTACGAATACTTTGGGTAGTGTGAAAAGAAAGAATCAAAAAAGACAAATTCAATTAAGAAGCAATGTACTTACCAATCAAGGATATAATCCAGCTGCAGTAAATGTGGTGATTGCGCAATACATTGGTAATTTCAAAGGAATTGCTGATGGTGTGACAGTACAACAGACTGGTGAAAACCAACAACAATTGGAAACGGTAAGCTTCTTAGGTAAAGCATTAATTATTGCTTTAATGTTAATTTTATTCACTTTAGTATTACAGTTTAACTCTGTATCTAAGTCCGTAATTATTTTAACTGAGATTTTATTTAGTATCATTGGCGTATTCTTAGGTATTTCAATTTTCGGAATGAAATTGTCTGGGGTAATGACTGGACTTGGTATTGTAGGATTAGCAGGTATCGTAGTTAAAAATGGTATTCTTGTAATTGAGTTTGCAGATGAGTTAAGATCAAGAGGAATGAAAACGAGAGAAGCAGTTATTCAAGCAGGTAAAACAAGAATCATTCCAGTATTACTTACTGCACTTGCAGCAATACTTGGTTTTATTCCTATTGCAGTTGGCTTTAATATTAATTTTGTTACTTTATTTAGTGAATTAAATCCACATATCTTTTTTGGTGGAGATAATGCAGCATTCTGGAAGCCTTTAAGCTGGACGATTATTTTTGGTTTAGCATTTGCATTTTTTATGACATTATTTATCGTACCGGGAATGTATATTATTGCAGAGCGTTTAAAGCGTCCAATGCGTCGTCATTTTGGTGGCAAATGGATTAGCTTCTTAGGTATACCACCATTGACTTTCCTATTTATTCCATTGATGTTTGTGACTGTATTTTTACATAAGAGAAATGTAAAGCGTAGAGTGGCAAATAATAATGCAAATGGAGACAAAACCATAAATGGATCTTGGTATTAATAATTCATTTATGCTTATCATAAAAAAGCCCTTCGAGTAATCGAGGGGCTTTTTTATTAATAAGAATTATAAGATTCCCGCACCATCTTCGATGCGCATGATATAATGCTTTAAGTACTTGCCAGTACTTTTTTGATAAGCAGTTTTGATTTCCTTTATAATTTGAGATGCTTTCTCAGATTGAATAATATTAATGGTACAACCACCAAATCCACCTCCCATCATTCTTGCCCCAATAACAGCTTCATTATTTTTTACCTGCTCCACTAAAAAATCTAATTCAGGGCAACTTACCTCATATAGTTTTGATAAACCCTGATGCGTTTCAAACATTTTTTGACCAAAGGCTTCTAAATTATTTGCCTGTAAATCCACGCATGCATTTTGTGTTCTTGTAATTTCCTCAATTACATACTTACATCTATTATAAACAATAGGATGTGTTTGAAAATCAATAGATTCATTGAGCATTTCAATGCTGGCATCTCTTAAACTTGTAACAGTAGGATATTTGGCTTTTACAAGTGCAACCCCCTGCTCACATTCTTTTCTTCGGGTATTGTACTCACTACTTGCCAATGCATGTTTTATACTAGTATCAAATAAAATAACTTGATAACCTTCAAGTACTAATGGAAAATATTGGTATTCCATGCTTTGGCAATCCAACAAAACAACATGGTTTTTTTTCCCAAATACACTTGCAAACTGATCCATAATCCCACACTGCACTCCGGCAAATTCATGTTCTGCTTTTTGAGCCATGAATGCTAATTCCATTCTTTCAATACTCAGGCCAAATAATTCATTAATGCCAAAAGCAACAGCACATTCAATAGCTGCTGAGCTTGACACGCCTGCACCAATCGGTACATCACTTGTAAGCGCAATATTAAAACCTGAGGGGAGTATATATTTTTTTTGTATTTGAGCAATTACACCAATAATATAATTTGCCCATTGTTTTTCTTGAATACTTAAATGCAATAAAGAATCAATTATCAATTCATCTGGAACATCTACTGCCGTTAAATGAATTTGCTGATCGGTTCTTTTTGAAATGGATACAATGGCGGCTTGTTGTATAGCTGCAGGTAAAACAAATCCATTATTGTAATCGGTATGTTCACCAATTAAATTTATTCTACCTGGTGCTTTTACAACAATGGATTGCATTAATGTCTTAGAAGGTTAACTGATTAGACAAACGTTTTAACTCTACCTCCGCAACTTTTGCTGTATAGGTTAAGCTCACCAATCTAAACCCTGCATTTTCAAAACTTTGTTGTGCTTGCTTTACATCTACAATGGTTGCTTGACCCAACTGAAATTTTTGCATGACTAAATTTAACAATGCTTGCGACATTTTATAATTCTCTAATTCAGTAGGTAACTGATTTAAACTAATTTGATATGCTTGGAAAGTTTTTGCAACATTGGTTGTCATATCTGCAATAGCACTTTGATACTGCATGTTTGCAGAAGATGTATTTATTTTAGCATTCTTATATCCTTTCTTTGATGCACCACCTGCATAGATTGGAATAGATAAATTTACTCCTAAATAAGGGCCATAAGTTTCGTTTAATAAACTAAATCCTGCTGCTGATTGACTGCTGTTAAAATTGTATCCTGTGTTAGCTCTTAATGTTGGATACATTAAAGCACGCGTTTCAGTTTCAATTAACTTGTTGATTTTTATTTGTTGTTCAGCACTTTGTAAACTTGGATTTTGTAAGCTCTTTGCTTCAATATCTTTATAAGCCAATTTACTATCCACAAGAATGCTATCTGTAAGGGCAATATCTGTTTTAGCAGGTAATACCAAGCTATTTAGTAAATCTTCCTTTGCTTGATTGATTACCAATACTTGATTTTGTTTCGCTTGCACTAAAGCATTTAAATCCAAATTAGATTGTAAATAATCTGCATCATTTGCAACTCCAATTTTTTGTTTTGCTTTTATTATATTAACTCTCTCTTCACTTGCATCAATTGATTTTTGAATAGTTGTCAAGTATGCTTGTTGACGCACAATATTATAATACTGCTGCATTACGGTTGCAGTGGTATTTTGAATTTGCGCTGCTAAAAAAGAATTAGATTGATTTTCTAAAGCTGCTAAACGCTCCTTTGTAGTTTGAATGCGGTATCCGTTAAATAAAACTACCGATGCAGTTAGTCCTGCTGTAATAGTAGTTCCGTCTACGCCCGACTTTGTAGTGTTACGAGTAGGATCGGCATATTGTTGTTGTAAGGTACTGGATGTTTTATTTTCTGTTCCAGTTGCAGATACATTTGGTAATGCACCAGCCACACCATAATCATTATTATTTTTTGAAATGCTGCGATTGTTCTCTACCAACTTAATATCATAACTATTTTTCAAAGCAATTTCAATGGCATCTTTAAGTGTTAATTTTTGTTGTGCATTTGCGCTTAAACCTAATACTAACAACACTATTACGGCTACTGAAGAAAATATTTTTTGCATACTCTTTTTTTAAATTATCCTATCCAACCAATGTACCTACTGCTTCTCCTTTTACCAACTTCATTAAGTTTCCTGGTTGGTTCATATCAAAAACAATAATTGGTAATTTATTTTCCATACATAAAGTAAAGGCAGTCATGTCCATTACTTTTAAATTTTGAGAAATACATTCTTGGAATGAAATGGTTTTAAATTTTTTCGCGTTCGGATTTTTTTCAGGATCTGCATCATATACACCATCCACTCTAGTTCCTTTTAAAATCACATCAGCTTTCATTTCAATGGCTCTTAATGAACCCGCAGTATCTGTTGTGAAATAAGGATTACCAGTACCGGCACCAAAAATAACTACACGGCCTTTTTCCAAATGTCTTAATGCTTTTCTTCTGATATAAGGTTCTGCAACCTGTTCCATATTAATGGCAGATTGTAAACGTGTGTACACTCCAATTTTTTCCAACATCGCTTGAATTGCCATTGCATTAATCACGGTAGCCAACATACCCATGTAGTCACCATGTGCTCTTTCAATACCACTATCAGCTTCATTCATTCCACGATAAATATTACCACCCCCAATCACGATGGCAACTTGCACACCCAACGCTACTACTTCTTTAATTTCATTGGCATATTGCTCTATGATTTTAGGATTAAACGGATCTCCCGTTCTTTCATTTCCTAACAAAGCTTCACCAGAAAGTTTCAATAAAACGCGTTTGTATTTGGGCTGCATAATCGGTTCAATTTATACTTGCAAGATACAAATTTTGAATAAGGTTTTGTTGGATTTATATGGACGGCAGTCCTTAATTTAAGCTAAATAAAAAGGGGGCCTTTTTAGGACCCCCTTTTGGTATTTTTATTCCCCGCTTTTAGCTTCTGGGAATTTGTATCATCTGTATTTTTTGAACTAAACAGTGATGGCTTGCAATTTAACCTAATGCTACACGCTTGAACTCGGTAACTTTAATGTCACCTACGCTCTTAACGTGGTCGCCAACAGTTTTAGAACCGTCTTTTACAAAAGACTGCGCTAATAATGTTTGCTCTTTAAAGAAAGCTGCAATTTTACCTTCGGCAATTTTAGCAATCATTTCTTCTGGCTTACCTGCCATCTTAGGATCTTCTTTCATAGTATCAATGATGATTGCTCTTTCACGTGCAACTGTTTCAGCAGGAACTGAATCAGCATCCACAGCAACTGGGTTCATCGCAGCAATTTGCATTGCTAAGTCTTTACCCAATTCAGCAGCTTCCGCAGTTAATGCAACCAATACACCCATACGGTAAGCACCGTGGATATAAGAAGCTACATAAGGAGCATCAATTCTTTCAAATTTAGCAACACCAATTTTTTCACCGATAGAAGCTAATTTATCATTGATCAAGTCTGCAACTTTTGCACCGTTTACAGTTACTTCATTTAATTCTTCAGCAGATTTTACATTGTTCGCAACTGCAGCGTCAGCAATGCTTTGAGCAAATGCAACGAATTCTGCATTCTTAGAAACGAAATCTGTTTCACAAGAAATACAAACAATAAATCCTGATTTATTATCAGCAGATGTTTTTGCAATAATCACACCTTCTTTTGCTTCACGATCACTACGTTTAGCGGCCACTTTTTGTCCTTGCTTACGTAACCAATCGATTGCTGCTTCAAAATCACCATTTGTTTCAGTCAATGCTTTACGGCAATCCATCATTCCGGCACCTGTTGCTTGACGTAACTTATTAATATCTTGTGCTGTTATAGCGCTCATAAAATTATTTTTAAAATTGTCTAATTAATATTTAGTTAATATAGTCGTAGTGAAATAAATACAATTGGGTCATTAGTATCTATTTGCATAGAGACCAACAACCCAATTGGGATATTTAATTATTTTCTTACTGGACCACGAGAGCCAGTAGTAGTACGACGCTTAGGAGCACCTGGAGCAGAAGTTCCTGCACCAGCACCACGCTTAGCTCTTCCGCCTTCAGCATTTGCTTCAGCTTCCATTCTCTTCGCTTTTGCTTCTAATTCGTTTGCACCTTCTTCTACTTCACTTTCATCCTCTTTTGAAGCTTGACGCTCAGCCAAACCTTCAGCGATTGCTGCAGTGATATAGTTAGTGATGATTGCAATTGATTTTGTAGCATCATCATTTGCAGGGATAGAGAAGTCTACTTTATTAGGATCACAGTTAGTATCTACCATACCAAAAGTTTGGATACCTAAACGCTTAGCTTCTGCTAATGCGATATGCTCGTGACCGATGTCAACTAAGAATAAAGCTGCTGGTAAACGGCCCAATTGAGCGATACCACCTAATACTTTTTCCATTTTATCTTTATCACGTGCTAATGTTAAACGCTCTTTTTTAGTTAAGCTGTCTGCACTACCGTCGTTCAACATTTTTTCAATGCTTTGCATTTTTTTAACGCTCTTACGAACAGTATTAAAGTTAGTCAACATACCACCTAACCAACGCTCAGTTGCATAAGGCATGTTTACTTTCTTTGCACACTCACTTACAATTTCTTTTGCTTGCTTTTTAGTTGCAACAAACATGATCTTTTTACCACTCTTAGCAATTTGCTTTAAAGCAGCAGCAGTCTCTTGTAAATGATCTACAGTTTTATTTAAATCAATGATGTGGATCCCTTTCTTCTCAGCGAAGATATAAGGTAACATCTTTGGATTCCACTTCTTTTTAAGGTGACCAAAGTGTACGCCAGCTTCCAAAAGTTGCTGTTGAAGTGAAGTATTATTTTCCATTTGTATAAGTTGTAATAATGAATTAATTGGTAATTTATCTTTCGATTAACGCTTGCTAAATTGGAAGCTTCTACGTGCCTTCTTGTGACCGAACTTCTTACGTTCAACACTTCTTGGATCACGCTTCAATTGTCCAGCAGCTTTTAATGTTGGACGAACTTCAGGATTCAATTCAACTAATACACGAGCAATACCTAATTTGGCTGCTTCTGCTTGTCCTTTCATACCACCGCCAGCTGCGTTAATTACGATATCGTATTTACCTTCAACGCCAGCAGCTTTTAAAGGAGCTTCCACTTGATTTTGTAAGTATACTAAAGGAAAGTACGCTTTGTAATCTTTATCGTTAACGGTAATTTTTCCAGTACCCTTGCTAACGAAGACACGTGTTACGGCTTCCTTACGACGACCTACTGCATTTGTTTGCTTTTCCATTTATATAGATTTGGAATTAATTAAAATTTAAATTCTTTAGGTTGTTGTGCAGTATGAGGGTGTTTGTCACCAGCATATACAAACAATTTTTTGATCATCTTACGTCCTAAACGATTTTTAGGTAACATACCTTTAACCGCTCTTTCCATAATTACTTCTGGACGACGCTTGATTAAATCTTCAGCAGCTTCTTCCTTCTTACCACCTGGGTAACCAGAGTAGTTTAAGTATTGCTTATCGTGGAATTTGTTTCCAGTCAATTGTACTTTTTCTGCGTTAATGATGATTACATAATCTCCACAATCAACGTGAGGAGTGTAATAAGCTTTGTTCTTACCACGTAGAACAGATGCAATTTTTGAAGCAATACGTCCTACGGTTTGATTAGTACCGTCAACAATGTACCAGCCATGTTTTACGGTAGCCGCGTTGGCGTGCTTCGTGGTGAAATGTAGTTTACTCATAATTCTTTGTTTAAATGAGGCTGCGCTATCCCGCTAGCCATTAATAATTCCCCTTTTTGGAGGGAGGGCAAAGTTACGACGGGTTTTTGTAGTTTTTATCCTTTTGGGGATGTATTTTTTATTGTTCCTTTGTAACTAATTGATAATCAATAATAATTTTGAATAATAATATTAATGATACTAAATAGATGCTGATAATCAATGAGTTAGGAATTGAGTAATTACCCTTAATTTTACCACTTACTTATATATATGTATCAAAAATTTCAAGCTACCCAGCTTTTTACCGGCACCGAATTGTTAGAGGACCAATTGGTTTTGATTACCACCAAGGATGGTACCGTGGAAGGTATTGTCGGAATTGAAGATGCTGGAGACGATATTCAAAGTTTTGAAGGGATCCTTACCCCTGGTTTTATAAATGCGCATTGCCATTTAGAATTATCACATATGAAGGATATGATTCCTGCGCATACCGGTTTGCAGGAATTTGTAAAACAAATTGTGTCTTTACGAAAAGTAGAACCTGCAGCAATTGAAGATGCAATTGTAGCTGCAGAAAAAGAAATGTTGGCAAATGGAATTGTAGCAGTGGGAGATATTAGCAATACATTAGATACCCTTGCACAAAAAGCTAAACATAATTTAGCATACTACACTTTTGTAGAATTGTATGATTTAGATCCTACACGCGCGCAGGATAAAATAATGGCAGGTCTTGAAAACCAAAAAGCATTTGAAGAAAATTGCATTCGCGCTTCCCTTGTACCTCATGCACCTTATTCGGTGACCAATCATTTATGGAAATTACTGAGTGAACATTTTGGATCGCATACCATCAGCTTGCACAATCAGGAAACACCTGACGAGAATGATTTCTTTAAAACAAAAACAGGTTCATTTTTAGGTATGTATGAAAGAACTAAAGTGAATTTAGATTTTTTTGAAGCAACAGGACTTTCCTCTCTTCAATCTGTATTGCCTATTTTTAAAAATGCAGCAGCAAGTATTTTAGTACACAATAGTTTTACCGATGCAGCTGATATTGCAGCTGTGAAAAATCAAATGCCTAATACATTTTGGTGTTTGTGTCCAAATGCGAATCAATACATTGAACAAACCATGCCTCCCATTGAATTGTTAAGAAGCAATGGTGCTCATATTATTGTGGGAACCGATAGCTATGCAAGCAACTGGAGTTTAAATATTGTAGATGAATTAAAAACCATTCAAAAGCATTTACCCAATATTCCTTTGGATGAAATGTTAACATGGTCAACTATGAATGGCGCGCGCGCATTGCAAATGGAAAAACATTTAGGCAGTTTTGAAACGGGTAAAAAACCAGGAGTGGTTATTATTGAAAATGTGATGGGAGAAAATAATTTATCGAACGCAGTGTCAAGAAGAATTATTTAATGATGTAATGAAAGTAATTAATTCCCTAACAAGTTGGGGTAATCGGTTATTAATCCATCTACACCCATGGCAATCAACGCATCCATTTCAGCTTTTGTGTTTACAGTCCAAGGAATAATTTTCATATGTTGTGCATGACAATAATCAACCACTTCCTTAGTTACATATTTAAATTCCGGACTATAGATAGTTGGTGTAAATCCCAACTGATCTAATTTTAATTGTACATTACCAGTTTCTTTTCCTTCCACCAAATAAGCTGTTTGAATAGTTGGATACTTTTGATGTAACACTTGCAATGGTCTTAGATCAAAACTTTGAATAGAGGTTCTACTCGTAATATTTTTTTTGAGAATCAGATTTACTACTAACTCCACAAACTCATTAGGGACTGGATGTTCCACAATGTCTTTACCATTCACTGATTTAATTTCTATGTTATAGTACATCTTACGACCAATGCGATTACCTTTTGTTTCAACACTATCAATTAAATCATGTAAGGTTGGTATGAAAACTGCTAATTTTTTTTGAGCAGGAAAAACAGGATGTGGTTTTAGCCCAACATCAAATTTTTGAAGCTGCTCATAATTCATTTGATAAATAATGTTATCATTGAACTCGTTTGCTTTTATGAAAGTACCATCTGGCTTGGTGGTAATGAGTGGATTTAAAATAGGATCATGAGAAACAACTACTTGCTTGTCTTTAGTTACTGCTAAATCCATTTCTAGCGTAGTTACTAGTTTATTATCCATTACAGCTAACATGGCTGGTATTGTATTTTCAGGCATTAATCCCCTGCCTCCACGATGCGCTTGAAAATCTATTGTCATTTTGGATGAAGATGAAATTTGAGAAAATGCACAATGACTTATAAGTAAACTAGTTATAATTAAAGCTGAATAAATAGATTTAAATTTCATTGGACTTATTTAGGATAAAGCTATGTATTTATTGTAATTTTAATAATTAAATAATCATTATGACTTTCCCTATTTTATTTGGCATATTCGCAATTGTAATAATAATGCTCCGCAGACATTATAGAAGTAAAAACAACAGAGACTAGTCAAATAATTAATACAACACTGCCTGTAAAATAGCCAATGATTTTATTTCTTTAAACCCTTTGTAATGCCAGCTTAGCGATAACTGAAATAGTTCTAAAATTTTCTTTCGCTGTATGCCACTTAGTGTAATATTTTCAAGATCATTATAAAATTGTACTTGTAAAAAAGTACTCGCCGTTTGCGCTTCCTGACCTTCTAAAAAATAGGGATGTAATGGTTTTTCTTTTACAAATTGCCCTTCTTTCACATCTAAATAAGAAGTAGCTTCCGAATAGTTCCCTTGCAAACCAAAACCCAAGGTTTCACATAAATGAATTAAAAAATAAATGGAAAGATTACTTGCTAAGGTAGCATCTCCTTTATCTAATTGTTTAAAGGTATCTTCAATTAAATAAAACAATTCTGGATAGGGTTCAGGTTGTAAAGTTTGTTGTAATATCTCTACAATATAAGTAGCCACTGCGTTACGGACAACATCAGAATATACATTTTGATAAATATAATCCCAGTTTACCTCTTTTACCATTTGTAATCCTTTCATCGGACTATGGTAAACTTCCATTTGTAAAATAGCTGCAGGTTGATAATACACCGCTTTATTGGAACCTTTTTTACTAGTAGTTCTTACTCCTTTTAATATATATTGTTGCAAACCAAAAAGCTCGGTATACGCTGTCATAATCAAACTGGTATCACCATACTTTGTTACGCGTAAAACAATGCCCTTGGTATTGTGTAACATATTATATTATCAAACAGACTTAAACTGTTCTAAGAAACGAAGATCATTTTGTGAGTATAAACGTAAATCGTTTACTTGGTATTTTAATTGTGCAATTCTTTCAACACCCATACCAAACGCAAAGCCAGTATACTTTTCAGGGTCAATACCAAAATTCTCTAACACTTTTGGATGCACCATTCCCGATCCTAAAATTTCTACCCAACCAGTATGCTTACAAATATTACATCCTTTACCAGAACATATTTGACAACTGATATCCATCTCAGCACTTGGCTCAGTGAATGGAAAATAACTTGGACGGAATCTTACTTTCACCTCTTTACCAAACATCTCTTGTACAAAAAAGTACAAGGTTTGTTTTAAATCGGCAAAGCTTACATTTTCATCAATGTACAATCCTTCTACTTGATGAAAAAAACAATGCGCTCTTGCTGAAATAGTTTCATTACGATATACACGACCTGGACAAATAACACGAATCGGTGGTTTTTGTGTTTCCATCACACGTGCTTGTACACTGGAAGTATGTGTTCTTAATAACCATGCTGAATTTTCTTCCGTAGCCGCTTGTACATAAAAAGTATCCTGCATATCACGCGCTGGATGATCTTCCGGTAAATTCATGGCACCAAAATTATGCCAATCATCTTCTACCTCTGGACCTTCTGCAACGGCAAATCCTAAACGCTTAAATATAGAAACCATTTGATTGCGCACTAAATTCAATGGATGTCTTGTTCCCACTGCAATAGGGTCGCCTGGTAATGTAAAATCAAATTTATTATTTCCTTGCTCCTCACTATCCCCCAATGCCTCCTGCAATTGCACCATTTTTTCTTCTGCTACAATTTTAAAAGCATTCAATATTTGACCAAATTCCTTTTTTTGCTCATTCGGCACATTCTTCATCTCTCCCATGATTTGTTTTACCAAACCCTTGGTTCCTAAGTATTTGATTCTGTATTGCTCAACCGCGTCCGGGGTTGTTGCCACAGTAGCTGCGATTTCCGCTTTAATGGCTTCTATTTGTTGTAACAATTGCTCCATAGCACGAATATACGCAAAAGTGGTTTTTCATCTGACGAAAATTACCCATAAAACCCCTACATTTGTTATTCGGAAGATTTAATACATGGAGTACAATACAGCAAGAAGCATAATGGGGATGAGAGAGTATGGCCGTCACGTTCAAAGGATGGTGGACCATCTTATGACCATTGAGGACAAAGCCAAGCGTCAAGAACAAGCGCAGGTAGTCATTGAATTGATGGGATTTTTAAACCCATCTCTTAAAAATATTGAAGATTACAAGCATAAATTATGGGATCACCTGTTTTTTATGAGCAATTTTAAATTGGATGTAGAAAGTCCTTATCCAATTCCTACTAAAGAAACTTATAAGCAAAAGCCAGATCCTTTACCTTATCCTAAACGCAAAATTAAATATGCGCATTTGGGTAAAAATTTAGAATTGGTGATTGATAAAGCAATGGCAGAAACGGACGAAGAAAAGAAAGCAGGTTTCGCTAACAGTATTGCGCACTATATGAAATTGGCTTATAGCAACTGGCATAAAGAATTGGTTCAAGATGATGCAATTCGTAATGAGTTAAATTCTATTACGGGTGGTGGTCTTGAATTTAGCAATACTCCTTACATTAAACATCGCAATCAAAACTTTAGTGATGATTATCGTCCAGCGGGCGGAAGATGGCAAAACAACAATCGCAACCGTGGTGGTCAAGGCGGTGGTCGTGGACCAAGTAGCGGAAGCGGCGGTGGAAGAAATAATAACAACCGCAATTTTAAAAAGAGATACTAAATCTCCATCCTATGAGTTCATTTGAAGTAAGAGGAGGCAAAGCATTAAAAGGAACCATCATTCCTCAGGGTGCAAAAAATGAAGCATTGCAAATATTGTCTGCAGTTGTTTTAAGTACTGAGCCCATTACCATTTCTAATATTCCCAATATTGTAGACGTTAATTTACTCATAGAATTATTACACGAAATGGGTGTAAGCGTTGAAAAATTAGGAGAAGGCATTTACCGTTTTCAAGCCGATAAAATTGATCCACAATATTTAGCTTCAGAAGAATTTAGAAAAAAGAGTGGTCGTTTACGTGGCTCTGTAATGCTTGCTGGCCCTATATTAGCGCGCTTTAAGGTTGCATATCTTCCGAAACCAGGAGGAGATAAAATTGGTCGTCGTAGATTAGATACACATATTATTGGTTTTGAAAAATTAGGTGCAAAATATGCATACGATCAAGATCTAGCATGTTTCACTATTAAAACGGAAGGGCTAAAAGGTTGTTATATGTTACTCGACGAACCTTCGGTAACGGGTACGGCAAATATTGTGATGGCAGCTGTTTTAGCTGAAGGTATTACTACCATTTATAATGCTGCATGTGAGCCTTATCTTCAACAGTTATGTAGTTTGCTTAATAGAATGGGAGCAAAAATTACTGGAGTGGGAAGTAATTTATTAACCATTGAAGGCGTTACAAAATTAGGCGGAACAGAGCATCGTATTTTACCTGACATGATTGAAATAGGTTCCTTCATTGGATTGGCAGCGATGACTAAAAGTGAGATCCGTATTAAAGATGCCGGCATTCAACACTTAGGTATTATTCCAGAAAAATTTAGATTGCTTGGTATTGATTTTGATATTCAAGGAGATGATATTTTTATTCCTGCACAAGAAGATTATGAAATTCAAACATACATGGATGGCGGTATCCTTACCATTTATGATAATCCTTGGCCCGGTTTTACGCCCGATTTATTAAGTATCGTTTTAGTTACTGCAACCCAAGCAAAAGGAAGTGTGTTAATACACCAAAAAATGTTTGAGAGCAGATTATTCTTTACCGATAAATTAATTGATATGGGTGCACAAATTATTTTGTGTGATCCACATCGTGCTACAGTGATTGGTTTAGGACGCAAATATCCTTTACGTGGTATCACCATGAGTAGCCCAGACATACGTGCTGGTCAAGCTTTGCTGATTGCAGCTTTAAGCGCAGAAGGAAAAAGCACCATTCAAAACATTGAACAAATTGATCGCGGTTATCAATACATTGATACGCGACTACAAGAATTAGGTGCAGATATTAAGAGAATTGAATAATTTGAAACTAGCCTAATTGTATTAATTAGTTTTCTTTACATTTTTTAAAGTAAGTACTAATTCCTTTGGATGGTCTGTTTGTATTCCAGACAAACCAAGTGAAATTCCTTGTTTCCAATAATCCTCATTTTCATTTGGAGATTGCATATCCGCCCAAACCGGGACACCCATTTTTAATGCCGCATTAACTGTTTCAGGAGTATATTCAGTCCAATCGCCATCTAAAATATCTATTTGAATATTTTTTAAATAGGATACCATTTCAGCACTATCTTTTACTTTTTTATTTAAGCTTACAATAAGTGGCATAGAAGGCACCCATTTTCTCCAATCTGTATATTGATTTGGTGCATTAATATACACTACCATTTGATTTTCCATGCCTTCGTTTTTAATAGCAGCATAAACTTGCTGCACGTTGGCATCTTTAAAATCTAAATAAATATTAATTTTATTTTTACATATTTTAAGTGCTTCTTCAAAAGTTGGAATTTGTAAAGTATCGGGATTTAAAATTTGCTTATTAAATAATTTGAGCTTTCTAATTTCATCAAAATTTAAATCTCTTACTTTCCCCATACCATTAGTCATTCTATCTACAGTTGCATCATGCATTAATACCAATTGACCATCTTTTGTAGTTCTAATATCAAGTTCTACATAATCTGCTCCATCTTTAATTGCATTTTGAATTGACATGCTACTATTTTCTGGGGCAATGGTATGATCACCTCTATGCGCAATTACTATTAAATTATTTTTCGATTTAGGTAATTGCTTTACAAATGATTGAGCAATTAATTGCGTCGATAATAAAAGACAAATAATATTTATAAGAAAAATTCTACTCATAAGATAGATTTTAAAAAAGGGCCTCCATATGGAGACCCTAATTCAAACTTAACAATTATTAAAAACAAAATGATTTATTGAATAATCCACATTTTTGCATTGATGTCATCTTTACCTCCAAATTGAGAAGTAATTGCTGCATTTACATTCGTACCATTTGTAGATAATTCTGAAGAAGGATATTGGTATCTTAATGGAATAATATTGCTATTTCCTGTACCTGGACCTGCATCAAATGTAGGAACACCAGTTCTTCTCCATTGATAATATCCAGCTAATCCAGAATTACGAGCCAATGATAAATAACGTTGAGTTAAAATTTGATTTAATCCCGTTGTGTTATCACCAGCATATTTTACTGCTGATTGGTTAAAGTAATTTGTAAAGCTAAAGTTCATTGTATAGTTTACATAATCACCAGGTGCTGTTCCTTTTAAGAATGAAACCGTATTAGCACCATCTGTAATTCCATAAAATGCAAACATTGCTTTCACCCCTTTTTGATACCAAGTATCAGCTGAGCCTGTAATCCAACCTCTATTGATTGCTTCTGCGATATTTAAACACATTTCAGGATAACCTACTAAGAAAGTATTTTCACCTGTAAATCCATCATAATAACGCTTACGACCAATAGGTGATATTTTTAAAGCAACGATATTTCCTCCTAATACTGACATATCTTGTCCAGCACCACCACCAACAAATGATTTATAAGAAGTATCTGAAAAACCTAAACCTCTTGCAGGATCAGCTACTTTCATAGCTCTTAAGTCATTTAAACTACTTAAAGTATTTAACCATGTAGAAGCTACGCACAAACGTAAGGCATCATTACCGTAGTTATTTTTATTGTTAGGGTAGTAGTTATAAGAAGCATTGTAAACATATTCCCAGTTATCAGATAAGTCACTCATAATTGGGTACTTAGTTGGATTGTTGTATACATCAGCAAACTTTTGTTTGATATTTAAATCGGTATCTGCTGACTTTTTACTTAATTCAATTAACACTCTTAATTTATAAGTATTTACTACTTTCTGCCATTTCTTTAACGCTGTTAAAGGATCAACACCACCTGATAATTTATCTTGGAAATAAAAATCTCCTAATAAAGCGGTATTTGAATTAGCAATTAATGCAGTTAACTGTGTGTTAGCGTCTTCTAACAATTGTAAAGACTGAATAAATATTTGTTTTTGAGTATCATATTTAGGCTTTGGATTTGCCAATCCTTTTAAAGCTTCTGACATTGGGATATCACCATATTTCATAGTCATACCTATGAATACATAAGCTTTAAAGAATTTTGCTAAGGCACTGTAAGGAGTCACTCCAGCAGAAGCTTTAGCAGCTTCAGTTTCCATTGCAGCAATATTTTCTAAAGTATTGTAATTCATATTTGTACTACCACTCCAATACTCATTCGTACCATAGTATGTGTAAGTAGACAAAGTATATTGTGACCATTTTTCTTCATCACCACCTGGGTAAACCATTAAGTCATTCTCAACCTGTCTTAACAACAAATAAGCAGGTACCGATGTTGGCTGGTTTGGGTTTTGAGTATACTTTTCAAAAGTTTTTGTACAACTACTAACAGTAATTGCAATTACTGCAACAAGTAGTGCTATTAATTTATTTGTTTTCATATTCATATTTTATTTTTTTAAACAATTATTTTATTTTAGAAAACAATGTTTAAGTTAATACCATAACTACGTGTAGTTGGTGTTTGTAAGTTGTATTCTTTACTATTACTGCTATTATAGTCACGTCCAGAATATTGGTCAATATCCATATCCTTGAAACGATCAGGGAAGAAGTATAATAAGTTACGTCCTACTAAAGAAACATCTACTTTAGAGATAAATGATTTTTTACCAATTAACTCTTTAGGTAAAGTATATGTAATAACTACCTCACGTAATTTTCCATATGTTTTAGAAACTGATGTATGTTCAAAGTCATTAAAGAAACTACTTACATAGTCTTGAATGTAATTTACTACACCTGTATTTTTACTGAATTGTAAAGCACTTAAGTTGGTAATTACACCTGTAGTTGGGTCATAAGTAATGGCTTTACCATTGCTAATTTGAACACCTTCTCCTACGTATGTTCCTTTGAATCCAGGATCATTATAGTGAGCAGCTTCATAAGCTCTAGCTTGTCCAACTGCACCTTCTACAGTGAAAATATTTGAACCCCCTTCAATACCTTTTCTCATTACACGGTCTTGTACTACACCACCCACTTTACCATCAAATTGGAAAGCAAACGTAAAGGCCTTATAATTAAATTTATTATAAATAGACCAGCTCCAATCAGCATCAGCATGTCCTACATATTGTGCTTTTGGTAAATAAATTGGGTAACCTGCGCTATTGTTAATTACTTGTCCATCTGCAGTTTTAGCAGTTACACCCGAATAAATTTTATCTACACGATCACCTTGGTGAAATTGATAGCTTTCAAAATTGCTTGGTAACTCTTTGTAACGCTCAACAAAAGTTGACCAGTTAGCTACAACGTCCCAGTTTAAACCTTTTGGATTACGTAATGGAGAACCAGATAATGAAATTTCAGCACCTTTTACTTCAGTCTTAATTGCATTCGTTGTAAATGCAGTAATACCTGTTGTTTGAGAAATTGGGAAATTTCTAATACCAGGACCATTAATGTTATCAAAGAATGTTGCAGCTAAACCAATTCTATTTTTTAAGAACTTCACATCAAAACCATATTCAACACTTGTTACTTGAGATGATTTGATACTAGAATCAATTGCATTTAATGGAGCACTAGCACCAGTAGTTCCATTATATACTGTATTGATTGAATAAGCTGGATTTGATAAAGAATAAGAAGGACCTCCATAAACACTTACATACGGATTACCGTAACCAATTGGGTAACCAGCTGGGCCAATATATTGTTGCGTATTTGGTGATTTAGCAGATGCATAACTAGCTCTTACTTTTAAGAAACTAATTGCCTCTGGTAATTTTACATAATCAGAGATCACTGATGCACCAGAAAAAGAAGGATAGAAATAAGTGTTATTGTTAATTAACAAAGTAGAACTCTTATCCACTCTTCCTGTAGTTGTTAACGTAAAGTATTTTCCAAATTCAACACCTGCTGAATAGTAAGAACTTAATACCAACATGTCTGAATGGAAATTGTATGCTTTAATTGCATTTAATGAGTTTGCGAAAGAATATAAACCTGGTACGTTTAAGTAATCAGTAGTTGTGAAACTAGATTGATAAGTAAAGTTACGTGCGTTCACACCCAATACCGCGTCTACATTAATGCCACTGTTAAATTTGTGATTGTACTTACCTAATGCCTCAACGTTGTTGTCAAATAATGAACGAACGTCCTCTCTATAATCACCTCTATTTAATTCACGACCATAAGGGTGAGCAGAATATGGCATTTTTTCAGTTCTTAAAACGTTATTAGCACTAATATTAGATCTTAAAATTGCTTCAAAATCATTATTAGGCTTATATGATAATGCGATATTACCAGTGATATCATTTTTGTAATGACCTCTTAACCACTCATAACTCATAAAGTATGGGTTATGGTAACGTTGGTATTCAGCAAATTTTGATTGAACACCTTCTTTACCTGGTTGCCAGTAATCTTTCATATCCGCAATATTCCAATCTGCACCAGTCCAAATAGTCATACTATAAATAACACTATTAGGACCGTAAGAAACATCTGGAATATTATCTGTAAACTGACGATTGTAATTTAAGTTACCATCAATTTTAAACTTTTTACTTAAAGCATAACTAGCGTTAATATTAAAGTTTACAGTATTTAATCCTGTGTTTGGAATAATACCTTTTTGATCTGTATTAGTCAATGACATTCTGATGCTAGAACGATCTGTAGCAGCAGAAAAACTTAAGTTGTTTGTATTTAAAACTCCTGCTTGAATAAAACGTTGTAAGTTATTTACACCTACTGGTAAATAAGGAGTTGCTTTACGCACACCTGTTACTGGATCAATTGGGCTATTCCATTGAGGAATTAATTGACCATTTAAAGCAGGTCCCCAAACATCATAGTCTCCATCGTTGATACCACCACCTTTACCATCACCAAAAGCATATTGTGAATAGTCACCACCACCATACAAAGCTTGTGATTTAGGCAATGCAATAAATCCTTTATCAATTTGTGTTGAGGTATTAAATTCAATGGTATATCCTTTATCATTTTTCTTAGCTTTCTTAGTCGTAATTAAAATGGCACCATTTTGAGCACGGCTACCATAAATCGCTGTTGCAGCTAAACCTTTCAATACAGTATAAGATTCAATATCATCTGGACTTAAATTCCAAGTATCAGAAGTTACTGGAATACCATCTACAACATATAAAGAGATATTATAACCACGTAAAGAAACGTTTGGAGCAGCTAAAATTTCACGGTTAATAGCAACATCTAAACCAGCTACTTTACCCACTAATCCATTCACAGGATTTGGCTCTCTTGCTTTCACTAAATCTGCACCTTTTACTTCTTGTACTGAATAACCCAGTTTTTTTACATCTTTCTTTACACCCAAACCAGTCACCACCACATCCTCTAAATTTTCTACACTTGGAACTAACTTAATTAATAATTCAGTACCGTTAACAACTGCTGTTGCAGATTGAAAACCTACATAAGAAACTGAAATATTTGTTCCTTTAGCAGCATTAATTGTAAAAGTTCCTGCAGCATTTGTTAATGTCTTTTTTCCATTTTTTACAGAAACACTTGCTCCTTCAATTGGATTTGAAGTAGTGGCATCAATTACTTTACCACTTACACTTACATTTTGTGCTTGTACCTGAAACGCATAGCAGATAAGGGCTAGCGGCATCATCAGATACTTTAATAAGTTAGTTTTAACTTGATTCATAAATATATATTTTCGATTTTGAAACGCTAAATTAGATTTGAATTTTAACAAAATATTTTAGCAAACATTAACAAACTATTAATCATTTTTTCATTTTTGTAGTTAACATTTAGGTAATTAGATGCTATACAATTTGGTAACATTTAGTTGTTTAAACAAAAGAATTATTAGTATCAAAAAAAGTGAACGAAATAAAAATGCCTTCCAAATGGAAGGCATTTTTATTAAAATATTTTAGTGTAATTAATTAAACAAATATTTTATACCAATTTGCATTTGCCATCTTGAAGCGATACTTGTTGAATTCTGAAATGGCTGTGTAAATGGTGTAGTACCTGTTTGGAATGGGAATGAGAATGAAGGAGTTTTTCCATCTGCACCTAAACCTTCATATTTCAAGAAGTTAGTTACAGTAGGAATTTTAACTACACCCCAATCTCTAATAAAGAAGTTACCCGCATTGATTAAATCATAAGATAATTTAACGGTATGCATTTGCGTCCCCACTTTAATTTTAAAATCTTGAGTTACATTGATATCCATTCTACTTAAATAAGGTAAAACAACTCCATTTCTTTCAGCGTAAGATCCTCTTCTTGGATTTAAATACGTTGAGTTAGAAATAAATGCATCTAATTGTGACCAAATTTGTGCTGCAGTTCTTGTATCAGTAACACCCGCAGTCCCAGTACCTAAACCACCTGAACCTACTTTTACTAAATTAATATCTGAAGCAGCTCTTGGAATAAACATTAAGTCATTACCTGTATTTCCGTCTCCATTTAAGTCTCCATTAATTACATAAGAAGCAGTACCATTGTTTACCAATTCGTAAATAGCGCCAATTGTAGTTGCTAAATATTTACCCTCATTAAATCTGTATGAGAAATTAGCTACTACTCTGTTTGGAATATAATAAGAAGCCAATCCTAAGTTTGCTGCATTTGGATCCTGAGTTGAAACTGCGCCTGCACTCCATAATGAAGATGCAGTAGAACCACCTTCTGCAGTATTTTTAGCTATAGAACGCGTATAAGCAACACCATAACTTAGATTTTCAGTATTCTTTTGTGCTTTTACAGTAAAAGTACTTACATATCCTTGGTTGGTATTGCTCATTAAGATCGCATTACCAATGTTTGGATTTGCTAATGTTGTTCCGTAGTAGTATTTATTGGTATTAGCAACTGAAGTTAAGTAGCGTGTTCTTGTATCTGCGCCTGCTAATTGGAAACCATTCGTTTCATTTAAGTTGATATTAGAATAATACACAGCATTAATGTCTTGTGTGTAATTAAATTCAGCGCCAACTACCCAACCATTATCTAATTTTTTATCAACCGCTAATGTTGATTTCCATGCAGTTGGATATTTAAAATTACTTGCTACCAATGCTGTACTATATGAAGTATTTGCAGCGCCTGCTGTTGGCTTATAAGCATTTGGATCTACATTAAATGCTTTATTTGCAACTGTGAATGATCCAAATTGAATACCATTATTTGATGCTTGGTTGGAGATCCACACAAATGGTGGAGGTCCTGCAAAAACACCTGTTCCACCTCTTACTTGTAAAGTTTTGTCTCCTTTAGGATTCCAGTTAAAACCAATTCTAGGAGAAACCAACACATTATTTGTTGGTGCTTTTCCAATATTATAAGTTGCTCCATTTGCAAAAGTCAATGCATCAAAATAAGGATTATCCGTCATTGCTTGCTTATAAATTGTTTCATCTAATCTTAAACCATAAGTTAAAGTGAACTCAGGGCTTACTCTCCATTTGTCTTGGATAAATTGAGACAATTCAGTAGAACCTGCATATGCCCAAGGGAATTCACCACCAGGTAATGCTGAATATTGTAAGTAATAAGATTTGGCATTTGCAGCTCCATTATTTACTGAATTATAAAAATCAGTTAAGCTATTAAATTGATAGCCACCTTGGTAACCTGGAGCAAATGCATTTTGATATTTTTTATAAGAATTTTGTGTACCAATAGTGATTTCGTGCGCATCCTTATAATAAGTTAAGATATCATTGAATTGAAATACATCTGTATTTAACTTGTTATTATATGTATATGGCTCATAACCAAATGTTGTATAGATATTTCCATTGTTCAAAATGTCCACTAAAGGAAAAGTAGCATTGGTTGAATGTGGACTTCTGTAATCTCTCAAAGCAGTATAACCAATTTGCAACTTATTATTTAACTTATTGCTGAATCTAGTATTTAACTCACCAATTAAGATATTAAAGTTATTATTAATTACGTAACCACTACCAAAAAATGGCATGGAGTAGGTACCTGGTTGACCACCTGAAACTTGTCCAGCCCCTGGTCTTGAACCTGAAGCAAATTGATCTGCAAATGATTTTAAATAGTTATACTTTAATGTGAAAGTATTAGTGCTATTAATATTCCAATCTAATTTTGCAGTTACTTTATCAGAATAGGTTTGGAAAGAATAATTCTGGAAGGCACCTGGATCATAATTAAACTTGGACTTTAAAAAGTTAGCTAAAGCAGTTAACGTGTCCGCATTTGCTTGAGAGTAAACTCCACCAGCAGCATGATTCGCATCAGATGCTAATAAAGTAGTAGCAGGTGCATCTTGTCTAACTTGTTCAGCACTTACAAAGAAGAATAATTTATTTTTAATAATTGGACCACCTAATGAAATTCCTTTGATAGAATAAGTGAATGGAGTTTTTGCAAGTGTAGTTGGTCCCACTGCATAACCTTGGTTGTCCTGATTTTTCATGTACTGATAAAAAGTACCCTTAAATTGGTTGGTACCACTCTTTGTAATGGTATTGATACCAGCACCAGCAAAACCACCTAATTTAACATCATAAGGAGACACATTCACTTGAATTTGTTCAATAGCTTCTAATGAAACTGGTTGTGCATTGGTTTGACCTCCTAATAAAGAAGACAATCCAAATGAGTTATTAAAGTTAGCTCCATCAATTGTCATATTGTTATACTGGTTACTTCTTCCACCAATATTTAGACCATTAGCAGTTGGTTCTAATTTCACAAAGTCTTGAATAGAACGATTAATTGTTGGTAAACGATCTAACTGGTTTCGAGTTATTAATTCTTGAGAACCATTACGGTTACTATTAAAGTTTTTATCATTCGTTGATTTAACAATAACTTCTTTTAAAGAATTTGTGTTTTCACTTAAAATAAAATTTTGTTTATATGATTGTCCCACTGTTAAAATAATGCCATCTTCAGCATCAGTATTATATCCAACATAAGTGACAGTTACTTTATAGGGACCGCCAATTTTTAAGTTTGGTAAATTATAACGGCCATCTTGACGTGTAGTAGTTTTATAAGTAGTTCCGGTTGGTGTATGAATTGCAACTACAGAAGCTCCAGATAAAATTTGTTTTTGTGTGGATACAGTACCTTGAATTTCCGATGTTGTTTCTTGTGCATTAACATTCAAGAAAGTAATGAAAATCAATAGGAACAAACTGAAAGCTTGCTTTAAAATCTTTTTCATGATTAATTTTTAAATTATTTAACAAAATTAGTACTAGAAATATGTATTTGTCATTTGCTAATGTTACTCTATTATTAACTCTTTAATAAAATTATATTTAATGAAGAGTTAATCTCTTGAAAATTATTTTGAATCTAATTTTGAAAAAAAACATGTGGAAGATTTCAAAACATCAATGCAAAATAGAATTAAACAAATTTTCTTTATTAAATGATGCATTCATTGGTGTGATTAATTATTATATTAAAGATTATTCAAAAAAATATCCAAGCGATATACAAAAAGAAAATATTTTAAGTTATTTAAAATCTAGAGGGCAAATTGAACAGTGCTTTCAAGAAATCGTTGATACCATTGTTTATTATAGTATTAAAAAGAAATTAAACAAAAAGGAATATAAAGAAAAATTAAGATTAGATTATAGAAAAAGTCATTATAGTAACGGAAGTGTAGTTTTAATTGATTTTATAAAAACAATAGATTATTTGTACGGCTATGATGAAAATATATATCTTCCAATATTTGAATATGCCTTTGACATTTTTGTAAACTACTACGAAATGCTATTTATATTATTTATGAATAATTTAGATGGAGATAATTATACTTCTATTCAATATGAACAAAATACACACTTAATACAAGTTGAAGATAGATTTCAACAAAATTAAATTTCACAATTAAATAATACCAGATTTTAGGGATTTAATAATAAGGTAACCTGTTTGATCTATATTGTATTTAAAATTTAATCTTATGCCAGTATTTAATGATTTGGAATTAGATAAAAGATATCTAATCAATGAATTTGATGGAGATAATGTATTATTAGTAGAACCCATCATGAAAACAGACCTTTGTGTATTAATTTTAATACATGAAGATGTTGAAACCTTTATCTGGAAAAAATTAAACGATGAAATTTTTGATATCATCGAAGAATTAAGTGATGAAAAGTCTGAAGAATACGATGTATTGTTCGAAGATGATGATGACGATTTTGAAGATTTCGAAGACTAAAAAACCTACAATTAATGAAAAAGATAATAGTTACTGTGCATATATTATGCATGGTTGGAATAAGTGTCTTAGCACAAGAGGGTCAACATTCTCATGCATTAGGTACAAGTTTGCAATTTCCAAATATACCAGGATATGAAACTTTAAAATGTGATTTTCATCAACATACTGTTTTTTCAGATGGAGACGTGTGGCCAAGTATCCGTGTAAGAGAAGCTTTGATGGATAATTTAGATGCAATATCACTAACAGAGCATCTAGAATATCAACCACATTTAGGTGATATTCCTCATAAAGATCGAAATAGATCATTTCAAATTGCTTTAAAAGAAGCTAAAGACCATAGCTTAGTAATTATAAAAGGATCTGAAATTACTAGAACAATGCCTCCTGGTCATAGCAATGCAATTTTTATTGAGGATGCAAATAAATTATTGGCTAATGATTATAAAGAATCATTCAGAGAAGCCAATCGTCAACACGCATTCGTTTTTTGGAATCATCCATATGAAACGCCTAAAAATGATAACATAAGTTATTTATATGATGTTAATAAACAACTTATGGATAGCAATTATGTACATGGTATTGAAATTGTAAACACGCATACCTTCTCCAAAGAAGCTTTACAAATTGCTTTTGACAAAAACTTAACCCTTATGGGAACAAGTGATGTACACGGTTTAATTGATTGGGATTATAAAATGAATGCAAAAGGCCATCGTCCTATTACGCTCGTTTTTTCAAAAGATAGAAAAATTGATAATATTAAATCTGCGCTTTTTGACCATAGAACGGTAGTGCACTATGACAATACATTAATCGGAAGAGATAGTTTATTGATTCCTTTAATAAATGCATGTCTTGAAATTAAATCTGCATTTTATGAGCCAAAATCATTAGTATTATCTGTTGTAGTTGCTAATAATTCATCTTGTGATTTTATTTTACAAAATCAAAGTAAATTTAGTTTAGTGGAATCTACTGATATCATTCAAATACCAGGTAAAGAAACGGTTACACTTAATTTTAGAACAAGGGAAAAATTAAATCAATTTGATTGGAAATTTAGTGTTTTAAATGCAGTAAATACTCCAGAAACACATCCTTTTGTAACGAAAATAATTCAGGTTAAACAGTATTAGTTTTGTTGATATAAAATAAAAGTGAATCCACTGCTGTTTCAATAGTGGATTCATTTTTTATAACTATATCAAATTTCATGTTTTGAAACCTATTATTTCGGTTTATTCTTTCTTCGATTAAATCTTTCGATTCTCTTTTTCTACCAATGAGCCTTTCATAAATAACGGATTTTTCAGCATCAATTAAAATTGCTTTAAGTTTTGGATATTTTGTTTTTGCTACTTCTAGATATTCCCTCGAACCATTAACAATTACATTGTATCCATTGTCAATCCAATACTCTAACTCAATTCCAATTCCATATAAATTATCATGTGCTTCCCAATGAAGTGCAAATAAATTTTTATTTAACCTATTTTCAAAACTTTCTTTGCTTAACGAAATATGAATTTCATTTCCATCTACATTAGGTCTAGTAATGAATCTTTTTGCAAATACAAATTTATTTTCAAAAGTTAATTTAGTTTTTATTTGATTTATTATCGAATCCTTACCCACTCCTGAAGATCCAACTATATAAAATATACTTCCTTTAGGCATATTCAATTTTTAATAACATTCCAAAATGATCACTTGCAAATCCATATTGAGTAGGTATAGGCTCATTGATACAAGTTTTTGCTTGTTGTAATTTAAATTGTCTTAAAGTATTATTTAAAAATATGAAATCAACTCCTATATCAACTCCTTTAAGCTGCCCTTCAACTAATGTGCTATGTTTTGTATTTGGATTTAAATGAGAAAAAGTTTCTATTGCATTAAGCTCCTTGATAAAATATTGAATTTCTGAAGAATAAAATGTTGTGTTAAAATCACCACCAATTATATTTAGTTTAGTCGTATTTAGCTTTACTCTTTCCGTAATTTTTTTAATTTGTTCCATTCTTACCAACTCTTTCTGGTTCAGATGTGTAAGATGAACATTTGTCAAAATAGCTGTTTTTCCATTTTCAAGAAAAAACTCAATTTCTTGTCCAAATCTCATATCATCGCCATCAGACATTGGTAATGGATAATGATAGCTATTTAATATTGGGAGTTTACTTAAAACTGCCATATTAGAAAAACTATGAACTGGAAACCCTTCAAATGATCGGAACTTTTCTCTTGCTTGTATATAATCCAAATGATAATTGAAAGCTTGATTTATATAACTTATTGTATCTTTTTCAATTGAAGGAGCTTCAAAACATTCTTGCATTAAAATTATGTCCGGATTCAAAGAAAGTAATTGTTTTCTCAAATACTCCATTCTTATATCATAAGCGTCTTCTCCTTTCCAGGTATTGATTGATATAATAGTTAAAATTGGCATAAATAAATACTAAGAAAAAGAATTCTAAACTTTATACAAGAAAAGTCGTGTTGTCTTAGTATTAAATTTTGGATAAGTTAATATTCAGATAATATAGGTTCTATAACTTTAAGCACTTGACTTTTAAAAGCCTAGTAATCATGAATATGGGTATAGATGAAGTTTTATGTAATTGTTCCCAAGATAATTTAGTTGAATTTGTATCCAATTTGGAGCCTACTTTAACTATTGAAACAATTATTGCGCCAAAATTGGCAATGACAATGATTCAAGCAGAAGATTCAATAGATTTTCAACCTTTTTATTTAGGAGAAGTTTTAATGACTGAATGTCAATTAAATATAGATGGGCAAATAGGATACGGCTATTGTATGGGCGATGCTCCTCAAAGAGCTTATTGTATTGCTATTTTAGATGCTATCATGAATTTAAATGAACATCCAATGCAAAAACAGGTATCAACATTTATTGAAAATGAGAAAGTTATTTTGATTAAAAATCAAATGGAAGAGTATAATCAAATTTTAAAAACAAAAGTTGATTTTAAAATTATGGAACAAGATTAATATGATAAAAGAAACCGCATTTGATATTATTTTTGACGCACAATCAGCCTTTAGGGTATTACTTAATGCCTTTAGTTACCCAGGAACTATCTATTCATTTGAAAAAGTGAATCTAAATCAACCTGCATCTTTTTCATACACCAATGCATTAATTGCTTTATCACTATTTGATAATAATACAAGTTTTCATTCTAAAACATCTTATGAAAACGATGTTGAAAATTATATTCATTTAAATACCAACGCTGAAATA
>CAJADG010000034.1 GCA_903938445.1 uncultured Bacteroidota bacterium | reverse complement strand
TTTCCATATCCCAAACATCACCTAACTCATCGTTATTATATTCTATTGGCGTTAATTTTTCAGATTTATTGTTTCGAACATACCAATCTTTAATAGATTGAGGCATGAGGTCAACATTGGACAAATAATCAGATTTTGTTTTACTTTCTGCGGTGAGGGTGTCGTTTAAATATTTTTCCATCAACAAACCGCCAATAGGTCCAGCCCAAGTGGCACCAAATCCAGCATTCTCTACAACGACTGCTACTGCTACTTTTGGATTGTCTTTTGGAGCAAAGCAAACAAATAAAGAGTGATTTTTTCCGTGAGGATTTTGTGCAGTTCCAGTTTTCGCACAATATTCATGTCCTGGCACTTTAATGCCTGCAGCTGTACCATACACTGTTACATCATGCATACCTTCTTTAATAATTTTAAAGATATCCCCTGATATTTTTGTTACTTCTTGTTTGGTTCTGAATTTAGCTAGTATAGCTTTATCATCCTCGTCCTCATCTTCTAAACTATCAACAAAGTGCGGGGTATAATAAAATCCTTCATTCGCAATTAATGCCATTGCATTCGCTAATTGTAATGGAGTCGCCGTCATTCTGTCTTGACCAATTCCTAAAGTAAGCATATAACAACTATTCCAAAATTTAGGATTACCAAAATCTTTATTGTACTGTGCAGTATCAGGAATGCTTGCTTTGTTTTCGCTTGGTAAATCGATTCCAAGTTTGCGTCCCAGCCCAAAACTATTTACATATTCCTTCCATTTTAAATAGCCTTGTTTTGCATTGTGATATTTTGGATTATCAATTGCCATTCTGAAAACTTGTAAAAAGTAGGAGTTACAAGAATTGGCTAATGCTAATTGTAAGTTGGCAGCATGACCTGCATTATGGTGTTCACATTTTCTTGGATCACCACATGATGTATAGAGTCCAAAACAATTATATCCAAAACTTGGACTTATTAACCCTTCATCCAAAGCAATTAGTGCACCCATTGGTTTAAATGTAGAGCCAGGTGGGTATTGACCTTTTATGGCTCGATTGTAAATGGGACGTGCGGTGTCAGTCAATAATCTTCCAATGGTTCTTCTTCGCTGATTACCAGTTAATAAATTAGGATTGTAACCTGGGCTAGATGCCATAGCAATCACACCACCTGTTTTTGGATTGATCACAACAGCGCTACCAATTTTATGCTGCAATAATTTTTCTGCTAACTGTTGCACTTCAACATCCATGCTGGTGTACAAATTTCTTCCTGCCACTGCTAAAGTATCAAACTGACCTTTCTCAAAGGCGCCTTGTATCTTTCCTTTATTGTCTCTTAAAAATCTTTTTACACCTCGCTGACCCATCAATACATTTTCATATTGTTTTTCTAATCCCGTCATGCCCGCGTAGTCACCCATTTCGTATCCCTCGTCTTCATGCTTTTGTAAAAAGTTAACGTCTACTTCTGCAACATAACCAAGTACATGGGCTGCTGTATTGTATGGATAAGTTCTAATAGATCTTTCAGTTAAGGAAAATCCAGGGAATCGATATAAGTTTTCGGTTAATTGTGCATATAATTCAGGCGAAAGAAATGGTTCAAATACACCTGCTTTCACCCTTGAATTTTTTACAATTACCTCAATCATTCTTTTGGTAAACTCATCTTTATCAATACGTAAAATGTTGCACAAGGCTGTGGTATCAACACCCTTAGCTTCATTAGGAATTACGACTAAGTCATAACTAATACTATTTTCAAGTAAGGCTCTTCTTTTACGATCGTAAATAATTCCTCTGTCAGGATAAATAATTTTTCTAAAAATAGCGTTGTTGTCTGCGGCTAATTTGTATTTGTTGGAAAATATTTGCAAGCTTATTAACTGCCCAATGATAATAACAAAAACAAAGCCAATGATGATTTGAATAATACCTCCACGATTAGAATTATACAATGCCATCTTTTATCTTTTTATATTGCGGCGGTTCATAACAAGTTCAACTAAAAGAATTAACAGTACACTCATAAGACTCGTTGCAATTACTTTCCCAATGAAGTAAGTGAAATTGCCAAATTGCAACCATTCTAAAAGCACTAAATAAAAATGATGTATAAATGTTAATAGGAATACATAAATCATAAAAGGTCCCCAACCCATGGTACCCACACTTGGTTCTTTATTTACCTCCTCAGAAGTTTCTTGTGCAAGAAGTAAATTTAAAATCGTAGGTCGTACATAACCCACAAGTGTTGCAGCTGCAGCATGTAGGCCAGGGGTGTTAGTGAAAATATCTAAACTATAACCGAGTACAAAGCCAAGAATGGTTAACGTTAATCGGTTGGTTCCAAAAGGAAGCCATAATAAAAAAGTGAAGTATAAGTATGGGGTAATAAATTGATGCAACGGAGGCACTTCGTTTAAGATGATAATTTGTATCAGCAAAAACAAAACAAATCGAATGCTATTTTTTAAAATATTATTCATTATTTGCCTCAGGTTTTTCTAATTGTTTTTGTTCAGTCATTCTTTTATTCTCAACTAAATAAATATATTCAAGATTGAAAAAATTAGTTGCTGCTTTAACGTTCAAGGTTAAAAAATTACTTGCCGGATCCTTGATAATGCTTATTACTTTTCCAATCATTAGTTGAGATGGAAAGTTAGAAGAGTAGGGGCTTGTTAAAACCGTATCGCCGATTTTTGGAGCTGCACTCTTTGAAATATTTTTAAGTACCAATACATTAGGATCAGATCCATCCCATTCGATACTACCCGCAACCTTATCTCTTTTCAACATAGCACTTACTTTACTATTACGATGCAGTAAGCTCATTATTTTACTATAGTTATCATTAACTTCCACTACTACACCAACAATACTCCCATCAGGACTGATAGCTGCCATGTCTTTTATGACCCCTTGTTTAGCACCACGCTCCACCCAAACATAATTTTTTTGAAGTGTGAAAGTGTTACCCACTACTTTAGCAGGATAGTAATAAAATTTTCTGATTTTTTCTAAGCTATCTCTTTTTAAAACAAGGGTGGCAGATTTTTTGCTTGTATCAAAGGCCACAAAATCTTGTGCTAACCGATTTCGTAGTGCAGCGTTTTCTGCAACTAATCTAGCATTGGTTTCTTTTAAATTAAAAAAGTATGCCCAATTGTTATAGTATCTATTTATATTTCCAGCCGCTTGATTGGTAACTCCTCCAAAAAATACTTCATGCGATTTACTATAGGACGATAATATTACCAATGATACAATTTGCAGTATCAAGAAACTAAAAAAAGTAAGGTTGTGTCTTATAAAACCAATGATATTCTTCAAGCGTAGGAACTTTTATTATCTCATGATGAAAGGAAAACGTTGATAGTTTTTCAACGCAATACCTGTACCGCGCACAACACTCTTAAGTGGATCTTCTGCAACATGTACTGGTAACTTAATTTTTGCGCTTAATCTTTTATCAAGTCCTCTTAACAAAGAACCTCCTCCTGTTAAGTATAATCCACGACGATAAATATCTGCAGCTAATTCTGGAGGCGTTGTTTCTAATGCTCTTAAAATAGCTTCTTCAATTTTGAAAATACTTTTATCTAATGCTTCAGCCACTTCTTGGTAAGAAACCATGATTTGCTTAGGAATACCAGTTACTAAGTCTCTGCCATTCACAGGCATATCATCTGGTGGATTATCTAAATCTTTTAATGCAGCACCCACATGTATTTTAATTTGCTCTGCAGTACGCTCTCCAATTAATAAACTATGGTAACGTCTTAATGCTTCTAAAATATCAGCAGTGAATTCATCCCCTGCAATACGAATACTTTGATCACATACTATACCAGCTAATGCAATTACGGTAATACCTGTTGTACCCCCTCCGATATCAATAATCATGTTACCCACTGGTTCCTCAACATCAATGCCAATACCTAATGCAGCAGCCATTGGTTCATGTATCATGTATACTTCTTTTGCACCTGCTTGCTCTGCACTATCTCGTACCGCTCTTTTTTCAACTTCCGTAATAGATGATGGAATACAAATTACCATTCTCCAACTAGGAGGAAACAATGGTTTTTTTGGATAAATCATTTTCATCAACTCACGAATCATTAATTCGGCAGCATTAAAGTCAGCAATTACACCATCTTTTAATGGACGAACTGTTTTAATACTTTCGTGTGTTTTTTCATGCATCAATAACGCCTTTTTTCCAACACCTAAAACTTCTTTCATATTATTCCTGTTCAAAGCAATAATTGAAGGTTCGTTTACAACCACTTCGTCATTGTGAATGATAAGCGTATTTGCGGTACCCAAGTCCATCGCAATTTCTTGGGTAAAAAAGTTAAATAATCCCATTATAGTTCAATGTTTTGATAATTCAATTTGAATGTAGCAAAATTCACTTAAATTACTTGAACTACAAAGCTTTTTAATAAAAGAAGTAGAATAATTTTTTTAGAGACTAAGGCTTGAATTCGTAGCCAATATCTTTTCTAAAATACATGCCTTCAAAACAAATCTTAGATAAGGCTTTTTGTGCGTTCTCTACTGCCTCCTGAAGCTGTTCACCCTGTGCAGTGGTGGTTAATACACGGCCTCCATTAGTAACAATTTCACTTTCCTTAAATGTAGTGCCAGCTTGGAATACAAGGGCTCCTGGAATAGTTGCCGCTTCGGTTAAACCATGAATGGTGTAACCTTTTTGATAGTCCCCAGGGTAACCTCCACTAACTGCCATGACGGTAGCAAAGGAAGCATTATGATATTCAATATTTACATCTTCTAAAGTGCCATTATCTGCCGCAGCCAATAAACTCACTAAATCGGTTTGTAATCGGGGTAGAATCACCTCCGTTTCAGGGTCACCTAAACGGCAATTGTACTCAATCACATAAGGTTCTCCACCACAATTCATTAACCCAAAAAACACAAAGCCTTTGTAGACAAGGTTTTCAGACTGAATTCCTTTAATAGTTGGTTTTATAATACGTTCTTCCACTTTTTGCATAAATACCTTGTCCATAAAAGGAACTGGGCTTACACAACCCATACCACCTGTATTTAATCCAGTATCTCCTTCCCCAATACGTTTGTAGTCTTTAGCATGGCCTATTATTTGGTAGTTAAAACCATCTGTTAGTGCAAAAACACTTACTTCAATACCTTCTAAAAACTGTTCAATTACCACTTTTGAGCTAGCTTCTCCAAATTGTTTGTTTTGAATCATTTCTTCAAAACTAGTCAAAGCCTCTTCATGTGTAAAGGCAATGATAACCCCCTTTCCAGCAGCCAAACCATCAGCTTTTAAGACAATTGGTAGGGTATGATTTTTAATATATTCAACCCCTTGATCATAATTTGCATGGGTAAATTCAGCGTAAGAAGCCGTTGGAATATCATGCCTTTGCATAAAGTGCTTGCTAAAAGCCTTGCTTCCTTCCAATTGAGCAGCTTCCGCTGAGGGGCCAATTACATTAACATGTTGGGTGTCTTCGTCTTTTAAAAAATAATCATATATACCATTTACCAAAGGATCTTCTGGCCCTACCACAATCATGTCAATTGCATTTTCCAATACACAGTTTTTTAAGCCAACAAAATCATTTACCTGAATCGCCACATTGGTTCCAATGCTTGCTGTACCTGGGTTTCCGGGTGCTATAAACAAATTATCACAATGATGACTTTGTGCCATTTTCCAAGCCAAGGCATGCTCTCTACCACCACTTCCTATTATTAAAATATTCATATATCAATGTTTGCAGCACGAAAGTAAAAATTATTGCAGGTATTTTATTAATTTGGGTCAATTAAATAAACAATTGAATATGTCAACTACAACACAAAAACACCCAAAAGGGTTATATGTATTGTTTGCAACGGAAATGTGGGAGCGTTTTAACTATTATGGGATGCGCGCTATTTTAGTGTTGTTTTTAACGAAGGCATTGCTTTTTGATAAGGTGTTTGCATCTCAAGTATATGGTAGTTATACGGGTTTAATCTACTTGACTCCATTATTAGGCGGGTATATCGCAGATAGATATTGGGGAAATAATAGATCCATCATTGCTGGGGGTTTGGTAATGGCTATTGGAGAATTTGTACTTTTTTTCTGCGGTCATTTTTATGATACACCGGCTTTAGCTACTCCTTTATTTTATACGGGCTTGGGATGTATGATTGCCGGAAATGGTTTTTTCAAACCTAATATTTCGAGCATGGTGGGGCAATTATATCCCAAAGGAGATTCTAAAATAGATGCAGCTTATACTATTTTTTATATGGGTATAAACACAGGTGGCGCATTGGGTCCCATTGTATGTGGTGCTTTAGGAGATACTGGGAAAAGTGGAGATTTTAAGTGGGCCTTTTTTGCAGGCGGCGTAGCGATGCTTTTAAGTGTGGCCACACAATTAATGCTTCAGAAAAAGTATTTAGTAAATCCAGATGGAGAAGCTATTGGTGTAGCACCAAAAGAAGCTCCAAAGTTTTTCCAAAAAATTCCTGTGATGGTAGGGTTCTTATTTTTAATTTCTTTAGTGACCATCGCATTGGTATATATAGATATCATGGTAGTAAGCTATTTGTTTTGGTTATTGCTAGCTTGCATTTTATTGATTGCTTTTATAATTTTTTCTGATAAAACATTAGATATTATTGAGAAGAAAAAAGTAGCGGTATTATTTACGGTTTCCTTTTTTGTCATTTTCTTTTGGAGTGCTTTTGAACAAGCAGGTGCTTCCTTAACTTATTTTGCATCAGAGAATACACAAAGAGATTTAGGATTTTTTGTGGTACCTACCAGCTTTTTTCAATCCCTCAATTCCATATTTGTGGTAAGTCTTGCACCTTTAGTAGCATGGATTTGGATTAAGTTAGGAAAAATAAATAAATAACCATCTTCTCCTTTTAAAATGGCGATGGGTTTAATGCTATTGGCACTAGGTTATTTATGGATTGCTACTGGTGTAAATGGAGTAGGTGCTGGTATTAAAGTAAGTATGATTTGGTTGATAGGAATGTACATGATGCATACTTTTGGTGAGCTTTGCCTGTCACCTATTGGGTTGTCATTGTTTAATAAATTAGCGCCATTTAAATTTGCTTCTTTGTTAATGGCAGTATGGTTTACAGCAAATGC
>CAJADG010000033.1 GCA_903938445.1 uncultured Bacteroidota bacterium | reverse complement strand
ATTGTTTTTGCTGGTATCTTTTTGCAACCTACTATGCAAATTGGATTTTTTATACTACCTCCAATAATTCCTGGATTTGTTTTTGGCCCAATATATCTTGGGCTCACAGTTTATTTATCTAAAAATGGTCCTGGATCAATAAATCATAGTGCTCACTTATGGGGTGCCGTTTATGGCCTACTTTTTTTAATATTAACATCAAAAGTTGCAGGCATACAAGAACAAAATGATGTTATTGGATCATTTATATTCCAAGTAAAATCATATTTGGGCAATAAATTACCTTAACAAAATAAAGGAACCTGTTTTTTTAATGGGTAAATCCTTATAGGTAAAGCAGTCAATAAAATAAGTGTAGGCATCCATATCCTGGTCGAATCCATTAAATTTCCCATCCCATCCTTTGGTAATATCATTGGTCTGAAAAACGATTTTTCCATATCTATTAAAAATAACAAATCGATTTAGGGATTTTACTCCTGCGCCATACTCAATTTTTAAAATATCATTTAAATTATCATGATTGGGCGTAAAAGCTTTGGGTACAGATAATACTACATCACTTGAAACATCCAAATGGTAGAGATCAAAAATTTTACATCCCGTTGTTGGATTTAATCTTAACAAAACATAATCAATGTCATTATTTCCCCTAAATATTGGGTTACTGATATTGGGGTTACTCAAATACCTAGATGGCGACCAAGTATAGTTTACATAACCAGAATCTATTTTTTGGGCATTAAAAATTGTGTCTTGATCAGCTAAAACAAATAGAGTAAATTTAGAAGAATCAGGTGGATTAATAATATGAATGGTATCCCCAAATACTGTATACTCATACTTTGAACAATAATCATTGGTTACTTTTAATTTTATAATATAATTACCTATTTTTTGATATGTATGAGAAATAGGTTGCGCTTTATAAAAAGAACTACTATCGCCAAAATTCCAATTGTAATGAATATTAGACTTTTCAAAAGCATTTGTATTAATTATTAAATCTCCATTTACACAAGAATTTGTATTATAACTCATGTTCACTAAAGGAACATTGAATTCAATGATTTTAAGAGTATTGGAGGGAATTGAGTTGCACTTCCCATCATTGACTATTAGACTATAATTTCCAGCCTTTCCTATTATTAATGAATCTTTATTAGAAATTTCCAATAAGCTATTGTTATTATACCATTTAAAAGTAGATGCGCCCTGCCCTTTTAAAGTTATTGAGTCCCCATTACAAATTACTGAATCTTTCGAAAAGAGATTTGCAATGGGCAATGCAGGTGAAGTAATACTTAATAAATTGGGATAATTATAGATACATTTTTTAATATCTGTCACCTGTAAATTAATATTTGCAGCCCCCTGACCTAGTCCATACACAACACTATCCTTGATACGAATATTCGTACTATCTGAATTTAAATTTATATCAAATGGTGAAAGCCCTCCTACAATATTATTTCGAATTACCAAAGAATCATTAATACAAAGATAATTTTGATATGTATTTAAAGTAGCGCTCTTGGGTGGATGTACAATTTGAATATTGGTTAAAGAATCATCATAACAAGTTCCTCCCGAATAAGCTTGAACTTTTATGGTATAATTAAATTTGTTAGCATTTAATGCACTTGTATACTTGTGATTATATATATTTCCAATCTTACTATCTGTTATTAGGGTATCATTCCCATCTCCCCAAAAAACATGTAAGACTCCTACTTTCCCTGGATATACCCAAGAACTATCTTTTATAATTACATCTTGATTATTACACAATGCACTATCTTTTAAAACCTTAAAAACAGCATTTGGATTAGACCCATTAATCGTAAAAGGTTTTACTAAGGAATCTACACAACCATCACTACTTGTTACGATGAGCTTTACAAGATAATCACCTTCCTTATTATATAAAACGGAGGGATGATTACTTATTAATTGCGTGTTTAAATAAGTAGGTGCTATGGTTATTGGACTAAGACCAGCATTAAAATTCCACGTATAAGAAAATGCAGTAGGGACGGATTTATAACTACTAGTGTCCTTAAAAACGGCCAACCCTCCATCTAAACATACATTTGGAATTGTAAATCCTACAACTGGCAAAGGATTTATTGTGATAATTTTTGAAATGGTATCACTCTTACAACCTAAGCTAGAAACAACCGATAATTTTACAGTATCTTTTCCCCAGGTTGAAAACAACTGATTAAATGGTGAATTATTATTAAAATAGTACTTAGTACCATTGCCCATATCCCAATTCCAATTTGTTATTTTATCTAAATCAGCAATAGAGGAATCGGTAAAACCAGTACTATTCATTTCACAATGAACAGATGAATAGGTAAAACTAGCGGTTGGTAATTTTGTTACCCTCATGGTGTCTAGAATCAAATTTTGAATGGTATCCAAGTTACATGTATTACTATCTATAATATTTTTAATCTTATAAATGGTAAAATCGGTTGGATTCACAGAAAAACTACTATTTGCATGAATCAAATTTTTGACAGTGTCATATTTATTGCCATCTGTATATACAATTGTCCAAGGTGACTTCCCAGTTAAATTAATATTTATTAACTTACTTGAACCTAAACAAAGTGTATCTAAAGTTTTAACCAATTGTAAAGTGGGTAATGGATTTACAGTAATATGAATACTATCAATTGAAGTACCGCATCCAGGAATTGTAGATTGTACATAATAATAACCAGAATCACTAATTGATGATTTGGGTATCATAGGATTATATATATTACTAGTAAAGTTATTAGGGCCTGACCAATTATAAATGACATTATTTAATAACTTGGCCGCTAGTTGAATATCCGATCCCAAACAAGACTTTGTAATTAAATTAGGCGCCATCGTTACCTTACTATAATTAGAAAAATAGCCCAAACGAGCCCCAGAAGAAGCACCTCCATTTAAAAAACCAAGGTGAAATAAACCAGAAGTATTACTTACTGATGTAGCAACACCATTTGGGACAAGCGTGTTTAAATTTGGTAAATTTGTCGTATTAATTCTTGCAGCTTTCCATCCTGATGTACCTGGAACATCAAAAAATAAATCCGATGTTATAATACCAGAGACTCCATTCAGTTTAAAATTGTTAACCTCATCTACTTTACAAATTAAATTCAAAGTAAAAGTCTCATTAGTTGATCTTACAAAACTTACAATATCTGAACCAGTACATTTAATACTAGGCAAAGAAGTTTCTGCAACCTCTGAACCTACCCCAGTAAATTGCAAAACATAACTTGGATTGCTTGTAGTAATATAAACACTATTATCATTCAAAACACCTTTGTAAGACTGCCCTTTATTAAGAGTAGCAATTGGTGATGGGTTCCCATTTAAATAAATTTGAGTCCCGTCAACAGTAGGCCAGACAAAATATAAATCGGTATTAGGAAAGGTTGTAGGACTAAATGCGCCTCTCACTACAATAAATTCAGAACCTGTATTAATAACTGGAACAATTTGATCACCTGCCAAATCATAACTTCCTCCAACAAATATGGAATCATCATAAATAGTAATAGATATAGGTTTATTGGATTTAATTTCAGAACCTCCTAAGTGCAAAGAAGCAGATGAGCTACTTCCAATAATAGCATAAGTTTGACCTTTGTTCAAAACTATAGTAAAAGTACCAGTGGAATGACCATCCCCGTCTGGATGAGTAAGTGTAATATCAATGGATGTATTATTTTCAGTCGCTATAATCACAAAACCATTGTTTGCATTAGGAGTTAGCCCAGTCCTATTATCAAATTGTGTTTGGGATGGAATAATAAAATCTAATCCTTTTGCAGTAATCCCTTTTAAGGGGAAAATTTCAGGAT
>CAJADG010000032.1 GCA_903938445.1 uncultured Bacteroidota bacterium | reverse complement strand
TATTTTATGGATAAAGACTTTAGTAAAAGAGCAGAAATGCCTCCATTTTTGAGAGAAAAGCTAAGCCCCTACTTTGTATAAATAGACTTAAAACCACCCTTTTATGGGATTTTTTGGTTTATTTTGCAACCTAAATAATGCATCCTTTAATGAAGTCAATACAAGCAACCATAATCACTATCGGTGATGAACTTTTAATAGGTCAAGTCATCGATACCAATAGCGCTTATATTGCACAATCATTAAACCGTATTGGGGTTGGGGTGAAAAATAGAATTGCCGTTGGAGATGCCAAAAATGATATTGTTGAAGCACTTACCAATGCAGCTAAAAGTAGCCAAATTGTTATTTTAACAGGAGGATTAGGCCCCACTGCTGATGATATTACAAAACCTTTATTGAATGAATTTTTTGGTGGGAAATTGGTGATCCATCAACCTACTTTAGATCATATTACGGACATATTTGTGAACAGACATAAACGTCCAATGATTGAACGCAATCGCAAACAAGCCGAAGTACCGGATGTTTGTGAAGTGCTGTTTAATGAAACGGGAACTGCTCCTGGAATGTTATTTAAAAAAGAAGGCGTTTACTTTTTTTCTTTACCAGGTGTTCCGCATGAAATGCGTTATTTGACGGACAATCATGTGATACCAACGATTGTTAAAAATTTTACCACCAGTCCTATCATTCATAGAACTTTATTAACAGCCGGTATCGGTGAATCCTTTTTATCCGAGTTGATTGCTGATTTTGAAAATAACTTACCTGAAAATATTAAGCTAGCTTACTTGCCCAATTTTGGAATGGTGAGGTTAAGATTAACCGCAACTGGATTAGCTGAAAATGAATTGAAAATCAGTATTGAAGAACAGTTTGCTCAACTTAAATTAGCAGTTGCAGATCATTTAGTAACTGATGAGGATGAAAACATGGAAGTAGTTGTAGGTAAATTACTAAAAGCCAAAAATCAAACTGTTGCCACTGCCGAAAGTTGTACAGGTGGATTTATTGGACATTTATTATCGAAACATGCTGGTTCCTCTCAATTCTATACAGGTGGTATTATTAGCTACGATAATCGAATTAAAACTGAGTTTTTAGACGTTCCTGAACCTATTTTACAAACCGTGGGAGCCGTGAGTCAGGAAGCGGTGGAACAAATGGCAAAAGCAGTTAGGGAGAAAATGAAAACCGATTACGCTGTTTCTGTAAGTGGAATTATGGGGCCTTCTGGTCAGACCAATGAAAAGCCACTTGGAATGGTGTGGATTGGGGTTGCGAGCAAGGAAAAAGTATACTCAAAGGTCTTTTATTTAAGATTTGACCGCTTACGCAATATCGAAGTGACTGCAAATCAAGCCATAAATTTACTTAGGTTGTTAATAATCAATAAGATTTAGTCTTATTTTTGCTTAAAATTACCCCATATGCCTCTTGTTGACTTGGTGATGCCTAAATTGGGTGAAAGTATAATGGAAGCGACCATTTTAAAATGGTACAAGCAAGTAGGTGATACTATTAATCTTGATGAAACTTTATTGGATATAGCCACAGACAAAGTGGATAGCGAAGTACCAAGTACGGTTGCAGGCGTCATTAAAGAAATTTTATTTGAAGTGAACGCGGTGGTACCTATTGGTGCTGTAATTGCAAGGGTTGAATCAAGTGCAAATGCAAACACTACCCCATCTACACAAGTGGAAACAGTAAAAACTATTGAAGAAGAAAAGATAATTGAAGAAGTACCATTTACTCCAACACCAACTTCATCACCAACGCCTATACAAGTAACTCTGGTTCAAGAAAATATTGCAAGTAATAATGTAGCTGCAGAAGATTCAAAATTCTATTCGCCATTGGTATTGAATATTGCTCAAAGTGAAGGAGTAAGCTTAAATGAACTTCAATATATTAAAGGAACCGGTGGTCAAGGAAGGGTTACCAAAAAAGATATTTTAAATTATATCGTTGCAAAAAAAGCAGGTACATTAACTCCTGTTACAAATACTATTAGCTCAGCAGCTAATAATACAAATTCACAAAGTATTCCTGTTGTTCCAACGCAAACTTCAACTCCTAGCAAACCATTGGATGAATTGTTAAGTGACCATGCACATTTTATGGCACAAAATAGTTCAGCAAAAATTGCAAATCCTGCTGACGTAATTCTTTCTGGCAATACAGAAATTGTAGAAATGGACAGAATGCGTAAGTTGATTGCTAAACATATGGTGGATAGCGTTCAAACAAGTCCGCATGTAACTTCTTTTGTAGAAGCAGATGTTACGAATATGGTGGTTTGGAGAGAAAAAGTTAAGCAACTATTTGAAAAAAGAGAAGGCACTAAACTTACGTTTACTCCCATGTTTTTAGAATGTATCGCTGCTGCTTTAGAACAATTTCCACTTGTAAATAGTAGTTTACAAAATGATCAAATTGTTTATAAGAAAGATATTAACATTGGAATGGCTACCGCCCTACCCACTGGCAATTTAATTGTACCAGTCATTAAAGGTGCCAATCAATTAAGTATTGTAGGATTAAGTAAAGCAGTTAATGATCTTGCCAATGCTGCAAGAAATAATCAATTAAAACCTGCGGATACACAAGGCGGTACTTTCACTGTAACCAATGTGGGAACCTTTGGTAGCCTTATGGGTACACCCATTATTAATCAACCACAGGTGGCTATACTTGCATTAGGTGCTATTAAGAAACGTGCCGTAGTAGTAGAAACGCCTCAAGGAGATGCTATTACTGTTAGACATATGATGTTCATATCCATGAGCTATGACCACAGAATTGTAGATGGTGCAATTGGTACCCAATTTTTAGCTGCTGTTGTAAAAGCATTTGAAGCCTGGGATCCAAACAGACAGTGGTTTCAATACGTTTAGAAAAATTACTTTATAATAAAAAAGCCCACAAAATTTTGAGGGCTTTTTTTTATGAGTATCATTCAAATATAATTTCATATTAGTCAACTTTCAATCCCCAATCACGACCTTTCATAATCGCTGGCACTCCTTCACTCATCCATGTTGGCATTGTAGCCCCTTTTAAATAATGATCAAAGAATTGTTGTTCTCTAATTTGAATATCTTTTCTATTTTTTCGCTCTACTAAATTATGTGCTTCGTTATTGTACACTAATAACCATATCTTTTTATTAAGCCTACGCATAGCTGTAAAGTATTCAATTCCTTGGTACCAAGGCACAGCATCATCAGCATCATTATTCATAATCACCAACGGCGTTGTAACTTTTGGCAATGAAAATAATGGAGAGTTTTTTATGTATAAATCAGGACGCTCCCATAAGCTAGCACCAATTCGGCTTTGTTGTTTTTCATATTGGAATTGTCTTACTACTCCTGGTCCCCATCGAATTCCTCCATAGGCACTTGTCATATTTACAACAGGCGCTCCCGCCCAAGCAGCAGCATATAAATTGGTCTTTGTAATTAAGTATGCAATTTGATATCCACCCCAGCTTTGTCCTTGTAATCCTACTTTTGTACTATCGATAAAACCTTTTTGAATCATCGCTCTTGTACCACTTAATATATAGTCATAAGCACCTTGTCCAGGATAACCTTTTTGATACCAAATATCTGGAACAAAAACAATGTATCCACGACTTGCAAAGAATGGAATATTTAATCTGGAAGGAGTTGGTGCAGGGGCTAAATAATTATGTAAGGTTTGGTTATTCCTTTCATAGAAATAAACAATCATTGGATATTTCTTTTTAGGATCAAAATCCTCTGGATAATACAAAACACCTTCGGCCGTTTTTCCTGTATAAGCCTTCCAAGAAACCAATTCAGTTTTCAACCAATTGTATTCTTTTTGTTGCTCATTGATTACTGTGAAAGGTTTTGGCGCTTGCTTTGTATTAGCCAATTGATAACTATATAAAGCAGGTGCATTTTTTTCATCCTCCTGCATTACAACAAAATCATTCGTGTTCTTTGCTTTCTCAACAGAAGTCAAATGCATTGGCAATTTATTGATTACTGCTAAAGTTTTATTAGTTAAGGTTAAAATTGCGATAGACTCTGATTTATCTTTATCATCAAACCCTTTTAATAGCAAGGTATCATTGATGGCAAAAGTTTTATGTTCCTCATCCGTTTCTACAAAACGATAAGTAATTTTATCTTTTCTGCCATTTGTTAATGCGATAGAAGGCTTCACACCATTTGCATCTACTTGCCATAAATCATAACGATCATAAATAATAACCGTTTCATTATCATTCATCCATTTTGCAATACCATAAGCGCTTGGATCATCTGGCACATCATTTTCTTCATCAAACAAACTAAACTTAATATCTTTTGCAATTTGTGAAGTTTTTTTAGTTTTTGTATTGTAAACAAAATACTTTTTCATTGCCTCATCATAATATAATAATCTACTTCCATCGTAGGCACTTGATAGCAATCTACCCTTCCAAGCTTTTTGAATTAAGGATCTAGCACCAGTAATTGTATTAATTTGATAAATATCTTTATAACTAAATCCTTGCCATTGCGAAGGAATCTCATAACTAGAATCCTGAATAGAGAAACTTATTTCTCCATCCCCTTCTAAAGTGTTGATAATGCTTCTATCTTTTATTTTACCAAAATAAACTACAGATCCATTATTTGTATTATAAAATATAGGATCCGTTGCTTTTAAGTCATTATCTAAATTCTTTAATTGGACGGACATTAATGCAGGATCCTTATAATTCCAAATATCTAAACCAGCCCTTTCAAATTCTGGCGCACTGGTATCCTTTGCGGGCAATATGGGTTGCACTCCAAATTCAATTTTAGTACCTGATTTACTAAATTTAATTTTCTTTTCACCACCAATGGTATAATTAATGGGCATGGATGGGTGGTTTCTACTCACTACTCTTTTTGCAGAATCATCTTTGTTGGTGTATACTGCTAATTCGTAATTTTTTTGCAAAGCTTTATCGGTACTATCTGGCTCCACTAAATAAGCTAAAGTACTTCCTTGTTCATTCCAATTTAATCCAGATGCTGTATAAAAATTATTACTGATTGATTTAACAATGGTATCGACACTATTTGCTAATAATATTTTACCAGGAATAGTCTTTGTCTTCACCTGATACATTGCAAGTGATTGACCTTGTGGCTGAATTTGATATTGCGCAATATTTGAAAAAGATTTTATAGTATTAAATGATAAATCCTTCCAAACTAATTCAGATCCTTCTTTATTAATATCTCCTTTTTTATCTTTTAAATAAACCAACTGGTTGTTTCCATGTTCTGGCAATTGAAAAGATTTAACAGAAGCAATACGTTCAATGGATCCATTAGAAAGGTTCACGATTGCCATACTATCTTTTGGCATTTCGTCGGCCTTTTTCTTATCTATCTTCGCTTTTCTTGTCTCAGCAAATAAAGGTTTAATTTTTGCCACTAAAAACTGACCATTTTCACTAAAAATAGCTTGTGTTCCTCTTTGAATTTTGATATCAGTATTATTTGTTCGATCATGAATGACCAAAAATGCATCTCCTTCCTGTGGAGCAATTACATAACTAATAAATTTACCCTGTGGTTGATACACCACTTCCCTGATACTTTGCCAACTATCATATACAAAATGGTCTAGTACTTTTTTTTGACCAAATGAAGTGACAGCAAGGGTTAAACCTAAAATGGAAAATAATTTCTTCATATTATAATTAAATTTAATAATATTGCAACCTTTTATTGTAATATTTGTTATGAATATATAAAATAGTTTGTTTTTATGAGGATTTTTTATTCAATCGGGTTTTTCTTATTATTCCCCCTATTTGTGAATGCACAAAGCTTTGGAAATTTGGCTGGTGAAGTGATTGACAAAGGCACACAAAAGCCAATTGCTGGTGCAAAAATTCAATTAGTGAATACCCAATTTGTTACCACAACAGACAGCACTGGTAAATATTATTTTAAAAGAATTCCTACCGGCCAATATCATATCTTGATTGAATCATTAGGTAATATCCCTGTGAATCTTTACAACGTAATTGTTACTTCTGGGAATTTGAGTTATTCCACCTCAGAATTAGAACCTGAGGCGGTCACGTTAAAAGAGGTAACGGTTGGAAATATTAAAAAGACAGTTAGGGCGGCAACATTAGAAACCCCATTAAGTATTCAAAAATTAACTGCCGAAGAAATAAAATCTAGTCCTGGTAGTAATTTTGATATTTCTAAAGTGGTTCAATCCTTACCAGGAGTTACTGGTTCAGCTAGTACAGGTCTTGGTTTTAGAAATGATATTATAGTAAGAGGTGGCGCACCCAATGAAAATGTATTTTATTTAGATGGTATTGAAATCCCCGTAATCAATCACTTTACAACGCAAGGAAGTGCTGGTGGCCCACAAGGTATTTTAAACGTATCTTTTATTGACGAGGTAAAACTATCCACATCGGCTTTTGATGCTAAATATGATAATGCGTTGTCCTCCGTTTTTGAATTCAAACAAAAAAGAGGTAATTCAGAAAAAACACAAGGAAATGTACGATTAGGTGCAACGGAAATTGCTTCGACGCTTGATGGGCCCTTATCAAAGGATGGTAAAACAACCTTTTTACTTTCCGCTCGAAGAAGTTATTTACAATTCCTTTTTAAAGTATTGGATTTACCCATTAGACCTAATTTTTGGGATTTTCAATTTAAAGTAACCCACTCTATTGATCCAAAAACAACATTAACAGTTTTAGGAGTTGGAGCGATAGATGAATTTGCTTTTGCAGCACCGAAAAACGCTACTCCTGAAAAAATATATGCCTTAAATGCAGGCCCTTCTATAAATCAATGGAGTTTTACTGTAGGTGCTTCTTTAAAAAAATTAATTAATAAAGGTTATTGGAATTTGAGTATAAGTGAAAATCATTTAAATAATATAAATGATAGATACCAAAATAATTTAGGTCCAGACAAAGGGGAGAAAACTTTAGACTATACATCCAATGAGTCCGGTGAAAATTTAAGATGGGATATTACAAAAAATTTTATTGGCATTAAATGGACAACTGGTGTTAACATTCAAAATATTTCCTATGAAAATACTACCAACCAATTATTAAGATACAATTCATTAACTACGCTTAACAATAATACCCAAATAGGTACTCCTATTTATTTGAAATACAACACCTCTTTGAATTTTCAAAAATATGGTGCATTTTTTCAAATGGGGAAAAGAGCATTCAATAATAGATTAGGGATAAGTGCAGGTATAAGAACGGATGGTAATAGTTTTACTACAGATGGCAATGAAATTACCAAAAGGATTTCTCCTAGATTTAGCATAAGTTATGTATTAACTGATAAGATAAATGTAAATGCATCGGTTGGAAAGTATTATAAAATAGAACCCAATACTGTTTTAGGATTTAGAGATGCGAACAATAACTATATTAATAGATCTACCGAATATATAGCCAGTACTCATTACGTTACAGGAATAGAATACATCCCTTCTGAATCCACCAGATTTACAGGTGAAGTATTTTATAAAAAATATAATAATGTTGCGATTAGTGTAAACAAAGGAATTAGTTTAAGTAATTTAGGGGCTGATTTTAATATACTTGGTAACGAACCAGTGATAAGTGATGGATTAGGAAGAAGCTATGGGTTTGAACTATTTGCACAAAAAAAATTAACGGATAAATTTTCTGGAATTATTTCCTATAGTTTTTTCAAAAGTGAATATACAAATGTCAACAATACTTTTATTCCAAGTGCTTGGCAAAACACCCATTTAATATCTATTACAGGTGGGTATAAATTTAAAAACAACTGGGAATTGGGAATCAAATTTAGATACCAAGGTGGAACTCCTTATACGCCTTACGATATGAATTTAAGTAAAATAAACTTTGCAACATTAGGTATGGGTGTATTTGATTACTCAAAAATTAATAGTTTAACGAATAAACCATTTCACTCAAGTGATTTAAGAGTTGACAAAAAGTACAACTATAAAAAAACTACACTTGACTTTTTCATAGATATAACGAACTGGTATGGAGCTAAATCTGTTGCACCTCCATTTTATGTATTTACTGCAAACACTGATGGAACTTTTAAAACTACCGATGGAGCTCCTTTGAAGAAAGATGGATCCAATGCAATACCTAAGCTATTTGACAATAACCAAGTATTTGTAACGCCTACTTTTGGTTTTATTTGGGAATTTTAAACTGAATAGATTAAGAAAGACTAGTAAATACTAGTTTTTCTTAATTTGTTTTAAAAATTTACCAGTAATATATTGCCATTGCATATTGAAAACACCTAAAATCGCTTCTTTAATAATGCCTTTGGTCATTTTACTTATTCCTATTTTTCTATCAACAAATTTAATAGGCACTTCTTTTATTTTAAAACCTAATCTCCAAGATGCAAATTTCATTTCAATTTGAAATGCATACCCAATAAATTTAATATTGTCTAGGTTTATTGAATCCAATACTCTATTTCTATAGCAAACAAATCCCGCAGTTGGATCTTTTACTGGCATTCCAGTGATGATTCTTGTATATGCTGATCCTCCTTGTGAATAAATTTTTCTATCTAAAGGCCAGTTTTCAGTACTCCCGCCATTAACATATCTACTACCAACGGCAACATCGGCCCCATTATCAATTGCTGCACATAATCTATCTAAATCATTGGGATTATGAGAGAAATCTGCATCCATTTCAATAATATAATCGTAATTATTTTTCAATGCCCATTTGAAACCGTGTATATAAGCGGTACCCAATCCCAATTTTCCAGATCTACATTCAATAAATACGCGACCTTCATTTTTGGCAATGATAGATCTTACAATATCAGCAGTACCATCTGGTGATCCATCATCTATTACCAAAATATGATAATTGGACTCAAAAGCTAACACAGCATGTATAATTGCTGAGATATTTTCTTTCTCGTTATAAGTTGGTATTAAAACAATCTTTTTCACTTGATTTGAGGGGGATAATTTTTATTATTTATTTAAAATGGATTTATTTAAAATCTCAGTCAATTTTTGTTTAGTATGTAATGGAAAATCTCCCTTCATCATCCAATCATAATACTGTGGTTCTTCTTTTAAAACTTGAACTACAGGCTTTCCTTTATGTTTACCAAAATTAAAAACGATAACTCCGTTTTCAATTACTAGTCGACGTGCAAAATCAACAATTTCATCTTCGCCTGTAAATTTAACAATCGATTCAACGGTATTTCCAATTTGAGGATATTTTTCAATTTGTGCTTCCAAGACTTCCCAAGTTGCTGTTGCATCCGCTTCAGCTGTATGTGCATCCTCTAAGGTTTTATGACAATAAAATTGATAAGCAGCAGACAATGTTCTTTGTTCCATTTTATGAAACACTTTTTGAACATCTAATAATTTACGACTTTCAATATCAACACTTATACCTGCTCTTAAAAATTCTTCATTCAACATAGGAACATCAAAACGATTGCTATTGTAACCACCAATATCAGCACCTTCCATAAATTGTTTTATTTCATTAGCCAATGCTTTAAAACTGGGAGCATCTTTTACCATTTCATCTGTTATACCATGTACCTCAGCACTTTCTTTTGGAATAGGCATCTCTGGATTCACTAATCTTCTTTTTGTTTGCTTTGTTCCGTCTATCCCAATTTTTACGATGGCAATTTCCACAATCCTATCCGTACTTACATTGATACCTGTAGTTTCTAAATCAATAAAACAAATTGGGCGGCTAAGGCTTAATGGCATAACAAAAATTATTTCCGAAGTTAATCATTATTTAGGAACTATTTTGGGTCAATTTTAGACTAGACAACAATAATATTTTCTTAATTTTGAACCATAATTGAAAATATGAACTGGATAGCCTTAACCACTGATAATCAAATAGAATTAATACGAGCAGCTTCTTTTATGAAGCCTCAATTAATTTTTAAACATAGCACTACTTGCAGTATTTCAAAAATGGCATTTTCAAGATTTGAACGCGCTGAAACACCCAATACAATTGACTTTTATTATTTGGATTTATTAAACTATAGACAAATATCTACATCCATTGCAGAAGCATTTCAAGTGCATCATGAATCACCTCAGATTCTTTTAATTAAAAATGGGGAATGTATATATGATGAAAGCCATTATGGAATTATGATGGACGAAGTAATAGAACAGGCGGGTGTATAAAAAATATGAATGATTGTTAGTTTAGCACTTTTCAATAATCAAAGCACTTGCTCCTCCTCCTCCATTGCAAATAGCCGCGGCGCCATATTTACCATTGTTTTGTGCCAATACATTAATTAAAGTAACTACAATTCTGGCACCGCTGCATCCCAATGGATGTCCTAATGAAACGGCACCTCCGTTTACATTTACTTTATTTGGATCTAATTTCAATAACTGTGTATTCACAATGCCAACGACTGAAAATGCTTCATTAAATTCAAAAAAATCAATTTGGTCTTTGGTAAGATTTGCTTTTTTCAAAGCTTTTGGAATCGCTAATGCAGGTGTAGTTGTAAACCATTGAGGATCTTGTTCTGCATCCGCATAACTTATTATTTTAGCAAGGGGCTTAATTCCAAGTTCTGTTACTTTTTCTCCACTCATTAAAATTAAAGCAGCAGCTCCATCATTCATTGTACTTGCATTTGCAGCAGTTACGGTACCATCTTTACTAAAAGCAGGATTTAACTGTGCTACTTTATCAAACTTTACATTAAAAGGTTCTTCGTCTTTAATAATAATAATGGGTTCTCCCTTTTTTTGAGGAATACTCACAGGAATAATCTCTGATGCGAATAATCCTTTTTCTGTGGCAGCTTGCGATTTATGATAACTAGCAACTGCAAAAGCATCTTGATCTGCTCTTGAAATATTATTTTCCTTAGCACATAAGTCAGCAAAATTTCCCATGGCAACTTTATCAAAAGCATCCGTTAAACCATCTTTAGCCAAGCCATCTTGCATAGAAATATCACCATACTTGTTTCCCCATCTTTGTGTTGAATTATAAAAAGGAGCATTACTCATACTTTCCATTCCACCTGCAACAACAATATCTGAGTCTCCTAATAAAATATTTTGAGTGGCCATTGCTATAGCCTTCATACCACTTGCACAAACTTTATTCACTGTAGTTGCAATCACTTTGTCAGGCAAACCAGCTCCTTTACTAGCCTGTCTGGCTGGGGCTTGTCCAAGTCCTGCTTGTATTACGGAACCCATAATTACTTCATCTATCAGTGCAGTGTTTAGATTAATTTTATCCATAGCACCTTTAATTGCAATTGCTCCTAATTGAGTAGCAGATAAGCTATATAAACAACCACCAAATGAACCAATGGGTGTTCTTACTGCAGCAACAATGTAAACTTCCTTAGACATAATGGTCAATTTAATTTTTATGCATCAGGTGCAGGAGATGCTGGTGTATCAACCAAACGAATTCCATTGTCCTCAATGGTAATCAGTTTAGACTTATACAAAATCCCCACATTCATTTTAAAAGCTTTTTTACTCATCGCAAAAAAAGCATAAATATCTTCGGGACTTGACTTATCGTGATAAGGTAAAAATCCTTTATGCAATTTTAATAATTTAATAATGGTTTGTTGATCGCTATCTAATTTTTCAACGCCTTGTTTACCAATACCAATATCTAATTTATTATCCTCTCTAATTTTCTTTATATAGGCTTCATCAATAAATTGACCAATATGTAAATGAGTGAACACTTCGTTTTTATAAACTAGTCCCTGATGAACTTGATTGACTATGACTACATAACCAATTTCAGACTCACGATAAACCTGTACTTTAACTTTCTCTCCTTCTTTAACTGTTAAAAAATCATTGCTAATTTGATTATCAATTTTTTCAGTGGCAGCTACCCTCCCCGTTTGTTTGTCAATATATAATTTCACTAAATATTTACCACCCAAACGCATCGTAGATAATTGTTGGGAAGCTGGCACAAATACATCCTTCATCAAACCCCAATCCATAAATGCACCCTGGCGAGTTACTTCCACTACTTTTAAAGCAGCAATATCACCCACTACTGCATAAGGCTCTTGAGTAGTAGCAATTAAACGATTATCAGAATCATGGTATACAAATACACTAATGGTATCACCTACTTGTAAACCAGAGGGTACAAAACGCTTCGGTAACAATATACCTTCGCCACCATCGTCCATATAAAAACCAAAGTCTACCTTTCGGTCTACACGCAATAAATTAAATTGACCTACATTAACAGTTGACATGGCTTTTTCATTTGGTTTTTGTAACCTTTATATAAATTTAGAACAATTCTGGTTGTTCGTCGTTAGGATCTTTGATGACAACTTTAGTTTCCCATTCCATTTCGATGGTTTTATTATAGTCAGTTAGTTTGGTTCCTACCGCTTTCCAACCCATAATATCAACAATCTTGCTCACTTTAAATTTAGCTTTTCTAATTTGAGTGCCTTTACCCGTATTGATTACTAATATTGGTTCAATGGCAGTTGATATCGCTGCTAAATAATTGCCATCACCTTCCTTAATACAACAAAATGGTGATCTTAAAGTGGTTGTTTCTATTTTAAAACGTTTAATATTAAACTGTAATTTATCCTTATCTAAATAGACGGCAGTTACCACTTTTTCAGGATTGAACTTTTCAATACTTAATACTTTTTCGGGATCAAATCTTTGAGAAGTTTCCGTATCCGTTACTTCATAATAACCATCTTTAGTAAAGACTAATAATTTTTCATCCTCAAATGTGCCTAAATAAATTCCTTTCTCTTCATTATTTAAACGACCAAACTTGTCATCAAACCAAAGTTTGCGACCCACTAAAGTACTTTTGCCCGCTTCTTTTAAACGAACTGTTTTAATTGGATATTTGGTTACTTGATTACCAACACTACTTCTTCCTTTTACTTCTAATGTTTCAAAATAAAAGTCAAATTCTTTAATTCTTGCCGTACAGTTTGGACTCAATATAATTTTCACCGACTCTGCTTCCCCATTGGCATTTACCGACATATAATGCACTTTAGATTTCTCTACACTCTTAGCTAATGGATATTCTTTATCACGAGTAACCCCTGTTATATTAAAACGTTTTGCATAACTAATGCCGCTAGCTCCATCAACATAAACCATATTGTAGGTAGTACGCTCGTCATTCTTTTGAAAAACTGCAGCATGAATAATATCCTTTCCAATAAATACTTTGTCAGACACTTTCACTACTTTCATAATACCCAACTTGGTGAAGGCAATAATATCATCATAATCCGTACAGTCGCAAAGGAATTCATCCTTCTTTAAACTAGTCCCTATAAATCCTTCTGCTTTGTTGATGTATAATTTTGTATTGGCTATAGCAACTTGCTTTACTTGAATGGTATCAAATTCTTTAATCTCTGTTTTACGCTCTTTGCCTTTACCATATTTCTTTTGTAAGCCTTCATAATAAGCAACAGCATAATCAACCAAATTATCTAAATGATGTTTGGTTTCTTTAATTTCTGCTTCGATATTTTTTATTTGCTGAATCAAATCTTCAATATCTAATTTATAGATTCTGCGTACAGGCTTATCAGTTAACTTTAAAAGATCTTCACGCTCAATTGGCTTTTTGAACTTCTTTTTAAATGGTTCAAATGCTTTATCAATGGCGTCAATAACTTTTTCCCAGTTCAAATGCTTTTTCTCTAATTCTTGATAGATTTTTTCTTCAAAGAATATTTTTTCTAAGCTGGTAAAATGCCATTTGCTTTCTAATTCTTTTAATTGAATTTCTAATTCTGCTTTTAATAAACTCTTCGTATGTTCAACCGAGTATTTCAATAAATCACTTGCCCCTAAAAATTGAGGACGATTATCAACAATCACACAAGCATTTGGAGAAAGACTTATCTCACAATCTGTGAATGCATATAAAGCATCAATGGTAATGTCAGGTGAAATGCCTGTTGCTAAATCAATTTGTATTTCTACTTCGGCAGCGGTAACGTCTGTAACTTTTTTAATTTTGATTTTACCCTGGTCATTTGCTTTGGTGATACTCTCCATTAATTGAGTAGTAGTCACACTATAAGGAACGTCCTTAATTATCAATGTTTTTTTATCAAGCTCTTCAATATGTGCGCGTACTCTAACTTTACCACCTCTTCTACCATCATTATAATTAGAAGCATCAATCATACCACCTGTTTGAAAATCAGGTAATAATTCAAATTTACGACCTCTTAAATGTTTGATACTTGCCTCCAACAATTCATTAAAATTGTGTGGCAAAATTTTGGTAGAAAGACCTACCGCAATACCATCTGCACCCTGCGCTAATAATAACGGAAACTTCATGGGCAATGTTACCGGTTCATTTTTACGACCATCATAACTTAAAGCCCATTCGGTCGTTTTTGCATTAAAGGCTACCTCTAAAGCAAACTTGCTTAAACGTGCTTCAATATATCTGGATGCTGCTGCAGAATCACCCGTACGTACATCCCCCCAGTTACCCTGCGTTTCAACTAATAAATTCTTTTGTCCAATATTTACTAAGGCATCTCCAATACTAGCATCACCATGAGGATGATACTGCATACTTTGACCAATGATATTTGCCACCTTATTAAATCTTCCATCATCCATTTCTTTCATGGCATGTAAGATTCTTCTTTGTACAGGCTTTAAACCATCTTCAATTGCAGGAACTGCACGCTCTAATATTACATAGGAGGCATAGTCCAAAAACCAGTTTTTATACTGGCCTTGTACGCCTGATTCATTCTCGGTTACTCTTCCTAAGTTTTTCTCTTTTGCCATAACTATTCTTAATTCGAACTCTATTCAAGTTCATTAAAGTCGGTAAGTGTCTTCACTACCTTCTACTAAACTATTTAATTCAACAAAAACAATATCCGTGATTGCCGCTAATTCATGCCATACATTCGCTTGAATCAGAACCCTTGTGGGTGCAATCAATTCAAATGTTTTTTCTTCATTGGTATTCAAATCCTTGCAGTGTAAACTTGCAGTTCCTTGAACCAGTAACATATCTTCCGGGTTTTTACCGGCAGAATATCCTTTGTGATAATGTTGACCACTTACGCTTCCTGCATTTCGATACACTAATAAAAACTCGCCAGTTCTATCTGTACTAAAATAATGCAAAGCCCCACGCTCATCAGATGCTTTTAAATGGATAGGGCTAATTGTTACACGCATTATTCAAGAATTTAAATCACTTCTATTTAAAAATTATTCCGCTTCCGTTTCAACAACAACATTTGTACCTCCAGGCATTTGTACCACCATATCTTTCCAGCCTTTTTCCCAATCACCCACAAATACTAATTTGCCAGCTTCTTCCAATGCTTTTAATCTATATACAATAAAAGCATCACCTAATTTTACTTTTAACTTAGCCATGATATTGCTTAAAGCACTAGGTAATTTTTGTGCATTCTTAGTAAGTAATGACAAAATGTCTCTATCGTAACAATTAATAGCAAGACTAATCAATTTTTTGCCACCTTCTAAAAAACGTACTCCTTCATTTTCATCACATAATTTTTTCCATTCATCCGGATCTAATTCAAACTCACTTAAAGTAATGGGTCTCGCTAACTTTTTAGCTTTTAAAAATTCTTTAGGTTGGATTTGGCTTAAATAAGTAGGATAAAATAATTGCCCCTTTTCATTTAAAAAAGGAAGATTATTTAAATACAAAACTTGAATACGACCTTGGTACTCTTTCACCTGACTCATAAACCAATAATATCCTGCAACATCATGCGCGTTTTGGCCCATCCAAATCCAGATCACTTCATTTTCATCGTGATTCAATGCATTGATTAAATGATGTACTGTTAATTTATCATCTACAATATCCAATTGATCAGTATAAGGCGAATGTGCTAAAACTGTTTGCCACCAATCTCGACGCCCTTGATAACCTTCTGTTTCATATATATTTAATAATGGCCCAACAGCATAATCGTCTTTAATTTCAACAATTTTACCAGATAGACTCTCATCCAATTCAATGGCAGCTTCTAATGCAGCAATATCTGCTGTGTTAAATACTAAGTGTATCATGCGCTTTATCTAATTCTACTTTTAAATTATTGATAATAAAATCTTGTCTTTCTTGTGAGTTCTTACCCATGTAATATTCCAGCAAATGTTGAATATGATCCCCTTGTTCTAAAATAACTGGAGCCAATTTGATATCAGTATTAATAAACTTGCCAAATTCTTCGGGGCTAATCTCCCCTAATCCTTTAAATCGGGTAATCTCTGGTTTACTACCTAATTCACTAATTGCTTTTTGCTTTTCATTTTCATCGTAGCAATAAATGGTTTTTTGTTTATTACGAACACGGAATAATGGCGTTTCTAAAACAAATACATGACCACGTTTTACCAAGTCTGGGAAGAATTGTAAAAAGAAAGTTAGCATCAATAAACGTATGTGCATACCATCCACATCGGCATCGGTTGCAATAACGATATTGTTATAACGCAATCCCTCTAAACCATCTTCAATATTTAATGCGTGTTGCAATAAGTTAAACTCCTCGTTTTCGTAAACCACTTTTTTGGTTAAACCAAATGCATTGAGGGGCTTACCTCTTAAACTAAATACCGCTTGGGTATCTACATTACGAGACTTAGTAATACTACCACTTGCCGAATCACCCTCGGTAATAAATAAAGTACTTGCTTGTTGCGTTGCAATAAACATTTCCTTATTCTTAGAAGGTAAATCGTCATTTAAGTGTACACGACAATCTCTTAATTTTTTATTATGCAAATTGGCTTTCTTAGCACGTTCATTGGCTAATTTTTTAATTCCCGCCAATTCTTTTCTTTCTCTTTCATTTTGCTCAATGCGTTTTTTAAGTGCATCCGCAACTACTGCATTGCGGTGTAAAAAGTTGTCCAATTCTTTAGCTAAAAACTCGGTAACAAAGTTTTTCATGCTTGGGCCGCCATCTGCTACATTTTGAGAACCTAATTTAGTTTTGGTTTGACTTTCAAATACTGGCTCTTGTACACGTACCGAAACAGCAGCAACAATACTGGTTCTGATATCTGAAGCTTCGTAATCTTTTTTATAAAAATCACGAATCACTTTCACATAAGCTTCTCTAAATGCTTGTTGGTGCGTACCTCCTTGGGTAGTATACTGACCATTTACAAAAGAAAAAATATCTTCACCGTAATCGTTATTATGCGAAACAGCCACTTCGATATCCTCTCCTTTTAAGTGCATGATGGGATATCTTAATTCATCAGGATTTGTTTTACGTTCCAATAAATCCAACAAACCATTCTTACTCACAAACTTTTTATCGTTGAAATGAATGACTAAACCAGCATTCAAATAACAATAATTCCAAAGTTGACTTTCAATGTATTCGTAAATAAAATGATAGTTCTTAAACACAGTCGCATCAGGAGTGAAACTCACTAATGTACCATTTGATTCGGTAGTTTTTGTTTCTTTCGTTTCCTCAATCAATTGCCCTTTTTGAAAAGAGGCCGATCTTGTTTTTCCTTCTCTAAATGCAGTCACTGTAAAATCCTCACTCAATGCATTTACTGCTTTCGTACCTACTCCATTCAATCCCACTGATTTTTGAAAGGCCTTGCTATCATATTTAGCTCCTGTATTAATCTTACTAACTACATCAACTATTTTACCCAATGGAATTCCACGACCGTAGTCACGAATAGTTACCGTTTTGTCTTGAATAGAAATTTCAACCTGTTTACCGTAACCCATGGTATGCTCATCGATACAGTTATCTATTACTTCTTTTATTAAAACATAGATCCCATCATCAGGTGCTGTACCATCACCTAATTTACCAATATACATACCTGGTCTAAGCCTAATATGTTCTTTCCAATCAAGTGACCTAATAGAGTCCTCATTATATTCAGCCCCAATCTTTACTTCTGCCATAATTATCAATACTTTATGGGCAAAAAATGCCCTGGTCTAGCTGCAAATCTAATGCGCATAGCCTCTTTTCCAATCCAAATAGGTACAAAAAAGGGCAAATGTGGATAAAAGGATTTATGCATTATCTTTATCCCATCGAAAAGAATCTAACATATCCCATCGTTGACCTTGTTTTTATCAAAAACAAAGCAATTGAATTAGAAGCGGAAAACCTCAAATTCCAAGATTTTTTAAGGAATTTGGATAGTTTAAGCCTAGATAAAGCGGTTTTTGAGCTTTCAGAGGCCATTTCTCCGAAAATTGAATGTACGGAATGTGGCAATTGTTGCAAGAGCCTAATGGTGAATATTGACGAAGAGGAAGCCAATAACTTATCCGCACACTTAGGGCAAACAAGGGCCGAATTTGATGAAAAATACCTAGACAAAGGAGAATCAGGTCGCATGGTTGTAAATGCGATACCCTGCCATTTTCTAGTTGGAAATAGCTGTAGTGTGTACAGCCACCGCTTTGCGGGTTGTAAAGAATTCCCTGCTTTTCACGTACCGGAATTTAATAAAAGGTTATTCACCACCTATATGCATTATGATCGATGTCCCATTATTTTTAATGTATTAGAAACTTTAAAAGTGGAATCTGGATTTAAGCAAGATTAAGTATCCACCTATTCCATCTTAAATTTTAAACATGCCCATACTTTTTGGAATCGATATCATTTTAAAATCAAGTCCCAATTGGAAAGATAAAAAGATTGCATTTTTGACCAATGAAGCAGCTACAACGAATATTGGAGTATCAAGTAGATTGGCATTAAAAAAAGCAGAATTTAATTTGGTGAAACTCTTTTCTCCTGAACATGGTATTAAAGCCAATGCTATTGATGGCGCATATATTAAGGATGGCTTCGATGATGTAACAGGCCTTTCAATTACTAGTTTATATGGAGAAAAATTTATGCCCAATGAACAGGATTTAGAGGGTATTGACATTCTGTTATTTGATATACCTGATGCAGGTACTCGATTTTACACCTACTTATGGTCCATGACTTATTGGATAGAAGCTGGAGCAAAATTCAATAAAAAAGTTATTATACTTGATCGACCCAATCCATTGGGAGGTAACTTAAGCAATTGCGAAGGTCCCATGCTTCATGAAAATGTATCAAGTTTTATAGGACGCTTTAATATCCCCATAAAACATCAATGTACACTTGGCGAATTAGCCAACTATTTTAATAAAACACAAAAATGGAATGCTGATTTAGAAATTATAAAATGTAAGCATAATAATGGAAGTGATTGGAATAGAGAAAATTTATTCTTCGATTGGAATGTGAAATGGACAAACCCTTCGCCTGCACTACAAAATATAGAAGCCAATATTTTATATCCTGGATTGTGTTTTTTTGAATCAACGAATGTATCTGTAGGCCGCGGTACCACTTATTCCTTTGAATGGATTGGAGCGGACTGGTTTAATATAGATGCGATTAAAATGGTTTGTCAAAATATCTTAAGCGAAGATCTTAAAATTGAAATATTAAAATTACCTATTTCTAATAACCCCCTACAACTGACTACAGGAATTAGAATAAAAGTAATAGACCCCTATCATTTTGATGCTGTTTTAAATGGACTTTTACTATTAAAATTAATACGAGATATTCATCCACAAGATTTTAAGTGGATGCCCTATCCAACCAATGCAAACCCTTCCGGAGAAAATCATTTATCCTTATTATTGGGTATCCCCAATGCAGAAAATTTATTTGAACTACCATTGCAACAATGGCTTCAACAAATAAATAAGCTGTTAAAAGTTAATGATTGGAGAATTGAAATAGAACAGTATTTATTGTATTAATAATTATAAGTTTTCAATATTTGTATTTCGCTCATATTTCATTTTCTTAAATATTGATGGAGCAACTCCAGTAATTTTTTTAAATTGATTGGAGAAATGGGCTATAGAACTATAGTGTAATATATCTGCAATTTCGGTTAAAGACTTTTGATCATATAAAATGAGCTCCTTCGCTTTTTCAATTTTATGTTTTATATAATATTGTTGTATTGTTTCCCCTTTTACTTTTGTAAACAAATTGGTTAAATAACCATAATCAAGGTTTAGCTTGTCAGCTATATAATCCGATAAATTCACTAGAGGATTCGAATCATCATAGTGAACGAGTTCAACTATGATACTTTTGATTTTTTCAATTAATATAGCGTTGTGATTTTCAAGCAACTCTAATCCAGCAGTTTTTAACTCAAGGTCTAGATCAAATAATTGGGACTCACTCAATTCTTCTTCTAAGTCTACAAAGCCTAATTCGACATTAATAAATCGAATATCTAGTTTTTCTAATTTAGTAACGACTAAATTCTTGCACCTTAAACTAACCATATATTTAATGTAAATTCTCAAAGTTACGTTTTTATAATATTTTTAATCTTCATAACCGCTTTTAATAACAGTAGCGATCATTTTAAATTGTTCATTCGCATGAAATTGATGTAGTGCATGAGAAGGAATTATCATACCCTCGCCTAATTTTAAAGTGAACTTTTTCTCATCTATAATCACTTCGGCTTGCCCATCAATGATTTGAACAAAGGTGTCATATGGCGAAAGCTTTTCAGGCAATTCTTCTCCAACATCAAATGAAGATAATGTAACATTACCTGTAATACGCTTCAGAATTGTTTTACTAACTACAGCGTTAGGCATATACTGAATAACTTGCACAATCATATGTGGCTTTAATTTTTCCAACTCCGAATTACTACTTTGTGATTTCATGATTTTTTATTTCAAAATTTAGTGCACAGATTTAATTTCAATTTATCCAATAAATGAAATTCAAATTAATTTTCTATGAATAACATGATAATAAATTCAAATCTCGAATAAATGTATGATTATAGTCATATGATTATAGCAAATATGCAATATGTGTAAGTTATTGTCTTAAATGTGTAATAATAAAAATATTAATTCATTACACCTTTACCATATGATAAGATTATATACTATTCTATTAATACCAATGCTTCTTATTTACAATGTATTATCTAGCCAAATTACTTATAATTCAAGTGGACTTAGTATTGTTTCTAATTATGGTTCAGTAGACTATAGTATAGGTGAAGTGCTATATACTCAAAAAGGTAATTTCTTTAATGCAAATGAAGGAATTCAAAATGGAATTATTATAAACCCAATACATACTAATAAGAAATTGCATGTTTCCATTTACCCAATTCCCACTAACGATATTGTACATTTTAAAGTTGAAAACTTAAACTTTAAAACACTTAGTTATAGTTTAATTACCGAAAACGGCAAAGAAATACAAAGAGGAGTAATTGAAAATGAAACGAGTAATATATCCTTAAAATGGCTTCCGTCAGGTTTATATATTATTAAAATTTATCGAAATGCTATCGAAGAAACTAGTTACAAAATCTTAAAAGTAAATTAAATGAAAAAAAATATCATTTGCATTCTTTTTATATTAATCAGCTTAGCCAGCTTTTCACAAGCACCACAAAAAATAAGTTATCAGGCTGTTATTAGAGATGCATCCAACAATCTAATGTCTTTGAAAAATATATCCATGCGCATAAGCATTCTAAAGGGCACCAATAATGGAGCACCAGTCTATATTGAAATGCAACAAAAACAGACCAATTTAAACGGATTAGTTAGCTTACAAATTGGTGCAGGATCTACTTTAATGGGGAAAATGAAAGACATAGATTGGGCAAATGGCCCCTATTTCGTATTAACGGAAACTGACCCTGACGGAGGATTCGACTATCGAATCATTGGCAGTTCAGAATTATTAAGTGTGCCATATGCTTTGTTTTCAGCCAATTCAACAGGAAGTATCGATACCAACTATTTGCATAATAGTGTTATTAGTCTTCAAAACCAAGCGATAGAAAATAAAAATAACATTCTAAAGAATTTAGATAGTATACAATCAAACGCTGCACAAATTGAGTTGAATGTAAATAATATTCAATTGAATACGAATAATTTAAAAAATAATTTAGACACACTAAATAGTAAAATTAGCACTGTAGATTTTAATTCCCTAATTTCAGGTTATCAAAAAGTTGGCAAGTTTGTAACTTCTATTTCATTGGAAGGAACCGATAGTTTTGATATAAAGATTAACGGAAATTTAATTGCCTCTAAAAATGTTACCGTTGGTGGAAATATAGAATCATTAGGCGCAACATCTACCTTAGGTACTTTAGAAAAACCATTCAAAGGTTTATTTATTTCATCAGGTTCCTTATCCATTGCAAGTGACACATTAGGTCAAAACGTACCTCCTGCTGTATTAAGTAATGTGAGAGGCAATTTACAAATTTCAGCTGGAGGTCTTAAATTATTAGGTGAGAATAGTTCATTTATTGCGCCAAATATCATAAGCACCCTAACTGGAAATGCAAGCACTGCGACAAAGCTTGAAACAGCACATACAATTAATGGTATATTATTTGATGGGACTTCAGACATTATACTGCCTACTTCAAATGCAAATTCTTTAACTTATACAAATACTGGAACTGGCGATGTACCGGGGGGAACATTTGACGGGTCAGTTGCAAAAACTATTTCTTATAATAGTTTAGGTGCTGCTCCATCGGCCGGTTCCATACAAATTACAACTGTTGGTAGTTTAACAACAGGCGTAATTCCATATTCACTTTTAACGGGTACCGTCCCCATTTGGAATCAGCCTACTACTGGTAATGCTGCTACTGCATCTAAATTGTCAACAACAAAATTAATCAATGGAGTTGCTTTTGATGGAACTGCTGATATTATCATTGCATCTACCTCATCCAATGCACTTAGTTTTAATAATTTAGGTACTGGTGACATTCCTGGTGAAACTTATAATGGGTCAATTGCAAAATCTATATCCTATAATACGATTGGCGCTGTTGCAAGTAACACTGCTATTACTGCATCCACAAAAACCAAGCTTACCTACGATACAAAAGGTTTAATTACCGCAGGCACAGATGCAACGACTGCTGACATCGCAGCAAGTACCAATAAAAATTACGTTACTGATATTCAATCAGCTGTTATATCCAATACTTCTGGGACTAACACAGGTGATGAAACTACTGGAACCATACAAACTAAACTAGGTATCACAACTTTAAGCGGAAGTAATACTGGTGATCAAATATTACCTACACTTGAAAGCCTAGGTGCATCTCCATTAGAGGGTTCTGAGAAATTAACCACTACTGGTTTGTTATCGAAATTGACAGTTTCAAGTAATAAATCGGAAGAACAATCTGAGGAAATTGATTTGTCTAAATGTATACATAAACTAAGTGGCATTAGAGGACGACATTATATTTTAAAAGATGGAATTGAAGGACAAATAATATATATAACACCATTTGGAGATAGAACAACATTTTCAGACATAAATATTGATGTTGAGAATGGTACAATTTGGATATCTAACGAACTTTTAACAAGCAATAGAGAACGTCCAGTTGTTTGGACGCCTTTTAATGAAAAAAATCCTTCAAAAACTATGGCAACCGCAATATTTTCAGAAAATAGATGGTTTATTACTGGTGGAACATCTTCTTATTAATTAACATATTTAAATTAAACAACATGAAAGCAATTGAAAGAATTTCCGTGTATTTAGAATTTAAAATGATCAGTCCACACAAATTTGAACACACCCTTAAAATTTCCAATGGATATTTTCATAAGCAATTCAGAAATAAAGGCTCCATGGGATCTGATATATTAATTAAAGTCTCTGAAAATTATGAAGACTTAAATATGTTATGGATATTAACAGGAGAAGGCTCTATGTTAAAATATCCAGCTAAAATTATTGAGATTTCAGAAAGCAAACAGTGCAATATTTATTGAGCCGCATCTTTAGGATCTGTATTGGAAGAAGGATTTTTATCTGTTCTCTTAGTGCCTGCATATAATTCATATTCAAGTAGCCTGCAATCAATTTTTGCATTTAAAAATTCTATGCGTCTACTTGGCTTAAGGCGTATTTTTTTAGCGAGCTCTAAATTACCCGTAAAAATATATCCAGTCATGCCCTTACATTTATTTTTCATGTAATCACCCATGCGTGCGTATGTAGCTTCCAATTCAAGCTCCTCTCCTAATCTTTCTCCATATTCAGGATTTATCATTACGATAGCACCTTGTTCAGGCTCAGGCATTTCAGTAGCTTCGAAATCACATACCTGAAAATCAATTAAATCTTCCACTCCTGCAACAGCAGCATTTATTTTAGCAATCTTAATGGCATCTCTACTTATATCCGAAGCAATAATTGTTAAATTAGGAAGATGCCTTACCTGCTCTTCAATAATTGTTAATTCTTTTTCATAAATAGCTTTGTCATAACCAAGTAAATGCATAAAGGCATAATTACTTCTTAATAATCCAGGAGCTCTTTTAGTGGCGATTAAAGCTGCCTCAATTGCAAGCGTACCCGATCCACACATTGGATTTACAAATGCGCCAAACTTATTCCATTTGGTAGATAAGATGGTAGCAGAAGCCAATGCCTCTAACATGGGCGCCTTTCCAGGCAACTTTCTATAACCATGTCTTGCCAAAGAATCACCAGACGTATCTAAGAAAATTTCAGCTTCTTCATTTTTCCAAAATAAATATACTACGGCTCCAGATAATTCAGAACCGGTTGAAGGTCGTTTCCCCGATACCTCACGCATTCTATCCACTATTGCATCCTTTACGCGCAGGTTGGCAAATAAATTGGTTGAAATTGTATCATTAAAAACATTGCTAATCACAGAAAAATAACCATCAGGCTTAATCATCTTCTCCCAATGTATATTCACTAAATTTCGGTGCAACTCATCAGGATCATTACAAATAAATGTTTTCAAAGAATACATTACCTGACTTGCACATCTTAAATTCAAATTCAAACGAATACAATCATTTACGGTACCCGTTAATTCAACACCCGTTTGAAATACTCGATCCACATCAAAACCCAAACCTATTACTTCGGATCTTAAAGCTGGCGCTAACCACTTATTACAAGTAATGATAATTTTTTGGGGAGTTGTGAATACAGACATAATTCAAAAATAGTTCAAAAATGAAGAAAGGACTTAAAACAAAAATCCTCAACACACTATTAAGAAATGTTGAGGATTATTCTGTGGGAGCACACGGGCTCGAACCGCGGACCCTCTCGGTGTAAACGAGATGCTCTGAACCAACTGAGCTATGCTCCCTTTTCCCTTTTGAGGAGTGCAAAAATAAGGGGGAAAATGTAAACTCCCAAAAAAAAGTTGAATTAATTTAATTGAACCGCTGGAAGCCTAGTAGATTGGCTATCATACACAAATAATTCTACTATTTCAAAGCTCCAATATTTACTTAAAGGCGACTTTTCAAGTATGTCTTTTACCTCTTTTTTAGTATTTGCGTTAATGGTGATCCATGAATTTTGGGTTTCCATACTCACGGCATAACTATCAATTACACCCTTGTTTAGTAAAAAGTTAATATAAGTTCGATGCGGTGGCACCAAAGTCATAAACTCCTCATCCATGTCAAAAGATATTATTGCCTGATACTTTTTCATATTTACTAAGTTACGTTAAGCTTTAGAATATAAAAAACAAATAAATAAGATTTTCGGCAATAGTAAATCACGGGCCTTAATCCAAGCTTAAATATCCGATCCTCCCACCAACACCTGCTAAAAATACTGCTTTTTTATTAGGTTGATGTTGAACTACATGGAAGCTTTGATTCGAAATTAAATTCCAATTTTGTCCTCCATTTTTTGAAATATCTACGCCCGAAGTTCCACAAGTAATCACCAAATTATTGTCTATAAATTCAACACAAGATCTATATCCATTTGGATTTTGGTATTTATTTGCAAGCTGCCATTCGGTTTGATTATTTTTATTTACTTTTTTTATTAAACATAAAAAGTTATTTTTTCTAAGGGTATCTTTTGTAAAATCTCCCCCCACTATAATCATTTTATTTTCATCAGGAGCTATGGCAATACTATTAGCACCTGTTGATTTTGCACCTTGTATCATAGGAATATTTGTAGGAATACCATTGATCCATAACCTGCTTGACAATCCACCACTCACCATCATTAATGCATCTTTTGTATGAGCGATATTGGTTCCACTTGATGCAAAGAAAGCCTCTCCCTCATTCACATTGGTTTTAAAAAAATCAATCCCAACCTCCTGCCAGCTTTGCCCTCTATCCTTTGTATACAAAAGAAAAATGTTATTTTCAATTGGGTCTCCTACAATCCATCCATTATCAGCATCTTTAAAATGTATGGCATCTAAAAACATATTTGAATCTAAAATTTCTGTAACTACATTCCAATTCATACCTCCATCAATCGTTTTTAAAACTAATGCTGGCGCTGCAATCGCAGCTATAATAGCTTCTTTATCATCCCATGCATGAATGGATCTAAAATCTCTATTTTCATACCCTTTAACTTGTGTCCATTCAAAATTTGCACCTCCATCAATAGATTTTACAATTGTCCCTTTGCTTCCACTCGCCCAAATTACATTGGCATTGGGTACAGATAAGCCTCTGATACTAACTCCTTTTTTTTCTGTCAATATTTTAATGGAATTTTGCGCCATCAAATGATTTGCTATAAAGATTAAAAGGACTATTTTTAAAATACGCATAGTAGTTTCATTTTTACTTTTTAAAGATACGATATGATACCTTATTGGATGAGTAGAACTCAGTTAATGTTGGGAGATGAACGCATGGAAGAATTAATGGACAAGAAAGTACTTGTTATTGGACTGGGAGGTGTGGGCGCCATTTGCGCTGAAATGATAGTGCGCGCTGGAGTGGGTAATATCACCATTGTTGATAATGACCGAGTGGATGCAAGTAATATTAATAGACAAATACAAGCATTACATTCTACAGTAGATTTACCAAAAGCCAAAGTATTGTCTGCAAGATTATTAGACATTAATCCAAACTTGAATCTCACTGTTCACGAAATGTATATTAAAGAAGAAATCACTACTAAATTATTGGAATCGGAGCCTTGGGATTATGTAGTGGATTGCATCGACACCTTATCCAGCAAGGTGTTTTTAATTAAAAAATGCTTGGATATGAAATTGCGTATTGTGAGCTCTATGGGTGCTGGTGGGAAAGTTGATCCTTCTCAAATTGTAGTTACAGATATTTCTAAAACCTATGTATGTAATTTGGCAAGGTATGTTAGAAAAAGATTGCAAAGTTTAGGGATAAAAAAAGGGTTAAAAGTAGTTTTCAGCCCCGAAAAAGCCGACCAAGATAAAATTATAGTTACCGAAAAGGCATTCCCCAAAAAATCGATCATTGGCACTTTAAGTTATATGCCAGCCATGTTTGGCTGTACAGTTGCCAGTGTTGTAATCAGAGATTTAATGACAATCGATTGATTTATACCACAATTTTCTTTGAATTAAGCTTATTTTATCCTTATTTTGCAGCTCCAATTGGAAGCTCCTGGTTCGGTAGCTCAGCTGGATAGAGCGTCATCCTTCTAAGATGAGGGTCATTGGTTCGAATCCAATCCGGATCACAAAGCCTGTCACGAAAGTGACAGGCTTTTTAAATACGAAGCCGCGAAACAAGCTCGCTTGATTGAGCGGATGAGTATTTAAAAAGCAAACTAAACGCTTCGTGTTTAGTTAAAAGCCTTTGGGTAAGCTCCCCCTAAAGATAACCGAGCGAAGCGAGGTTATCCCTGCTATTCCAACCCCTCTAATTTCTTAAAATCTATTGTAATATGTTTACCCGTAGCTGGTCTTGAAATGATATCACCAGCATTGATATTTTTCACTTTGCTAAATCCTCCCATAAACATATAAAATTTTCCATCTTCCACACCTGCACCATAGTCAAATCTTTGATGAGTCTTTAAATTAGCAGTGGTAGTAAACTTAGCCTCGGTTAATTCGATCCAATTTCCATTAAAAGTGATTGCCCATTGATTACTGTAATATGCTTTGAAATAATCATCCCCATTATCACCAAAATTTTCAACAAAAGCATATAAATGTTTGAATCCAGTTTTTGTATCGGTTTTATGTTGCGTCCACTTAGAAAGCAAATGCCATTGATAGCCATCATTAGGTGCAGCATAATATCCTACATAGGTTGCACTATCCCCTTTTAATGCTGTAATACCTGATAAAAATCTATAAGTTGTATTTGTTTTCCATGGAAAAACTAAATGACTATGTCCTCCAGAACCCTCATCACCAAAGTCTCCTGTGAAAACACCGTTTCCTTTTTTATTTAAATGAACAATATAATCATTGGGTATTTGTTTAGGATCATCGGTCTTAAATAAACTCCAAATGGAGAAAATAAATCTTCTTTCATTTGGATTGTTAATTTGTAATCCTCCATAACCACTATGAAAACCATTTGTTTCATAATATGCATTCACTGAATTTTTTACTTCATCAGGGACTTTTACTTCTGTATAAAACCATTGAATTGCTGAATCCTCAGGAACTGTATATCTTAAATGCGTAGATGCGGCTCCCATATAATTTGATTTATTAAATTGAATGGCGTCAGGAATTGAATGATCTACAATAAGTGATTTAAATATTGATGGAGTAGTGTCGAAATTTTTTGATGAAATGATTTCAACAAAATGATAGCCGATATTTAAATTCATTAAAGTCCCAAATGGTAAGACAATTATTGAATCACCTTTTTGAATCTTAACTAATTTACGCATATTGTTTCCGTCAATATCAACTAAAAAACTATTTGATATTTGATTAGATTTAACTTCCAAATTTAGTTGTTCATTGGTAAGCTTAGTAACATAAAAATATACTCTAGTGGTAATACCTTTTTTAATATTTTTTGAAACATATGAATTGTTCTTAAAAGGAATAATGGTATGAATTACTTCCTGACTATTCCCTATTAAACATATTAAAAAAAATAATGATAAAATAAGCGCTTTTTTTTCTTTCATAAAATTAGATTTATTGTAAAGTTTTCTAAAAATAAACTACTTGAATTGATTATTGATTTTAAAACAATTAAAATACAATATTTTATGTAAATATTTGATAATCAATCAACTTACAAAGAATAAGAAATTAATGTTATTTTTAAAGAATTAATGTAAAGGCTACTACCCTATGTACTTTTTTAATTTCATTTATTATATATCATGCATTGTAATTTCAGCACTCACTAATCTGAAAGGTACAGCAAAGTGGGGTAAATTATTTTTACATGGAATAGAAGAAAAATTTGATGGAAAGTTTGATAATGCATTAATCGAAAAAGTGTCTAAATATCAAAGCATACAATTACATTTCGTAGCAAATGCTTTTTCAAAATTAAATGGTAGGTTAAATAACGAAATTGAAAAAGAAAGAAACATTTTATTTTTTTTAATGTCTGTGTTGTATGATGAAATGATAGATGAGCATAAGATGAATGAGGATGTGTTAGATCATTTATTTAATCATCCTGAAAAGGCAAACCCTTCGAGTTTTAATGAAAAAGTGTTGGTGTATATCCATCAAAGATTGTTAACGGAAGTGGATGGCAAAGAAAGCTATTGGAAAACCTTGCAAAACACACATCTAGCACAAAAAGATTCAAAAAAACAGTTTGAAGCTGATACAACCATTGAAGAAATATTAGATATCACTTTGAGAAAAGGAGGCCATACACTTTTGATGTGTAAGCACTATATAAACGAACCTTCCAATCAGCAAATGGATGCTTGTTGGTATATGCTTGGGGGATTAATACAAATGACAAATGATTTGTATGACACCTACAAGGACACTCAAAACGGAATTAATACATTTGCAACAAAAATTAAAAATATAGATAAGATCAATGACATATATCAAGAACAAGCATCCAATTTGTTTTCTCATATTAAATTGCTTCCATTTGACAATAGTAAGAAAATAGAATTTGCCATAAACATGTCTATCATTCCAGCTTTTGGACAAATAGCAATCAATCAACTTAAACTTCTTCAATTAAATAGCATTACTTTACCTAATTTCAATGATGTTCATAGAAAAGATTTGATTATTGATATGGAAAAGAACATCAATATTATTAGACTCATACGATACGCATATAAATATGGTAAATCATGGATGTAAAAATTGAAGCAAGTTGGAAAGAAGTGCTTGCGCCACTTTTTAAAAAATCATATTTCTCACAAATAACAGCCCATCTAAAAACAGAAAAGGCTTTAAAAAGTACCATTTTTCCAAAGGGTAATTTAATTTTTAATGCTTTTGATCATACACCTTTTGATAAAGTGCAAGTAGTTATTTTAGGACAAGATCCCTACCATCAACCAGGTCAAGCAATGGGATTAAGCTTTTCGGTACCTGAGGGTGTTAAAATTCCCCCGTCCTTATTAAATATTTATAAAGAATTAAACAAAGATATAGGTATGCCAATACCAACATCCGGAGACTTAACCAAATGGGCTAAGCAAGGAGTATTATTATTAAATGCAGCATTAACTGTAAGAGCAAATGAGCCAGCAAGCCATAGTAAAATTGGGTGGATGGACTTTACCAATGATGTAATTAAAATTATTTCTGAACAAAAAAAGGATATAGTTTTTTTATTATGGGGTAACTTTGCGCAACAAAAACAATTTTTAATTGACGCTACTAAACATAAAATACTAAAATCTGCTCATCCTTCTCCATTAAGCGCACACAATGGATTCTTTGGTTGCAAACATTTTAGTAGTACTAATATTTATTTAACACAACATGGAAAAAATCCAATTGATTGGATGCCATAAAAGATAAAGAACTATGAATTTATTTAAAAAAATTATTGCTAGAATATTTGCAGTTTGGGCATTACTAATGTTTGCTTCCACCATGTTTATTTTTATGTGGTTTTACTTTATTTGTCCGCTATTGCCTGAACCTAAAAAAACACAATGGCATCGTCAATTGTCCCGTCTTTGGATGGGCCTTTTTATGCTACTTTCAGGTATTCGATTTAAAGTAAAAGGGAAAGAAGTTTTTAATGGGTTAGAGAATGCAATAGTTGTTTGCAATCATAATAGTTTATTAGATATTCCAGTGAGTTTCCCATTTTTACCAAGAGCCAATAAAACGATAGCTAAAAAGTCATTTTCCTATATTCCACTTTTTGGTTGGATCTACTCTTATGGAACAGTTTTAGTAGACCGAAAAAGCACAAAAAGTAGACAAGAGAGTTATGAGCAAATGAAGCATGTTTTAACCCATGGATTAGATATGCTTATCTATCCAGAAGGTACAAGGAACATTACCGAAGCACCATTAAAATCTTTCTATGATGGTGCATTTAAATTAGCTATTGACACTCAAAAACCAATTGTACCAGTTATTCTATTAAATACAAAAAAAATGTTGCCTGCAAAACCAGCTATGTATCTACAACCTGGTAAAATTGAAATGCATATTCTACCTGCAGTATTTCCTCAAGGCAAAACATCGGATGAACTTAAAAAAATAGTGTACGATATAATGGCCAACTATTATTTAGCCAACGAAAAATAATTTACAAAAAATTAGTAACTGGATGAGGAAAAAGTACGGCTCCTATTAATTTTCAAATCTCTTAAGATACCTGACTTAGGATTTACAGTAATACTAAAGGATTTATACAACCCGATGGGAGTAACATTAATTGCCAATTGCCAACAGTGCATTTCACGTGTTATAAACATACTCATTTGTTGAATACTAGCTTTTGCGACATCAACATAACCAGTACCTCCTATTTTCCATTTTGGGGTTAAACTAAAATCACCATTAAAATTAAGTGAATTATAGGTTTGTATTTTGTAGCCAGAAAAATCTGATTTTAACACTCTTGTAAAATTAAATGAATAGGAAACCGTTAAAGTCCATGGTATATTAAAGTCTGTAAATTCAGCAGGATTTGCTCTTACGTATTGTAATTGTCTTTGTTGCTCCTCGGGTGTCATGAAAGGATCAACAGGCACTTCATTTTTTTTCTTTGAAGCATCTTCTTTAGTGGATTTACTTTTAAAGGAAGTTGAGAATGAAACCCCTCCATTCGTAATATTTCCAAATTTCAGTTTTGATGGATCAAAATCTAATCTATTTACACGGTATCCTTGCTTATCTGTTGCATAGGGATCAAGACTAAAGGAAGAACTTATGTTAACGGTATTGAATAATAATGTTCTGGCATAAAAATTAAAATTACCTAATTTAAAACTATCTGCTAAAAAGTTATAGTTAGATGTAAAACCAAATCCTTCGATCAATTTTACCTTTTTGAAAGTTGTGCCAGTTGTATCTCCTTTATCTTTAACTTTCATTTCCAATAAATTGTCGATTCCAAACCCTAATCCACCAAAAGTACCCTCGGAATAAGCACCTCCCATTCCTATATTATCAAACTTTGAGAAACGATATCTTCTCCCTGTTGAATCTACTTGTGAAGTGTAGTGATATGATGATGCTAAATCGGGAGTGAAATTAAAACTTAAGGTTGGTCTAATTTCATGTCTAATAGCTTCCACATAATCACCCTTTACTTTATAGGTACCAAAAATTCTACTTGCAGTACCGACTCCAAAAGTTACATGCGCAGCATTATAAAAACCTCGTGTAATGGTAGTATCAACTTTTTTTAATTTTGAGTTCCAACTTAAAGTACTTGACTGTCCAAACCATTTATCTTCAAATCCAATAGAAGGCGAAATAGTTATAGGCCCCATACTTGGCAAGGATAAAGTAATGGGGATACTATGGGTTGCCCCCCATTGCATGGTATCCAATAACTTATTTATGTTGATACTTGAATCATAAAAACTTAACTGATTTTGAAATGACCCATTGTAGCCAATACCAATTTTTTCATACCATTTACCTGCTCCAATTTGATCTTTCTTTTGAAATGGATAAATTGTTAGTGCATTAAAGTTGATATTAGGTAAACTTAAATTTACTGTTCTTTGGTTTGTATTTTGACTATGATTTAAATTGACTGATAAATTATATAAATTATTCCAAGACTTTGAATATGAAATAGATGAGCTCAATTGATTTTGAAAATTTTGATAAGGATTATTCAACAAATAGGTATTGTATTTTGAACTACCAAAGTTCACATTTGCCGAAAAATTAGTCCCTGGCAAAGCCCTACTATCCATAGAATGCGTCCAATTCAACATAAATGTTTTACCGCCCGTAAACTCTTCAGAAATGGAAGTATTACGATTTAATATTCTAGTATTTTGAATAGATAAATTAAAATTGCCTAAGTATTTATAACGCTTAATATACTTTGTATTTAAATTTGTACTCCATCCACCATAAGAATAAATATTTGCTCTAACTGTAGCATCCACATTTTCGCTTAATATCTTATAATATCCTAACCCTTCAAAACCTAATCCAAAATCTTCACTCGTCGAGAATGCCGGTGCCATAAAACCTGAATGTCTTCCCCTGGTTAATGGGAACATGGCAAATGGAATTTCAAGTGGAATGGGTACGCCTTCAAATTCAGGATAAATAGGCCCTGACAAACCAACTTTGTCATTAATAATCTTAAGCTTATTGGTAACAAAAGCAAAATGTGGTTCATCTAAATTACAAGTAGTGAACTTTGCCTTCCAAGCAAAGGCTTCATCCTTACTAATTTTTTTCATGGTCTTTGCATTCACAAAAATTTCTCCTTGTTGAAAATTTGTATTCTTAGTAAGTCCCTTTCCTGATTTTAAATTGAAAAAGATGGAGTCATTCACGGAAGACATTGTACCTTCTTTAAATTTTGGATTGCTCATTGGATTTCCGGAGGTATCCTTTGCACCAAATGCACGTATATTTTGACTTTGTTGATCAAAAATGATATTAGCAGCTTCTAACTGAGAAGCTTTGTAAACTGTTTTAGCATTTCCGTACAAAAAAAACTCCTTTGTCTTCATAATCATCACCCCGGAATCTGCCGCATTATAATCTACTATTCCATCCAGACTATCTTTAGACAATCTCAGTGTTTGAATTTTAGTTGAATCAACTGGACGAATAGTGTCCTTGATTATAGAACTTGTGTCCTTTAAAATAGGAGTTGAAATGCCATTTTTAGCCTTTTTTCCCTTAGAAGACTGTGCATTAAGTAATAAGGGGGCAAAAACTATTGTTAATAATAGTAAAAATGCCATTTTTACAATACAAGGCCTGAATTTTACATTAAATTTGTATCCTAGATTTATCACTGGTGCAAAAATAAACTAAAACAGCATTAAGGAACTGATTATGAAGCAAAATAGACTGATTTTAGCAATTACTTTGGGTATTTTAACGATTTTAATGGTGCCAACAGGTGACCTTAAAGCGCAAAACCAAGCAAAAACATTAAAACGTATCGTAATTGACCCTGGACACGGTGGTACTGACCCAGGAGCAAATGGTAGATACTCAACTGAAGCGGCTGTTTCTCTTGCCATATCTACAAAATTGGCAGAATATATTCATGAATCTTTACCTGATATCGAAGTAGTACTAACAAGGACTACTGATATCTTTAATTCAGTGGTTGAAAAAGCAAAAATTGCAAATGCCGCTAAAGGAGATTTATTTATCTGTATCCATACCAATTCAGCCGACCCAAGTAGAAGTAGAGAAATAATTGGACATACTACCAAAACGCATACAGTTAAGAAAAACGGTAAAAAGCGTAAGGTTTCGGTGGAAGTCCCACTATATAAAATTACCTACACTCCAAGTACAGCAAGGGGAACTGAAACCTTTATTTATAATGTTGTTAAGTCGGATCAGCGTAAAGAGATGGCCAACGAAGCGGTAGATGATATAGTGGAAAAATTGGACTCTGTTTCGGAACGTCAAATTAATGAGTTAAATGCTGCAGATCCTACAAGATCAATGATGACCAGCTTATTGACACAACAATATTTTCAACGAGCCGCAAGTTTGGCATTAACGATTGAAGAAGAATTTAAAAACTCTGGAAGAATAAGCAGAGAAGCAAAACAAAGACAAAAAGGTATTTGGGTATTGGCTGCAGTACAAATGCCTGCAGTTTTAATTGAAACTGGTTTTATTTCCAACCCAGAAGATGAAGATTATTTAAATAGTGAGGAAGGCCAAAATCAAATATGTGAGGTAATTACTAAATCACTTTTAAGATATAAGAATTCATTAGAGAATCAAAAAAAGTCCAATACCAATTAGCCAATTATTTTAGGTAAATTTGTGTAAGTAGCTAACAACAAACAAGATGAAGGTAAGTAACGAAACCAAAGTAGGCGCTTTAACTATCATTGCAATTACTTTAATTATTTTAGGATTTAATTTTTTAAGAGGCAAGACTATTTTCAAGTCTGGCAACTTTATATATGCAAAGTATACCGATACTAAAGGTTTAATTGTATCAAATCCTGTATTTGTAAATGGGTTTCAAATAGGATCTGTTTTTGATATTGAAAATAAATCAGCTGACCTATCTCAAATCATTGTTTCCATTAAATTAAATAATCCCTACACTATTCCAAATAATTCTGTGGCAACTATTCAAGACAACCCATTAGGCACCAATAGTATAAGTATTGTTTTAGGCGATTCTAAAGTTTTCTTAAAATCAGAAGACACTATTAAAACCGCTCCTGCTGCTAGTTTATTAGGAGACTTAATGAATACCCTTTCTCCATTGGGTGAACAAACAAAGCAAACTATTAATGAGCTACAAAAAGTTTTAGTAAATATCAATCTAGTGTTAAATGAAAACAATAAAGCTAATCTTGAAGTGATCATAAAAAATCTGGCGACAACTACTGAAAATTTAAATAAGTCCATGGAATCCATTGAATCTATGTTACAAAAACAAAATGGATCTATTGCACAAACCGCCAATAATTTAAATAGTTTCACGAAGAATCTAAATGAGAATAATAAAAAGATTAATGATATCGTTTCAAACTTAGATAGCACTACTAAGCAAATTAAAGATGCAGACTTGTATAAAACCATTACAGGTATTCAGTCTGCAGTGAATGAGTTATCAATTACCTTACACGCAATCAATACTGGAAATGGTACTGCTAGCAAATTATTATCTGACCCCGCCATTTACAATCAATTACAGAATACGATTAAAAGTGTAAATACTTTAGTGGATGATGTTAAAACACACCCTAAACGATATATCAATGTTTCTGTATTTGGAAAAAAAGATAAAACTACTCCATTAACCAAGCCTTTAGCCGACACCGTTAATTAATGAAGAAGCTAGGTATATCTCTTTTACTCCTTTGTTGCCTAACATTTAAATTAAATGCGCAAAATCAATTAGGTGGAACGAATGCCCCCATTGATAGCAATAGTAAATTAATTGAATTTTTATCTGCAGAAACCTACAATGTAAAAAAGAAAGATAGTATGGACTATCTCATTTTAGTTGGACATGTTAAAATCAAACAAGGGAAAACTTTACTTTTTGGAGACAGTTTAATTTTAAATACTACTTTAAATCAACTTGAAGGATTTGGCAATGTACATATCAATGATGCAGACAGTGTTCAAACCTATGCTGATTATTTAAAGTATTTAGGAAATACCAAAAAGGCATTTTTAAGAAAGCATGTTAAACTCACAGATGGAAAAGGAATTTTAACAACCGACTCTTTAGATTATGATGTTTCCGTAAAAATTGGAAACTTTAAAAAAGGGGGTAAACTTGTAAGAAATAAAACAATATTAACCAGCACCGAAGGTTATTATTATGGTATTACAAGAGATGTTATTTTTAGAAAAAAGGTGGAATTAAAAGATCCAGAAAGTCATATCACTACGGACACATTAGAATATAATACTTATTCTCAATTATCTAATTTCATTAGTCCCACTAAAATAATTTCAAAATCAAGAATTATTCGAACTAAGAATGGGAATTATAATACAGGAACTCGCAAAGGATATTTATATGAACGCTCCTCTATTGATGATAGTACTTACACCTTTATTGCTGACGAAATGGCCATTGATGACTCATTGGGTTTAGGTGAATTTAGGGGTAATGCAGTATATCGATCAAAGGACAGTTTAAGTTTCGATTTAATGGCTAACAATATTAAAACAAATAGAAAAAAAGATATTTTATTAGCTACTGAATTACCTACTCTGTTCATTAAACAAAAAAGAGACACCCTATATATTACTGCTGACACATTATATTCAGCTAAAGTGACTGATTTAACAAGGTCGTTTAAAAGTGCAAGGGATAGTGCAGGGAAAACAAATGACACTACACTCAATAAATACTTTGAAGCATTTCATCATGTAAAAATATATTCAGATTCACTACAAGCTAAATGCGATAGTTTATTTTATGCTTTAAGTGATTCAACTATTAGATTGTTTAATAATCCAATCATTTGGTCCAACAGCAATCAAATCACAGGCGATACTGTTTATATGTTTGTAAATAATAAAAAACCAGAGCAACTATCTGTTTTTAATAACGCATTTGCCATTAATCGAGTGGATACCACTAATTACTATAATCAATTAAAAGGAAATAGATTATCAGCCTGGTTTAATGATGGGAGTTTAACTAAAATGAAAACTAAAGGAGCAGCAGAAAATATTTATTTTGCTTTAGATGATAAAAAGAAATTTATCGGCATCAATCATACGTCTGCACAATCCATTGAAATTGATTTTGAAGACAATGAAGTGGCAAAAGTAAAATTCGTGAATCAAATGGTTGGTAAAATGTCTCCATTAGGACAGACACCCAAAGAGGATATGCGTATTAAAGGGTTTAAATGGCAGGAAGATTTAAGACCAAAAAGCAAGTTTGAGATTCTTTCTCCTAAGGACTAAACCTCTTTTTCCGACATTAAATATGCTTTTATAAAGCCATCAATTTCTCCATCCATTACAGGGCCTACATTTCCTACTTCATAATCAGTTCGATGATCCTTAATCATTTTATAAGGATGAAAAACATAAGATCGAATTTGACTGCCCCACTCTATTTTTTTCTTGGTTGAGTTAGTCGCATTTAATGCTTCTTGTTTTTTGCGCATCTCTTCCTCATACAATCTGCTCTTTAACATCTTCATGGCAATTTCACGATTCTCTCCCTGTGTTCTAGATTGTTGACACTCAACAATAATACCAGATGGAATATGTTTTAAACGCACGGCTGTTTCTACCTTATTTACGTTTTGTCCACCCTTACCACCACTACGATAAAACTCCCATTCAATATCTGCTGGGCTTACTGTAATTTCAATACTGTCATCAATTAAAGGATATACATACACTGATGCAAAACTGGTATGTCTACGTGCATTACTATCAAAAGGTGAAATTCTTACTAAACGATGTACACCAGATTCTGCTTTTAAAAATCCATAGGCAAAAGGTCCATCAAACTGAATAGTTGCTGATTTAATTCCAGCGCCATCTCCTTCCTGATAATCTAAAGAAGTTACTGTCCATCCTTGTTTATCTCCATACATACTATACATTCTTAATAGCATTTCGGCCCAATCCTGACTCTCGGTTCCGCCAGCCCCTGGATTGATTTGCATAATTGCAGGAAGCTCGTCTTCGGGCTTATTAAGTGTACTTTTAAATTCAGCGTCTTCAATGAATGAAACCGCTTTATCAAATGACTCTTTGGTTTCTTGTTCTGTGGCATCACCCCCTTTCCAGAATTCAAATAATACGGCAAAATCCTCTACACTGGATTCCACATTTTGAAAAAGATGAATCCAATATTCATTCAATTTTATTTCTTTCATGATGCCCGTAGCACGGGTATTGTCATCCCAAAAACCGGGAGACAAAGACATTTGTTTGTCCTGATCTACTTTTTGTATACGATTGTCAACGTCAAAGAAACCTCCTTAGGACACTTACCTGGTCCTTCATGCGCTTAATTTGTTCTATCGTCATGATCAGTTCTATTGCACCCAAAGGTGCTTGTTTAATAATTCAATAAATAAAAAAGTACTACAAGCCTCATAAGCCGGATTCTGTTTCTAAACTATCATTTATCTAGCCTCACCATTACTGATGAAGTCTTGCTGCCTACCCTGGAACTTGAACGAGTCGCTCTCAAGCGTTCCTATACGTGGCATTACAGCACCCAAGGTTTACCCTATAAAACAATTACTTGTCTTATTCGTGAGCTCTTACCTCACGTTTTCACCTTTTCCCCTTGCGAGGTAGTTATTTTCTGTGGCACTTTCTCTGCCCTCTTGCGAGAACGCCGGCTATTCACCGGTGGGTTACCCTATGCTGTCCGGACTTTCCTTGGCAATTGCTTACCACGATAGCTCGGGTTTGTAGTTAAACAAAGGTAGTAATTAAAAAAGCAATTAGTACTCAAAAAAAACCTCAGTTGCTCCATAACCGTAAAAATCGGAGTATTGATTGATAAAGCTTTTTACACCCTGCTTCACTTTTAATAAATCATGTATTTCTTGCTTTAACTTTCCTTTACCCACTCCATGAATAATTATCATAGAAGGTAAATGATTAAGTCGGGCTAATTCAAACCACTTTTCAAATTCTTGTAACTGAAAATGCAAAATTTCGGCATTACTTAAATGGTTATGCCTATCCATAATTTTTTCAATATGCAAATCAATCACAGAGCGAGCTTGTTGTATGTTTTGTTTGATTTTAGAAACATCATATACTTTATAGCCAGCATTACGTAATATATCAATAGCTATATAATTATCTTCTTCTTTATCAGGATAAGTTTCGAATAAAGGATAGCTAATATTAGCTTTATCGTCTTCTTTTAAAATTTCAATTTTTTGAAATAATTGCTTGGGTTTAATTTTCACAATAGCTTCAAAATGATCCGCCTTTTTTTTATGCGGTTCAGTTAATGAAAAATCAATGGAAAAACTTGGGCTATCATTGATATCTTCAAAAGCAATATCATGAATATAAAAATCAGTGAAAGGAGCAATAGTTGATTCAATCGAAAAATTACTTTCGTTGGTAAAAGCTTGATCGTAAATAAAATTATAACTAACTCTATTTCGATTGGATAAGAAAATTTTTAAACTATCCACCACTTCATCATTAAAATCATCTAAACTAAATTTGGGGATGATGTTTAACCAAACACCTTCTTCATCTTTGCTGTCATTTTTGACAACCTTTTCTTTAGGTATTTGATCAACATAAATTTTTTGAGGAGCTGCTTTTTGTGGAAATAATTTTTTCTCCGTAAACCTTTTGAAATAGGGGAAATCAATTTGATCCATATAGGCTGGAAATTTTACACCACGCACTTCAATCATTACCATTTTATCATTCATGATTTCAATGATTCTGCCTTCCTCATTGCTGTGTAAAACTAATATCTCGTCCCCTATCTGATACTTCACAATTTCTCTTTTAAAACTTACGTAAATGACAATGTTTATTGATCGCTTAATTTGGAATGTTTTCGACCATAAACTGAATAAAGTACAAGACCTAATGCCATCCAAATAAAGAACCACAACCAACTTACTGGAGGTATTTCAATCATTAAGTACAAGCAGCACAAAGCGCCAATAATGGGTATGACTGAATACTTTCGCAAGAAACTAAATAAAGCTACTATGATTAAAATAAATACAAATACTAAGTACAATATTTCTTGGTAGCTATCTATTGCTGTAGTAGTAAATGCAGCTTTGATTCTTCCTTGACCAATATAAATAAAAATGGCTGCTAAAATAGGTATGATGAATTGACCATTAATATAGGGCAATCTAAATGCTTGACGTTTTGTTCCTTCACTTAATTTAGGTAGTACCAATACTCCGAAACATACTAATACAAAAGCAAATAAAGTACCAATACTTGTTAAGTCGGTCATTCTACTAATGGACATAAATAATGAGGGTACACCCACAAATATTCCAGTAATGATAGTTGCAAATGCTGGGGTTCCAAATTTTGGGTGCACATTAGAGAATTTCTTTGGCAATAAACCATCACGACTCATGCTCATCCAAATTCTTGGTTGTCCTAATTGAAAAACCAACAAAACACTTGTGGTCGCAACTACTGCACTAATGGAAATAATGTAACCTATTTTATGCATCCCAATTTTTTCAAATACAAATGCCAAAGGATCATCTACTGCTAAGTTGGTATAGTTGACCATGCCTGTTAAAACCAACGCAATTAAAATATATAATACGGTACAAATTATTAAAGAATAAATCATCCCTCTAGGTAAATCACGTTGTGGATTTTTACATTCTTCTGCCGTTGTTGAAATGGCATCAAATCCAATATAAGCATAAAATACAGCCGATACCCCTGCTAAAACTCCTTTAAAACCATTGGGCATAAATGGAGTCCAGTTAGCAGTATCCACATAAAAGAAACCTAAAATAATAACACCAATAATAATGCAAATTTTAAAAATCACCATTGCATTGGTACTTTTTTTGCTTTCTTTTATTCCACGATATACCAACATGGTAATTAATACCACAATAATTAAAGCTGGTACATTTAATATCACTCTCCATCCACCAATTAGGGGTGCATTGGTCATGGCATCATAGCCAATTCTAGCTAATTTGCTAAATGTTTCCTGCGTGCCCCCCGATTTTAAATGTTGTAATGCTTCGGCATAACCTTGCTCAGCTTGCTCGTAGTTAGTGGACAACCAACCAGGCAAATGAATATGAAACCCTTCCAATAAATTTACAAAATAACCGCTCCAACTTATGGCCACTACAATATTGCCAATGGCATATTCTAAAATTAATGCCCATCCAATAATCCATGCTATTAATTCTCCAAAGGTAACATAGGCATAAGTGTAAGCACTTCCTGCAATGGGCACTCTGCTGGCAAATTCGGCATAACACAAAGCACTAAAACCACAAGTCACTGCAGTGATAATAAATAATAATGAAATACCTGGTCCTCCATGAAATGCTGCTGTTCCAATCGTTGAAAATATACCCGCACCAACTACGGCTGCTATTCCCATGAACGTTAAATCCTTGACCCCTAATTCTTTTTTTAATCCATTGGCACTATGACCATCAGTCATCCCTGCTGCTGCATCCTGAACAATTTTATCAATCGATTTCTTTCTGAATAAGCTCATTAGAGATTTTTATTTATTTCTGTTCATTAAATAGTTCGCTAAATCAATAAGTGGTTGCTTTCTTGCATTTACCACAGCAATAGATTCCAAGTGTTCAAAAGCTTCTTGCATATATTTAGTTTTTAAATCCTCCGCCCATTTTGCAACACCACAAGCGTTGAAAATTGCAAGTACTTTTTCAACCTTATCTTCATTATTAGTAACTAGTAAAGTATCTAATTCTTTTCTTTGTTCAGGATTAGCCACTGACAAAGCATGTAATAACAAAAATGTCTTTTTGTTTTGTTTGATATCACCACCCACTTCCTTTCCAAAATCCGCAGCATTCCCAAAAGCATCTAAATAATCATCTTGAATTTGAAAAGCAATTCCAATTTTTTTACCGAATTCATATAAATGTTGGCAATTATTTTCACTAGCCCCACCTATAATTGCGCCTATCTCTAAACTAGCTGCTAATAACACAGATGTTTTTAATGTAATCATATGGATATACTGATCCATTGTTACGTCCTGCATTTTAGAAAAATCCATATCCAACTGCTGACCTTCACAAACCTCTCTTGCAGTTTGATTAAATATTTTTAAAATTTTAGGCAAATAAGTAGGCTGTAAATTTTGTAAGAATTCATAAGCACGAATCAACATCACATCTCCCACTAATAAAGCGGTATTAGCATCGTATTTTGTATGAACCGTTGGCATTCCCCTACGTAAGGATGCTTCATCCATCATGTCGTCATGAACTAAAGTAAAATTGTGAAATAGTTCAATGGCACGTGCAGCTTGGTAAGCATCTTTATGTATGTCACTAAACAACTCATTGCCTAATAAACACATCACGGGGCGAATTCTTTTTCCACCTATTTGTAAAAAATATTCGCCTGGCTCATATAAGGATGCAGGGCTATCCGGAAAATGAGCTGTTTCAAATTGTTTATTGAAATCTGCAGATAATTCTTGGAAACTTAACATACTACAAACCTAACCAAATTTTAGCATTTAATAAACAGTCAATTTTTAGCAAATCCCCTTAATTTTGTGATACCCCCAAACAATCGTTATGTATAGAAAACATATCACCACCTTATTGATTTTAAGCTTTATCACTTTAAGTGCTTTTGCTCAAAAATTTACATTAGACACTACCGTGAATAGACAACAACACTTATACGCCGAAGGCTATACAAGTGCTATTGGTGTCAAAATGTTTCCTGGCGCTATTTCTTATAAAAAATTTACTAAAAACAATAAAGCCTTTGAGGCCATAGGATACGTTACTTTAGACGGACTTAGCTTATCTATAGTTAAGGAATTTTATGCACCCATAGCTGATGTCGATCAGCTCACCTGGTTTTATGGCTATGGTGGTCATTTTGGAATATGGAGCGATGAATTTAAGAAAACCAATTTAGGTACAAGCAACTCTAATATTGCTGTTGGATTTGATGGGATTATTGGGCTTGATTATAAAGTAAAGAACTCTCCAATTAATATTAGTTTTGATTGGCAACCTTCTTTTAGTATCATACAAGCCTATTTTAAAAATCAAGGAGGTATTGGCGTTAGATATACTTTCTAACAAATAGTTGCCTGAAAAATATTGGATGATCGGTGATTATTGATTTTTATTTAAGCAAGCTAAATAAAGAGTCTACAAACTCATTTTTATCAAATAAAAGTAGGTCATTGATTTGTTCACCTACACCAATATATTTTACAGGAATTTTGCATTGATGCGCGATAGCTAATACCACTCCGCCTTTTGCAGTGCCATCTAACTTTGTAATTGCCAATGCATTTACATTGGTAACTGCCATAAATTGTTTAGCTTGTTCTAATGCATTTTGACCAGTGGATCCGTCTAATACCAACATTACTTCATGAGGTGCATCGGGTAATTGCTTTTGAATAACTCGTTTAATTTTATTCAATTCATCCATTAAATGTGCCTTATTATGCAAACGTCCTGCAGTATCTATTAATACTACATCTGCTTTTTTTGCTATCGCAGATTGAATGGTATCAAAGGCTACTGCACTTGGATCGGAACCCATACTTTGTTTAACAATGGTCACACCCACTCTTTCGCTCCAAATAGTTAATTGGTCAACAGCAGCTGCTCTAAAAGTATCTGCAGCACCTAATACCACTTCGTTGCCAGCAGCTTTATAATGATGCGCTAATTTACCAATGGTAGTTGTCTTGCCTACTCCATTTACGCCTACTACTAAAATGACATACGGCTTTTTATCTGCTGGAGGAACAAATCCCATTTGATCCACAGGAGCATCTACTAAAATATTAGCAATTTCTGCTTGCAGAATATTATTTAATTCTGAAGTAGAAAGGTATTTATCTTTCTTAACGCGTTCTTGAATTTTATCAATAATAGCAAGGGTTGTATCCACACCTACGTCTGCACCAATCAATGCTTCTTCTAATTGATCGAGTACTTCATCATCCACGGAAGTTTTGCCAATAATGACTTTAGAGATACGTTCAATAAATCCTTGCTTGGTTTTTTCTAAGCCTTGATCTAATGTCTCTTTCTCTTTTTTCCCGAATAATTTTCCTAAAAAACTCATAGTGCGAATTTACATAAAAGCAATGATGAGAATATAAAAAAAGCCTCCCATGTTGGGAAGCTTTCAATATTTTCTTTAACGAAATGTAAAGACTAGAATTACTTAGCTGCTAAGAATTCTGTTACTTTATCTTTATGAACGATATTTTCTTTAAAAGTATACGCACCTGTTTTAGGGCTACGGATAGCTTTAATTACTTTTGTCCAGTTTTTAGCTTCAGCAGAAGCCTTTAAATCCTTTACTTTCGCGTTTTTAGATGCTGCTTTTGCCATGATTATTTAATTTCTTTGTGAACAGTTACTTTTTTCAAAATTGGGTTATACTTTTTGAACTCCAAACGATCTGGAGTGTTCTTTTTGTTCTTTGTTGTAATATAACGGCTAGTTCCAGCCATGCCAGAAGTCTTATGCTCTGTGCACTCTAATATTACTTGAACTCTGTTTCCTTTACGTGCCATGATGGTATATTATTATACTTAAATTACTTAATTACTTAGATTTTTTCGCCTGCTGCTCTTAATTCTTTAACAACTGCGCCTAAACCATTTTTGTTGATAGTTCTTAAAGCATCAGTAGATACTTTTAAGGTAATCCAACGATCTTCTTCTGCATAAAAGAAACGCTTCTTTTGCAAATTTGGAAGAAAACGACGTTTAGTTTTGATATTAGAATGCGATACGCTGTTTCCAGTCATCGGTTTCTTTCCTGTTATCTGACATACTCTAGCCATGAGAAATAATTTTTTACGGACGGCAAAGGTAACTAAATATCCCTTACTATCCCATTTTTTTTAAGTTTTTTTATTCTAAACGCTGAAATTGGTCTAAATATTGCTAAAACATTGAAAATCTTAGCCTTATATCGTTACCAAATTGTTTAAGAATACATTTCAGCCCTTAATTCCTGTACTCTTTTATCATCCATATATTCATCAAAGGTCATTAAGCGGTCAATGATCCCTTTTGGCGTTAATTCAATCACCCTATTTGCCACGGTTTGCATGAAAGTATGGTCATGTGAAGTCATTAAAACAATACCTGGGTAGTTTTGACAGCCTTCGTTAAAGCTTTGGATACTTTCTAAGTCCAAGTGATTGGTTGGTTGATCCAATACCACCACATTCGGGTTTTGAAGCATCATTTTACTAACCATACATCTCACTTTTTCACCACCACTTAAAACATTGGTCTTTTTCATTACATCATCCCCGCTAAATAACATTTTACCTAAAAAGCCTCTAATAAATGGTTCGTCAGCGTCGGTAACATGTGATGGAACAAATTGTCTTAACCAATCCATCAAAGTAAGCGGATTGGTAAATTCTTCGTTATGCTCCATAGGCAAATAAGCTTTGGTAATAGTAGTACCCCACTCATAAGTTCCACTATCTGCTTTACCTGCTTCATTGATAATTTCAAAAAAGTAAGTAATGGCTAATGGATCCTTACTCAAAAATGCAATCTTATCGTTTTTGCTTACTGAAAAAGTAACATCTTTAAATAAGGTACGTCCGTCTACTTGTTTTTGTAAACGCTCTACATTTAATATTTGATTTCCCACTTCGCGTAATGGCTGAAAGATAATACCAGGGTACTTTCTATTAGATGGCTCTATTTCCTCAATCGTTAATTTCTCTAAAGCTTTTTTACGAGAAGTAGCTTGCTTACTCTTACTTGCATTGGCAGAGAAACGTGCAATGAAGTCCAATAAAGCAGCACGCTTTTCTTCGTTCTTTTTATTCTTATCACTCATTTGACGCGCCATCAATTGAGATGACTCATACCAAAATGAATAGTTACCAGTAAAAGTTTTAATCTTGGAACGATCCACATCGGAAACATGTGTACACACCGTATCTAAAAAGTGACGGTCGTGACTCACTACCAATACAATATTTTCGTAGTCTGCTAAAAAGTTTTCCAGCCAGCCAATCGTTTCTATATCCAAACCATTGGTAGGCTCATCCAATAATAAAATATCCGGATTACCGAATAAGGATTGCGCTAACAAAACACGCAATTTAAAGTTACTTGGAATATCCTTCATTAAGGACTGATGCATATCTTCCTTAACCCCTAAATCGCTTAATAAACTAGCCGCATTACTCTCTGCTTCGTATCCACCCATTTCACCAAATTCAGCTTCTAACTCTCCTGCTTTTAATCCATCTTCTTCGGTAAAATCTTCCTTAGCATATAAAGCATCTTTCGCATGCATAACATCCCACATGCGTTTGTGTCCCTGCATGACCGTATTCAAAACAGTTTGCTCATCAAACTCAAATTGATTTTGCTTTAAGAAAGACATACGCTCTCCAGGTGTAATTTCTACTGAACCTTTTGTAGGTTCAATTTCACCACTTAATATTTTAAGAAAGGTAGACTTACCTGCTCCATTGGCACCAATAATACCATAGCAGTTTCCTTTGGTGAAGCTAATATTCACTTCATCAAACAAGACCCTTTTACCAAAGGATAAAGTAATGTTTCTAGCACTAATCATATATGTACATTAATTTGAGGACGCAAAGTTAAGCAAATTAAGCTTACCAATTGGAACGAGCTGTCGCAGACACCGAAAGATCATCAAATGCCCCTGCCAAGTATTTATAATGCGCTGTAATTGCAATCATAGCTGCGTTGTCGGTACAAAATTCAAACTTTGGCAAATACACTTTGGACTGTGTCTTTTTTCCCAATTCTAGTACCCCATTCCTTAACCCAGAATTGGCACTCACCCCTCCAGCAATACATATTTCACGTATGCCTGTTAGTTGAATCGCCTTCTTTAATTTTTTCATTAAAATTTCAACGATCGTATATTGAACGGAAGCACATAAATCATGTAAATTGGCTTCGATAAATCCTGGTTCTTGTTTTTGTATAAAATACAGTACACTTGTTTTTAAACCACTAAAGGAATAGTTTAATTCAGGCACTTGTGGTTTTGCAAATTCAAATGCTTTGGGATTTCCTTGTTGTGCTAATTTATCCAACACAGGGCCACCAGGATAAGGCAACCCTAATATTTTGGAGATTTTATCAAAAGCTTCACCCGCTGCATCATCAATAGTTTCTCCAAGAATAATTAAATCGGCAGGACTATTGCATTGAACAATTTGTGTATGTCCACCACTTACGGTTAAACATAAAAATGGAAAGCTTGGTTGGTTGTCATCAATTAAATTCGCCAACACATGAGCTTGCATATGATGTACTGATATCAATGGTTTGCCAAGGGTAAGTGCCAAAGATTTTGCAAATTGTGCACCCACTAATAAGGATCCAATTAAGCCTGGTGCTTGCGTAAAAGCAATGGCATCTAATTGAGCTAATCTTTCAACATGCGATAAATTAGGGAAAGCTGTTTTAAGCGACTCATCTACAACAGGGACAATATTTTCCATATGTGCACGACTTGCTAATTCGGGTACTACGCCGCCATATTTTTCATGGACAGCCTGGTTGGCAATATAATTAGAGAGTATTTTACCCTCTAAAATTACAGATGCCGCCGTCTCGTCACAAGAGGACTCAATTGCTAATATCGTGATTGGCTTTGTAGACACAGCGCGAAGTTAATTAAAACACTGAGTTTACATGAAGTCTACCAAAATTTCAATCAATTACTTTGTTCTTATTGCTTCTACTGGATTCATTTTAGCAGCAATGGAAGCTGGAATGATTCCAGAAATGACTCCTAAAATAATACAGATACTTAAGGCTAGGAAAATAATACTAGGTGCAATAAATATAGGGAAAGGAAGTAATGCCCCTAGTGCTACAGTTAGTAACCATACCAGGAAGAGTCCAACTAGTCCTCCAATGATACATAAAAAGGCACTTTCTAAAAGGAATTCGTATAAAATAGTGCTACTTTTTGCCCCGATTGCTTTTTTAAGACCAATTTGACTTGTTCTTTCTCTAACGGTAACAAACATAATATTGGCTACGCCAAAAGCACCTACTAACAATGACAAGCCTGCAATCGCCCATCCACCTTTATTGATAGCGCCAAATACGCTTTCAATTTGATCCTTAAATTGAGCAACGTCATTACATGTAAAATTATCTTCTTGAGTAGGACTTAGCTTTCTTAATTGACGCATAATCCCATTTAATTCATCCTGCAAAGCCTTGGAAGGTATACCAGGCTTTGCTTGCACCATAATGTATGGATTGTTTTGATCTGGATTAAATATGGAAGCATAATATCCATAAGTTACGATGACCGCTTTATCATAATCAAACCCCCCAATCATTGAACTACCCTGCTTTTCAACAATACCCACCACTTGCAAACGTCTTCCTCCATAAGTAATGGTTTTGCCCAATGCTTTTTCGGGTTTTCCATATAATTCATTGGCAACCTTATCTCCAATTACAGCATAGGGAACCCCTCTATTAAAATCGGTTTCATTAAAATATCTTCCTATACCAATATTAAATGCTTGGATTTTATTAAAGTCACTAGTCACTCCATATAAATTAACTCCCTTTAAATTGTTTTCTTCATAGGAAAAAGTAGCACTCGTAGAAACGAAAAAGGCGATATTAGAGGCTAATGAAGATCTTTTTTGTACAAATTCCATCTCACTAATCTTCATGGAAGGTCGTTTTACAAACTTCCACCAAGGATATTCTGGGCCTCCGTTATAGTCCCATTTGTCTATAAAAATGGTGTTGTTCCCTAATCCAGATAAATCGTTGCTAATTTTTGTCTTTAAACTATCGATAGTAGCCAATACCCCGATGATACAAAATATACCAATGGTGATTCCAAATAAAGATAGAAAAGTCCTTAATTTATTGACTTTTAGCTCCTGTAAAGCCATTTTGAAGCTATTCCATAATATACCCAACACTTTTATCATGTAGTAAAAATAGGCCAAATCCCGATTTGCTGATTTTTTTTATGCAAAAGGTCAATAACTTATATAAATGCACAAATTGTTAAGGTATTTAGAATTAATGCTTAAAATCATTCAAACGTTTGATAGCTAGTATTAAATTCCTGCTTACTTTTGCAGCGATTTTTAAATCATTAACTATATGAGCTTCAAACACATGTTTACATCCTCAGTGGGGAAAAAATTAGTAATGGCTTTCACGGGCATTTTCTTAATCTTATTCTTAGTAGTTCACGCAGGCTTAAATGCTTGTATCTGGGCAAACGACAATGGATTAATGTTTAATAAAGCTGCACACTTCATGGGCAGTTTTGTAGTGCCACGTGTATTAGAAATTGGCCTATTCCTTGGCATCTTTTTACACATTATTCAAGGGTACATGCTAACGCTTGAAAACAGAAGTAAAAGATCGGTTGGTTATGCAGTAAATTATTCAAAAGGAAGTAAATGGTATAGCCGTAGTATGGCCATATTAGGTACTTTACTTTTAATGTTTTTAATTATGCATATCTACCATTTTTGGACTCCCAGTAGATTAGGTGGAGTTGGAAATATTCAAGGTTTAAAAACATTTGAATTAAATGGAACTGAGTATCATAATTTATATGCCGAAATGCAAGCAGTATTTCAAAATCCATTAGTAGTGTTGTTATACGTGTTAGCATGTGGATCACTTGCTTATCACTTAGCACATGGATTCCAAAGTGCTTTCAAAACAATTGGTATTCATAATAAAAGATATCATGCTTTAATAAGTTCAATCGGATATGGCTTTGCGATCTTGATTCCATTGGCTTTTGCAATGATGCCAATTAGTTTTTATTTTAATCTAGTAAAATAAAACTCCAACAAAATTCTACACTTTAGATAAAAGATTCAATATGTTAAACTCAAAAATACCTGCAGGAAACTTAGATGACAAATGGGTAGACTATAAAGGTCATTGTAAATTAGTGAACCCTGCGAATAAACGTAAAATGGAAGTGATTGTGGTTGGTACTGGCTTAGCTGGTGCAAGTGCTGCAGCTTCATTAGGAGAATTAGGATATAAAGTAAAAGCATTTTGCTTTCAAGATAGTCCACGTCGTGCACATAGTATTGCTGCACAAGGTGGTATAAACGCGGCTAAAAACTATCAAAATGATGGTGATAGTGTGTTTAGATTATTTTATGATACTATTAAAGGGGGTGACTACCGTGCACGTGAAGCAAACGTTCATCGTTTAGCAGAAGTAAGTGGTAATATCATTGACCAATGCGTTGCACAAGGTGTTCCATTTGCACGTGAGTACGGTGGACTATTGAGTAATCGTAGTTTTGGTGGTACACAAGTACAAAGAACATTTTATGCTGCTGGTCAAACTGGTCAACAATTATTGATTGGTGCATACCAAGCATTAGAGCGTCAGGTTGCTTTAGGAAATGTAACTATGTATTCTCGTCATGAGATGTTGGATGTGGTAAAAATTGATGGTAAAGCAAAAGGAATTATTGCGCGTAATTTAATTACTGGAGCATTAGAAAAACATTTTGGATATGCAGTATTATTATGTACTGGTGGTTATGGTAACGTGTTTTATTTATCAACCAATGCAATGGGATCGAATGTAACTGCTGCATGGAAAGCGCATAAGCAAGGTGCTTATTTTGCAAACCCATGTTTCACTCAAATTCATCCTACATGTATTCCAGTTTCTGGTGATCATCAGTCTAAATTAACATTGATGTCTGAGTCATTAAGAAACGACGGTCGTATCTGGGTTCCAAAAGCAAAAGGTGATACACGTAAACCAAATGAAATTCCTGAAGAAGAAAGAGATTATTATTTAGAGCGTCGTTATCCAGCATTCGGAAACTTAGTACCACGTGACGTTGCGTCTCGTGCTGCAAAAGAAAGATGTGATGCAGGATACGGTGTAGGAACTTCAAAACAAGCAGTTTATTTAGATTATGCTGCAGCGATTGAAAGATACGGTAAAATTGAAGCGAGCAAGCAAGGTTTACACAATGCAAGCAAGGAAGAAATTATCGTAATGGGTAAGGAAGTAGTGAAAGAGAAATACGGTAATTTATTTGATATGTACGCAAAAATCACTGGAGAAAATCCATACGAAGTGCCTATGCGTATTTACCCTGCGGTTCACTATACCATGGGTGGTTTATGGGTAGATTATGAATTACAAACTAATATTCCTGGATTATTCGCATTAGGAGAAGCCAACTTTAGCGACCACGGTGCCAACCGTTTAGGGGCATCTGCTTTGATGCAAGGATTAGCGGATGGATATTTTGTAATCCCTTACACTTTAGGAAATAATTTAGCGGATGAAATTTACAACACTCCTATCCCAACTTCACATCCTGCATTTGAGGAAGCTGAAAAAGCAGTAGCAGAACGCATTCAAAAATTGAAAAACATTAATGGAAAACAATCTGTTGAAAGCTTCCACAAGCGTTTAGGTAAAATTATCTGGAATGAGTGTGGAATGTCAAGAAGTGAAGCAGGATTGAAAAAAGCAATTGCCGATATTCAATCATTGAAAAAAGAATTCTGGAGTGATGTAAGAATCCCTGGAGAAATTAATGAATACAATCCTGAATTAGATAAAGCAAACCGTGTAGCGGACTTTATTGAATTAGGTGAGTTAATGTGTGTAGATGCTTTGAATAGAAACGAAAGTTGTGGTGGTCACTTTAGAGAAGAATATCAAACACCAGATGGTGAAGCATTAAGAGATGATGAAAACTATATGTATGTTGCTGCATGGGAAGCGAAGGCGGAGCATGAGTGGGAATTACATAAGGAAGAATTAAAGTATGAAGTCATCAAACCTTCTCAACGTAACTACAAATAATCTTAACAAATTTAACTACCAGTTTAATCTAATAATATGGCACACAATAATTTGAATTTAAAATTGAAAGTTTGGCGTCAAAAAAACGCAAACACTACAGGTGCTTTTGTAAAATATGATGTGAATGATATCTCTGATGAAATGTCTTTCTTAGAGATGTTAGATGTATTGAATGAAAAATTAATTACCACTGGCGAAGAGCCAATTGCATTTGACCATGATTGTCGCGAAGGTATTTGCGGAATGTGTTCATTGTATATTGATGGAAAACCACATGGTCCTTGGCAAGCAAACACTACTTGTCAATTACACATGCGTGCTTTTAAAGATGGAGATACTATCACTATTGAGCCATGGAGATCAAACGCCTTCCCTATTGTAAAAGACTTAACAGTGGACAGAGGGGCATTTGATAGAATCATTCAAGCGGGTGGTTATGTAAGTGTAAATACAGGTAATGCAGTAGATGGAAACAGTTTACCCATTAATAAGGATGATGCTGATGCAGCTTTTGCAGCGGCAATGTGTATTGGTTGTGGTGCTTGTGTTGCAGCTTGTAAAAACAGTTCTGCAATGTTGTTCTTAAGTGCAAAAGTTTCTCACTTAGCGCAATTACCTCAAGGGGAACCAGAAAGAAAATCTCGTGTTTTAAATATGGTGGCTCAAATGGATAAAGAAGGATTCGGATCTTGTACCAACACTGGTGCTTGTGAAGCAGCTTGTCCAAAAGAAATCTCTATCGCAAATATTGCTCGTTTAAATAAAGAATATTTAAGAGCAGGTTTAACACAAGAATAAATTTGATTTTACAAAATAGTACAAAAGGCAATCATTTAGGTTGCCTTTTGTATTTTTACAATCTTTTAAATTCCTTTTTTATACCGGATGCAAATGGCCAACACTTATTTTCAATTTAAACAATTTACGGTTCATCAGGAGCATACTGCCATGAAAGTATGTACGGATGCATGTTTGTTGGGTGCTTGGCTCGCTGCTGATGAACCTATTTTAAATGCTAGTACCATTTTAGATATTGGAACAGGTACAGGATTATTAAGTTTAATGGTTGCTCAGGCAAAGTTTTCAACCCCTGAAACATTATCCTCATTAAATATTTCTTCTGCAAAAAATTCTTCTGCAAAAATTACAGCTGTAGAGATTGAACCGGAAGCTGTTAAAGAAGCGATTAAAAATATTGAAGCAAGCCCTTGGAAAGAAAATATTATTGTAGAAAATATATCCATTCAAAATTTTAATACAACCGAGAAATCAGTTAAAAAATTATTTGATTGTATTATTTCCAATCCTCCATTTTTTGAAGGTGATTTGAAATCCCCCAATACACATAAAAACCTAGCATCGCATAGCACTGCCCTTCCTTGGAAAGAACTCATACAAAACGTTGATAGATTATTGAAAGTTGAAGGATTTTTTTATGTTTTAATACCCGCTTTACGTGCCTACACCATGCAAAAATTAGCTGCCGAAGAAGGGATTGAACTTGTTGAAGAAGTGGTCATTTTTAATGCTGCAAAACAAAAACCATTTAGAGTTTTACAAAAGTTTCAAAAGACAAATAATTCTGTGAAAGAAATTAAGCGCAGTAATTTTATCATTAAAGACGCTGAAAATAATTATACAGAAGCCTTTGTGAAATTACTTAAACCCTACTATTTGCATTTATAAATGGGAACTTTTCCTTCTTTAATAAGTCCCTCTTGATGCATTTCCCTACTTTTATATTGAATACAAAATATAACAATGAACTATTTTGAATTATTTGGATTACCAATTGCATTTTCAACAGATAAAAATGAGTTGAGAACGGCTTTTATGAATATCCAAAGAGCATCACATCCTGACAAGTTTGCACAAAGCACTGATTTGGAACAAGAACTTGCTTTGGAGCAATCAGCCATGGCTAATAAAGGATTTACCTTATTGAATAACAATGAACAGCTTCTACCCTATGTTTTGGAAATAACTGGCCAAATTGTTCCAGATGAAAAATACAATTTAGCCCCTGATTTTTTAATGGAAATGATGGAACTTAATGAGGGTTGGATGGACGCAGATACCGAGGAGCAAAAGCAAATTATATTAGACCAAATTAACATCCTTAAAAATGACATTTTCAGCCCTATTAAAGCGTATTTGGAAGCTAATACTATCAATGATATTCCCCAAGAAGCAATGCTGCAAATAAAGGACTATTACTACAAGAAAAAATACCTTGACCGTATTTTGGAAGATTTCCACCATTAACGTAATATTGCATCCCGCCTGGATAACTTGCTTATCCGAATAATAATGCCCAGATGGCGGAACTGGTAGACGCGCTAGACTCAAAATCTGGTTATCGCAAGGTAGTGCAGGTTCGATTCCTGTTCTGGGCACAAACCCTGTCACGAAAGTGACGGGGTTTTTTGTTTCGAAGCTGTGTCAAAAGCTTGCTTTTGTAAACAGATCAGAAGCAAAAAACCCAACAAAGCACGAAGTGATTTGTTGAAAGGGTTTGGGTACACTAAAAAAATCCCTACCTTAATAATATGAAAACAATTCACTCCATATTTTTTACAATAATTCTAGCAACCTTAATTTCAATAAGCGGTTCAGCCCAAAATGATACCTCTATCCATATCATTCAACTACCCATCAATTATTCAAAGGAAAGAATTGATTTAAGTATTGAATATTTAAAAACAAGACACGGAATTAATACATCTAGCCCGACTATTCATCCAAAAATGATTGTATTACATTTTACTGGTTTTGGAACTATTCAAACGATACATGCCTATTTTAACGCCCCTACTATTGAGGAAAGTAGACAAATAAATAAAAAAGTAAGTGCCTTGAATGTTGGATCACACTATTTAATTGATAGAGAGGGGAGCATTTATCAACTTATACCAGACACCCTATTTGCTAGGCATGTGATTGGTTTAAATTACTGTGCCATTGGAGTTGAAAATATAGGAAGTGAAAAAGAGCCACTAACAGAAGCACAGGTCATTTCAAATGCAAAATTAGTTCGTTACTTGAGTGCAAAGTATAAAATGGAATACCTTATTGGCCATGAAGAATATTTAAAATTTAGACATTCAAATATCTGGAAGGAAACGGATCCAAAATATATAACGATCAAGAATGACCCAGGAAAAGATTTCATGGAAAGAGTAAGAGCATTAACCAAGGATTTACATTTAAAATCAAAACCTTAGACTAACATTAATTTTTACTCACCTCCAACAATCTTACTGGTACTACGGTATAAATAATTTTCATAAATGTGTCTACGTGCAAATCTATCTGGAGTATCAGCATTCACCAACTTCACATAAATTGCTTTAGGCACTCCATAATATTCATATTCATTACCATCTGAGAATACTACACGTAATATTTCAGATTTATATTCAAAATCATGAATGCTAGCTTCTGAAATGGTTGCTGTATATTCTGTAATGGTAGCTGCATGCGTTTCGGGATGTACACTTACTAAAAAGTGGTAAGAAGCAATTAGTTTTGTCGACTTCTCTTCAGCCATTTTTTTAGACTCTTCACTGTCTTGAAACTTGTCAGGATGCCACTCCATCATAATTTTACGATAAACTTTCTTTAAATCACTTAAAGTAGCTTTATCATCAACCCCTAAAATGGCTCTATGCCTTTCAATACGCTTCATTTTCAAATATTATAAGGCGCGAAAGTACAACATATACATGCACAGTCCAAAAAAAGCCCCCAATAACTGGAGGCTTTTTTGTTATCAAACTTTTATATTTAATTAAACTTATTGTTTCCCAATTCGTATAAAGTATACAACTCCGTTATGAGTCATATCCGTATTTAAAATTACTTGTTGTCGTTTGCCTGATTTTTCTGTAATAAACATTACTGCAGTATTGGGTGGTTCCGTTCCAAGATTTTCAGCAACCATTACCATTTCATTATTTTTCATGTTAGCGTCCACTTTCAACTTGAATTTAATGGGTTGATTCACTTTAAGTTCTTGTCTATCCACTACAATTCTGTTATTATAGATAACTGATACAGAATCCTTATCATGTACTCCATTATCATATAATTCAATTGTTACACTATCAGAATTTACATAAATATCGATTGGTTTATTGTTAATTCTTAAAGTTAAATAAGCAACAATTCTTTCTTGTTCAATTTTAAGCTTTGCTAAAGAATCCAATGCTTTAATAATCTCTTCTTTAGTTAAATCTACATTAGTAGCTTGTTTAGCCTGAGTTACCATTATTGGCGCACTTACAATTGAATCTTTTTTAACCGCTGGTTTAGCGACTATAACTGATTTAACAACTGTATCTTTCTTAACAATATTTTCTTTCTTGATAATAGTATCTTTCTTGATTATTGGTTTAGTTGCCACAACCTTGTTTACAATTGTATCCTTTTTCGCAATAGTATCTTTTTTAACGATTGATTTAGCAACTATAACTGGTTTTACAACTGTATCTTTCTTGATAATTGGTTTAGTGACCACAACCTTGTTTACAATTGTATCCTTTTTCGCAATAGTATCTTTCTTAACTGTTGGTTTAGCGACTATAACTGATTTAACAACTGTATCTTTCTTGATGATTGGTTTAGTTACAACAACCTTTTTTACAATCGTATCCTTTATCGCAATAGTATCTTTTTTAAATGTTGGTTTAGCAACTATTACTGGTTTTACAATTGTATCTTTCTTAATGATAAGTTTAGGTAAAACATTTTGAATGGTATCCTTAACAAGAAGTACAACTGTCTTTTCAGATACAATTGTGGTAGCAACTTTAGAGCTTGCATTAAAAATCTTATAGTAATTAGATCCTCTAGCCTTTTCTAAACTTTCCCAATTTTGATTTTTCTCATTACTTAAAACTACCTCAGCACGACGGTTATCACTTTGAGCTTTAATATTATTTTTAGAAGACTTAGTTATACATGGAGTAATGTTAAATTTGTTTGCATAACCATTTGTCAATATTTGCTTCTTATTTAAACCATGACTAACCAAATAATGATATACTGACTTAGCTCTATTTACAGATAGATTATAATTGTATTTATCAGATCCAATACAATCGGTAAATGCTCCAATTGCAATGTAAGTATTAGGTAAATTTTTCAGCTTTGTCAATAAATAATCTAATACATACTTTTCTTTATTTTCAATATTATATTTATTAAATCCAAAATGAACAACAAACTTGGTAGTAATTCCTGTTGCGTCAATACTATCAAGTCTTCTCTTTTCTAAGGCAGCCAATAATGCTTGAATAGAATCCGCTTTTTGTTTAGGACTTCTACCTCCAATTGTAGTTATATAATCAAAGGTTTTTTGATTTGCATTTGTTATAATTGAATAATATTCAATTATACTATCCCCATTTAAAGTTGTAAAAATGTAATTTCTATTAGGCTTTCCTGTAAATGAATATTTAGCATTGTTGTCTGAAAATAAAGTATCAATAGTTAAGCCCGTATCCGCATCTTTATAATACATTTTATGATTAGGGGCAATCGTACTATCACTCTTATATAACAATAAACCATTAATGTTATATTTTACTGGTAAATAATTAGCACTAAATATGTCGAAATTTCCGTTCCGATTTGTAGTTAAATAATAATCATTATTAATTTTTTGAAGACTAACCTCATCTTGCGAAGTATTTAATGGATAACCTAAATTAGTAACCGTTTTATTTTGATCATAGTTATAAATATCAAATCCACCTAATCCGCCAACTCTATTGGAACTAAAATAAATAACATCCGCATTTTTAAAAATTGCGATATCATCATTTATGGAATTAATTTCATTCAAGGCGATAGGATGCGTACCGAAATTATTACCATCTTTATTTACATAGTATAAATCATAACCACCTTTTCCGTCTTTTTTATTACTAGCAAAATATAATTTGCCATCATTATGATCAATAAATGGATACAAATAATCAGCAGCATTATCGTCAAAATTGATTCTATGTTTATTTTTTAATTTTCCAAGTATCAAATTTGCTTGCCAAAGTTCCCAATGTGCAATTCCACCCAATATCATTTTTCTCTTTTTGGCATATACAATTAGTTTGGCACTATCATCATATGCAAAAGCTTGTTCAGATGAAAAACCTATAAACTCCTGTTCAACATTATTGAATTTATTTTTAATTCTTGTATAATTTACTAGAATATCATTATCGTTACTTGTTGGAGCAGTAAAATCATCAGACTTTTCGAATTTACTAAGTTTGATGAATTTTGAACTATCTATATTATTTAAACTGTCACTGATTTTAAACTTGGGATTGGCAGTCCAATACACTCGATTATACAAATTGCCTTTACCAATTGCAGATTTTTTTGAAATGTATAATAATCCCCCTTTATATGGAATTGGGCTAAACTCATTTTGAGTTGTATTAATAGTAATTTTATTGTCTTTATAATCTAAAGAATCCCTTACTAAAAGTTGATTAGAATTAGTTTGTGCAAATAAGTAATTAGTGCTAGCAATTGAAATTACTAAAACCCAAAATATAGCAGCTTTGATTTTTTGATTATTCATACCTAGTAAATCTTGTAGTTTTTAGTATTAGGGAAAAGATGCCCAAATTCAAGTCTCATAAACAATTCACTTGTATTAGGAGTTTTGAATGGCATATCATAGGCATAGCCTACTCTAAACTGAGGACTCACTTGTACTTCGGCCATTCCTAAAACAGACTCTCCGGTTCTGTAAGAAGCACCAACACCAACTGTATTCTTTAACCATAAATTCAAATTAAAATCAGTTTGGAAAGGAGCACCACTAACCATTTTTAATAATAAGGAAGGCTTAAGTTGTACATCCTCATTTATATCGAAAGAATATCCTGTTGTAAAAAAGTAATGCAACTCATTTACTTGATATAAACTTGAGTCGGATTTATAGCTTTGAACTTTAGAAAAGGTAATTACATCGGGAGCAGAAAATCCTGCATAAAAATGATCGTCATTGTAATATATACCAGCCCCCGCCAAAGGAACAATTTTATTAAAATTGGTTGCGTATGCTGCATCATATGCATTAATAAGTCCTAAATCTACATTAGTTAAAGTTTTAAGGTCATTATAAAAACCGCCTTTTAAACCTAAACTAAGTACACCATGGTCTGATACAGGTATTTTTAAATTATAATACAAATTAACACCTGTTCTTCGAATAACATTAACGTATCTATCATCAAACAATTGAATACCAAAACCTACTTTTTTATTTTCAGATGGTAAATCTAAGGTAATTGACTTGGTAGAAGGAGCCCCAGGTAAACCAGCCCATTGTTCTCTCCAAATAAAGGCCACACTTGGAACACCCCTATTACCAGCATAAGCCGGATTAATATTGGTCATGTTGTACATGTATTGTGAATACATAGGCATTGACTGCCCGTAGCTCTTTTCTTTTGAAAGAACTAAAAACAACATTATTAGTATATAAATATATCTTTTCATCTATCTCTGAATAATTATAAATCCTTTAAACACTTCAACTTTTCCTTTATCATCCACTGCCCTAAGTGAATAATAATATCCTCCATCAATTAAATCTTGTCCTATGAAATTGCCGGTTCCTTTACCGTCCCATTCATTATTATAGCTACTGTTCTTGTAAACTACATTACCCCATCTATTAAACACTTCTAAGTCTAAAGTAATATTGTAAGGTTTTATAATGACGAACTTATCATTGACACCATCATGGTTTGGAGAGAAACCTTCTGGTATATAAATTTTTAAATCTTTTACTAAATAAGTGGTAGGACTCTTAGTGGTTTCATTTGCTTTTGTTTCACTAGATGACTGCATCGTAATGGTTCCCCATTTAGTATCTGCTTTTACATATGCAATGTTATTTAATGAACCATTATAACCTTTAGGAATCAAATTAAGCGTAAACTTAGCAGTATCCTTAGCAAATGGAGCAAGCGTGCTTGTGTTATTTGTTACATTTATATCATTACTTCCATTAAATAATGGGTTAGCTATTAAACCACCATTTGCACTATTTTTTACAATACTAAAGTCACTTGTGATAGGAACTGAATTATGTAAATTATCTGTCACGATAATATTTGTGAAAGGATATTTTGTCAAATTGGTTACCACTAAAGTAAATGGATAATTAAAGGTAGAATTAGATTGTAAAACTCCAGTATCTACTATTTTTCTTAAATGAATTAAGTCATTAACATTAAGCATGGTTACATTAAAACCAACTGTATCACTTTCTATTGCATTAACAATTTGCGAAGCAGTATATCTAAATACACCAACTGCAGTTGGTAATTTTGGAACAGTCGATTGTTTCACTGAAGTAATAAAGTAATTAATAGTATTACCTGTCATTCCTGTTACTTGTAATGAAATGTTTGCAGGATTTGTAAGTAATCCTAAAACATATGTAGAATCTTTTACCGTTGGAATATTAGGTCTGATAATTACTGTATCGTATGTATAAGTTGCACTCAATAAACCATTGGTAGTATCTAATGATTTAAGTGCATAAATGTATTTACCAATAATAATTGGCATAGCTGGGGCAACCGTATCACAGGTTGAAGAATCCACATTACACCAAGCAGGTACTGCACCGATAGGTTTTGAAACTACCAGACTACTTAATTTTTTAGGTATGGTAGTACTACCAAAAATATAATTAGCATTATTTACTGTTGGAGGCAATGGCCTTGCAGTAGAAGCTGATTTAATGGTTATAATACCACTAGCTGGTAAGAAAGAATAATTCAAAGCAGACAAACCAGTTACAACAGGAGTTATCGTAATACCTGTTGCAGACACATTGGTTGTAGTTGTATAATTAGTAGTATAAGAAACTGTTCCAGAAATAACTGAAACATCATCTGTACCCACAAATCCAGTAATTGAAAAAGTACCCGCTTTTAAAATGGTAGTAATTGGATCACCAAAATATACTGTTTGATTACCAGCCGAAACTGTTAAAGGAGCTTTATCAATAGTAAATTCAAAATCAACCGAAGTGGCACTTGCATTATTGGCATCAGCAGCTAATGTAGCGACCGCTTTATATTTACCAGGAAGTTTTGGCTTAGTAGTACTAGTAGCATATGTAGTTGAACCCACTCCTGAATAAACTATTGTTACTGCACCTGTTGATCCGTGTGCTGTATACGTTTGAGGAGCTTGTGCAGAAGCATTATAGGTAAATGAATTGGTACCACTTAAATAGATCGAAGATATTCCTGGAGCACAATTATCTGTGATAACATATGATTGAGTAACATTAGCCCCTACCGAGTCAGTGATAGAAACCTGATATGTACCAGGTGACAAAGCACTTACATTTTGACTTGTAGAAACAAAATTACCTGGGCCTGTCCAAGCATATTTATATCCAGGGAATCCACCCGAAGGTGCTAAGTTAATAGATCCTCCTTTTGTACAATCAGAATTTACAACGGTATCTGTAATCGTAATATGTGCAACATAAATATTAATGGTCGTTCTTGAACTTAAACCTAGTGGATTAGTAAGCAAATAAGTCATTTGAACCTTACCGTTATATAAAGGAGTTGGCGTGAAAACAAAACTACCGTCTAAATTAGCAGTAATGGTTCCTTGTTCGGTAGATGGAACACTTAATAATTGATAGTTAAGATCCGCTGCAGCAAATAAAGTATCTACGTCATTTGTTGAAATGGTATTACTGATTGTACCACCATTTGTAGCAACATAAAAATCCGGAACTGCAATAGGAACATCACAAACTGGAGAACCAACTGTGCCAGATGCACTTGATTGACAACCATTGGCATCAGTAACATTTACAGTGAATGTGCCAACATTTAATCCTTTAATCTTTTGAGTTGTATCACCGGAAGCCCATGCATATTTATAAGGTGCTACACCGCCTGTTGCTACAGCGTATGCGGAACCATCTGGATTTATAGCACATGTTTTATCTACAGTGGAAACAGATGCAACTAATATGGCAGAGGTACCCACTGTTTTATTAAGAGTTGCTGTACATCCTAAAGCATTTGAAACTGTTAATGCATAATCACCAGCAGCTAAGCCCGTTGGAGATTTAATATTACCAATAGTAGTTGGGCCAGTCCATGCATAAGTTAAAGTACCTGTTGCATTTTCAACAGTAACATCAATTTTACCTGAAGGAGTTCCTGCACAAGCACGTGTATCAGTTACTGTACCATACAATTTAATAGGTTGTGAAGGTTGTGTAATTGTTAAAGAATCTTTCGCAGTACAACCATTGGCATCTACCACAATTACTTTATAAATACCTGCAGCTAAGCTTGATTGAGCAGCACCTATTGAACCATTAGACCAACTATATGTAAATGGAGCCGTTCCACCAGATGCTAAGGCAGAAATACTTCCATCAGCACCATTATAACAATTTACATTACCTATAATACTAGCGGCAACTGTGACTGCTGCAGGTTGCGTTATTGCAGCTGAAATTAAAGTAGCAGTACAACCATTGGCATCTGTAACAGTAACGGTATAAATACCAGGAGATAAACTGCTTATATTTTTTGTGGTAGCAGTAAAAGAATTAGGTCCTGTCCATGCATAAGTAAATGGAGCGGTACCGCCAGTAGCCGTTAAAGTAATACTTCCATCTGCAGATCCATTACATGATAAATTGGTATTTGTCATGCTTAAAGAAATTGCAGAAGGTTGATTAATGACTACTGAACCTGATACAGTACAATTATTAGCGTCAGTGGCCACTAAATTATAAGTACCAACATTTAATAAGCTCAAATCTTGAGTCGTTTTATTAAAAGTACCATCACCAGTTTTTGTCCATTGATAAGAATAAGGCGAAGTACCTCCTAGTAATGTTGCATCAATGGAGCCATTTGAACTACCATTACAATTAATATTAGATGGCGCAATTGTTAAATTTAAATCAGCCGATGGTTGTGTAATATTTATTGTTCCTGAGTTAATATTACATCCATTGATATCAGTAATAGCAACATTATAATTACCCGCTTTTAATGCTGTTCTATTTTGTGTAGTTAAACCATCAGCCCACAAATAAGTTAATGAACCTGTACCACCAGAAACAGACAATGTAATAGCTCCAGTAGTTTGTCCGAAACAATTAATATTGGTAATTGTTGGAGTTGCTAAAGTAATTGCCGTTGGTGCAGATACTACAATGGTAGAGGGCAATACTGCTGTACAGCCGTTTGCATCTGTAACGGTTGTAGAATAAGTACCAGCAATTAAACCATTTAAGTCCTTGGTACTAGCACTAAAACTACCAGAACCAGACCAAGCATAGTTGTAAGGAGCCAGTCCACCTGTTACGGTTAAGCTAATATTACCATCATTACTATTATAGCATGTTAAATTATTAAAAGTAGATGATAGGCTTAAAGCAGAAGGTTGTGTAATGGTATAAGATTGAACGGTAGAACATGCGTTTGCATCGGAAACAGTAACTGAATAAGTTCCAGCAGAGATACCAGTTAAATCTTCGGTAAGATCTCCTGTATTCCAAACATAAGAATAAGGTCCAGTTCCTCCCGTTGTAGTATTATTAATAGCGCCAGTATTAGCACCATTACACAAAATATTTGTCAAATTAGCAGAAACATTAATTGAAGTGGGTTGTGTTATAGTAGCACTTGATGAACTACTACAGCCGTTGGCGTCAATTACACTAAGGTTATAAGTACCTGCTGATAAATTAAGTGGATTAGCATTTGTAAAACTATAAGAAGGATTACCCACTTTTGACCATGTATAAGTATATGGTGTAGTACCTCCAACAGTTGTTGTATTTATTAAACCATTACTTAGATTGTAACAAGTTACATTATTGCTAGAAGAAATGGAAGTTGCTAAAGCTAATGAAGGTTCAGTAATATTATAATTTTGAACAAGAGAACAACCATTTGCATCTAATACTGTTGCTGTATAAGTTCCAGCATTTAATCCATTAATTGTATTGGTAATAGCACCATTTGACCAAGCATATGTGTAACTTAAGGTACCTCCAGTAATATTTAAAGTAATTGAACCATCACTACCTCCTTTACAATTTACATTGGTAATAGAATAAGTATTGACACTTAATGCACTTACTGGTTGAGTAACTACAATTCCAGTTGGAGACAGTGTACAAGATTTACTATCTGTAATTACTACATTATAAGTGCCAGCAGTTAATAAAGATAAATCTTCGATATTTGCAGAAAAAGAACCATCACCAGATTTTGACCAAGAATATGAATAAGGACTGGTTCCTCCAGTTGTAGTTAAATTAATAATGCCTGTATTACCACCATAACAGTTTATTGGAGTGACAACCGAAGTTGCACTTAATGCACCAGATGGTTCAGTGATGGTATAGGTATTAGCGTATGTACAAGTATGATCCGTTATGGTAACTGAATAAGTTCCTGCACTTAAATTCGTTAAATTTTGAGTAGTTGAAAATGTACCCGCAAGTCCACTTTTGGTCCATGCAAATGTATAAGAAGGCGTATAGGTTCCACCAGTCACATTTAAGTTTATAGCTCCTGTTGTAGCACCTGTACAATTTATATTGGTTAATGTTGCTTCTGCAGACAATGGCGCAGTGGGTTGTACAATGATTGCTTCAGTGGAAACACTACAATCATTTCCATCCTTTAATACAACTGAGTATTTACCTGCTGATAAATTTGTGATATTTTGATCAGTTGAACTATAGGTACCTGTTGAATTGGTCCAAATATAACTGAATGAATTATTAAGTGAGGTACCTGCTGTAGGAGTAACGGAGATACTACCATTGGATCCATTATAACAAGTAACATCTGAAGTACTTGCTATTGCTATAGAAGGTCCACTTAAAGCAGTTACAGAAAATGATTTAGTTATCGAACAACCTTCTTTATTTTTTACAGAAACCATATAACTACCAGTCGTTAAATGATCGATATTTTGAGTCGTTGAACTATATGACCCTGTGCCTACTTTTGACCAAATAAATGAATATGGACTAGTACCACCAGAAATGGATGTTAAATTAATTGAACCAGAACCAACCAACAATGAACAATCATTAGCACCAGTCACATTTGAAGCATCAATTGAAGGTAATTCTGAAACTGAAAAATTGGTAGATATTGACCCTGATGCCGCACATCCATTTGCATCTGTAGCCGTTAAAGTATAAGTTCCGTTTGCAGTGGATGAAGTTGCATTATATAAAATTGGATTTGCCAGGTTGCTTGAGAAGGAATTGGGTCCATTCCAAACATAATTTACTGCACCATAAGCGTGTAAATTTAAATTTGAACCCGAACATGTAGGATCAGGAAACAAAGCAATTTCAGGTTCTTTTACATAAACAGTTTTACATGTTTGACTACTTGTACCACATGAGTTATTTGCAATTACACAAACCTGATAGGTACCAACTGGAACTGCAGTCCAGTTAATTTTAATGGAAGCCGTTCCGTCACCGGTTATATGTGCATTCGGATTATTTACAGTCCAATTGTAAGAAGTATTGTTAGGATCAGGATCTGCAGAAAAAACAGATTCAGTTTCAGATTTACAAACAGTAATGCCTGTACAACCTGTCTGATCACCGGTGATTATTACTGAACCAGAATTTAATGAAGCACCCGTTGCATCAGTAATTGTTACTGAATAAGTGCCGGCTATAATACCTACCCTGTCTTTAATATTTAAAGCTCCAGAAATATCAGACCAATCATATTTAAATGGTGCGACACCACCAGTGATATCTAAATAAATTTTACCCAAATTTGAACAGGTAACATCAGTGGTAGTGACGTTAACCATAAATGCTCCTGCTGCTAAAATAGAAATGGATCTACTTGAAGCGGATGTTAAACCTGATGAAGAAACAGTTACTATTTTACCTGTACCTTGTGTATCAAAAGCTATATCAGTAAATGTTACCACACCCCCACTTGCATTAACACTTGTTTGTCCTATTAAATTTCCTGAACCTGTAGTAATACTGATTGAAACCGAAGCCGAGCTATTTACTTTGTTACCAAAAATATCTTGAATCTCTATTATGGGTTGTTGGCTTAATATTGTATTTTGAATTCCACTTGCTGAAGGCTGAGTAGTATAAACTAATTTAGAAGCTGCAGCAGGTGTAATAGAAATTGGGGTATTTATAGAGACTGTTGAAAGCCCTGAAGTTGAAGCTGATAATACCTTATCATTCCCAATAAGATTGATATTTAAATTTGAAAATGTTGCCACACCAGCTACTGCATTTAAAGTAGTGGTCCCACTTAATACACCTGAGCCTGAAGACAAAGACAAGGAAATACTTGCACCTGAATTTGTAACCACATTTCCATAAACGTCCTTAATTGTTACAATAGGCTGAGTTGCGAAGGCAACTCCAGCAACTGTTGTGGAACTAGGTTGTCTAGTAAAAACCAATTGAGTAGGTGTGCTATTTGTAATAGAAAAGGCACTTGAAGTTATATTTCTAGATATACTATTTAAAGTAGCACTTGCAGTTAAAACCTTGTCATTACCTGTAAAATTAATATTAAGTCCCTTTCCAGAAAAATCAGCAACACCTGCTATTGCAGACATTGTTAAAGTACCTGCTAAAGTTCCAGTACCGGTAGATAAATTTAAAGTGACAACTGCTGTTGCATCTGAACCTGATGTAATGGTATTTCCATACGTATCCTCAATTGTTATAATGGGTTGTGTCGCAAAAGTAACTCCAGCAACTGTAGTGGAACTAGGTTGTCTAGTAAAAACTAATTGCGTAGCAGTACTATTTGTGATAGAGAAAGAACTTGAACTAACATTCCTTGAAATACTATTTAAAGTAGCACTTGCAGTTAAAACCTTGTCATTACCTGTATAGTTAATATTAAGTCCCTTTCCAGAAAAATCAGCAACACCTGCTATTGCAGACATTGTTAAAGTACCGGCTAATGTTCCAGTACCAGTAGATAAATTCAAAGTGACAACGGCGGTTGCATCTGAGCCAGAAGTAATAGTATTTCCATTTGCATCTACAATTGTAATGACTGGCTGAGTGGCAAATGACACACCTGCAACTGTACTTGAACTTGGTTGTGTTGTAAATGATAATTGTGTGGCAGGCCCGGGAATATAGTTTAGGGTGATTTGGGTTTGAGAAGATGTACCACTTTTAATTTCAATTCCATTTAATGTAGCAACAAAAACACCAGAACCAGTAAGAGCTGGGGATGTAATCACAACTGAATAAGTACCATTATTATTATCAGTGACTGTACCAATAGATCCAGTACCTGAAACCTTACTAACAACAATTGTAGAACCTCCTATTACTAAACTATTTCCATCTACATCTTTTGTAACTATAGTTAATGTTTGGGTACTTGTACCATTAGCAATTAATGTAGTTGCAGACGTTGTAAAAGTTGTATTAACAGCATTAGCAGCTCCAGCAGTAAAATCAATATTGATCGTATTAATCATATCTCCAATGGTAACTGCAGCTGTTGAAATATTTGGTGTATAGGTAATTGTTTCTGTTGTATTATCTGAAACATTAAAAACTGCAACACCATTAACATCACTAGTTACACTTGTTGGACTTATAACAGATGATCCTCCAACTTCTTGATTTAATGTAACCAAAGAACCTGAAACAAGATTATCATAACTATCTTTTAAGGTTACTGTAATAATTGCTTTTGAAGTACCATCTGGTAATACTGTGGTTGTATTTGCTGCAATGGTGGATCTGCTTAAACTAACTGTTCCAACAGCGACAGTAAATGAAGCAGTACCAGTTTTTGCGGAAGATACATCCGTTATGATAAATGTTTTTCCAGTTCCTGCATTTAAGGGTATAATAGATACATTCGTTAAAACACCATTATAGAAAGTTCCAGAATTTCCAGTAATACCAGCCGTTCCACTAAAGGAGACCGTACTATTAAAACTGGTCACTGTATTATTATTTATATCTAACGCAGTAAACGTTAGTCCATTTATAGGAGTTCCAGCTGTTTGATTAATTCCAATACTTGAAATTGAAAAATGATCAATACCTCCAGCAGTAAATAATACGGTCTGCTTTGCTTTTAAAGTTAATCCATCTCCAACCACTGTATAGGTTACGCTTTCAGAAATATTGTCTTTAACGTTAAAAACTACCACTCCACTTGAATTAGATGTTCCAGTATAAGTACCACCTGTAGTTGAAATTATTGAAGACCCATTCCCAGAAATACTTACCACTTTATTAGCTACTGGATTAGAATTAACATCAAGCAATGTTACAGTTATAGTAGCAGTTGATGTACCATTTGCGACCACTGAGGTAGTTGATGCAGTAATTGTTGAATTGTCAACACTGACAAAACCTACAGATCCTGTACTTACAGTTAAATATCCAGTACTTGAAGTAAAATAAGTATCCAACTTATTTGTTTTATTTGCAGTAGTAGATCCATAAGTCCCCATTGCTATTGTTGTACCGCCAAGAATTAATGCATTAGTTGTTATATTCAACTCCGTTCCAATCATTAATTTTGTTGAACTACCTACTGGAGCAAGATTCAATGTAGCTCCAATACTAGTTCCTGAATTGATTGTTTTTGTAGCTGTACCAGATAAAGTCAAGAAAGAATATGCAGTTGAATATACCGTTTGATTGGAGCCATAATACTCTATTGTGTTGCCAGTAGTAGAAGCAGATAAAGTAGTGAATGAACTTGTGCCTCCTATTTTTAATACTGCAATAGCAGATTGAGTTATTGTAGTTGCAGACAATGCAGTGCTTACATCAATTGTTGCATTATTTGTGTAAGAAGAACCAGTTCCAAAAGTTAAATTTGGTATAGCAATTATTGAATTTCCAGAAAAGTTTTTACCTACGCCTGTAAAAGTATGCACTCCAGTATTAGTGGTAAATGTAGAAGCATTGTTAGTGAAATTTCCAGCAAATGAAAATGTTGAAATGCCAGATTCATTCCATACAGCTCCACTATTTAAAGTAACATCGCTAGAGAATGTTTTTGTTCCAGTTCCAGAAAATATTATTGATCCAGCAATATTGGTAAGCCCTGCTGTAAAAGTATATGAAGAAGGAATTGTTAAACCTGTTCCACTATAAATGTTTAATGTATCAATTGTAAGATTTGCAACGGTAGTAGTTGATACAGTACCAGAAAGTAGTAATATTCCTGTTACTGAATTTGTACCTGATTGAAGAGTTGCTGTTCCTGAACCTGACAATGTAAGATTTGCATATGTATTACTTAGTATGGTTTGATTTGAACCAGAATAATTTACAATATTTCCATTAGCAGTAGCAGATAAATTTATACTTGATGTACCACCGATTTTTAATTGACTACCTAATCCCTGAGTCATTGTTCCAGAACCAGACAATGCTGTCGTAACAAATAAATTACTATTATTAGTATACGTTCCAGATAATAATAAATTGGGAATTGTAGTTTGAGTATTTCCTGAAAAGTTTTTTGTTGAACCACTAAAAGTATGGACTCCTGTGCTTGAAGTAAAAGTAGTAGCGTTGTTTGTAAAATTTCCTGCAAATGTAATTGGTGCAGCTGCAGTTTCATTCCAAACAGAACCACTATTAAGTGTAACATCACTTGAAAAAGTAACGGTACTTGTTGAACTATTAATATTTATGGTTCCTGAAATAGAAGTTGTTCCTGAAGAAGTAAATAAAGCACCGATATTTAATGTCGATCCTGAATTCAATGTTAAAGCGGAGGCTAGTATAGTATTATTATGAGTTATGCTTCCAGATATAACTAAATTAGAAATTGTATCTATTCTAGACCCAGATAATGTCTTTGATACGCCATTAAAAGTATGTGTACTTGTTGAATAATTAGAAAATGTATTTGAATTATTAACAAAATTACCTCCAAAAACAAAAGAATTTGTAGTAGATTCATTCCAAACTGCACCTGAATTTAATGTAACATTTCCACTAAAAGTAATTGTTCTTGAAGAAGAAGTATTAAAAGTAATATTACCACTAATATTTGTGTTTCCAGAAACTGTAAATGTTCTTCTAATAGAGTAATTAACTCCTGCACCTACTGTAAAGTCATTTGAAATAGTAATTGTAGTTGAAGTGGAGCTAATTACTGGAGTACCTGATCCAGATAAAATTAAATTACCATAATTAGTTGCCTTAACTGTTTGACTTGATCCATTATAGTTAAATGTAGATCCAGAATTATTTGTAAGTGTATTTACTGCCAAAGATCCTGTTAAAACTATACTACCACTATTCAGAATTTTTGAGCTTCTTATTGAACCGCTTCCAGAGTCATTTGTTATATTACCTGTGATATTAATTGTTCCACCTGTATTAATTGTCAATTGATGTCTAACTGTTGAAGAAAAACTTGTAGAGCCCCCAGTAAATGCAACATTAGAAGTTACATTCACAATACCTCCATTATCAACACTTAATAAGTTCATTCCAGAACTTGCACCACCAATTGAAATTGTACCAGAAACATTTAATGTAAAAGCTCCAGTGTATAAAATTGAAGCAGTAGTACTAACTAGATTTAAATTTGAACAAGCAGAGTTTGCATTCATTGTTACTGTAAATCCACGTTCTATATAAACAATATCACCAGCTTTAGGATATACTCCAGAAGATACCGCTCCGCCTCCTGAACTTGTTGACCAAGTAGTATTAGAATTCCAGTTACCATTTGTTATTGAATAATATGTTGCAGCTTTCGCCCCAACTCCAATCAAGACAAATATTAAAAGAGTAACTATATATTTAAAAAATCCTTTCATTCTATTAATGTTTTATACTTGAAGGTGTAACCGGATTTGGATTTTGATAAGTAAGTGTCGAGCTTGAAGTTGCTGTACAACCCTTCGCATCGGTTACGGTTACAGCAAATGTTCCTGCCCCTAATGAAGTTCTATTTTGAGAAGTAATTGAACTTCCCCAATTATAGGTAAAGGCTCCTGTTCCACCTGAAACAGACAAACTGATGGAACCATCAATTAATGGTGAACAACTTGGCCTTGTAACTGTTGTTGAAATTGAAATAGCTGATGGCTTTGTAATTTCAACAGTTGCAGTTGATTCACAACCTTTACTATCTGCAACCTTTACATTATAAGTTCCATTATTTAAAGCATTTATATTCTTAACAGTTGCATTAGTAGTAGCACTATAAGTACTTCCGCCAATGATTGACCATGAATAGGTATAATTAGGAGAACCTCCAGATGCAGTTAAAGTAATGGTTCCAGTAGCGCCACTATTTGAACAAGCTAAACCAGCATGTGTTTCAGTTAATAATATAGCAGCGGATGGTTGTGTTATTGTAATCGGTAATACTTTTTTACAGCTATTAGCATCTGATATTGTTAGAGTATATGTTCCTGCATTCATATTGGTTCTTGGCAGGCTACTTGACCCGTCATTCCATGAATAAGTATAGGTACCGCTTCCTCCTGTAATGGTTGCGTTATATGAACCTGAAGTATTCCCAAAACAATCTACATTAGTAATATTTGAGGTTGCACTAATTGCGGAAGGTTGTGAAATATTAATAGGCAAAGTAGCAGCACATCCTTTAGCATCAGTTGCTGTTAGGGTATAATTACCTGCGTTTACATTAGTTAAATTTTGTGAGGTAGAAGTATACGCACTTGGCCCTGTCCAATTATACGTAAATGGCGTGGTACCACCCGTTATAGTAATGGATGCACTTCCATCACCACTATTATTACAAGTTAAATTAGCAATTATAGAATTAACCACGATCGCAGATGGCTTCGTAATGGTTATAGTTTTAGCATCTGTACAACCTTTATTATCAGTAACAGTAACTGTATAGGTTCCTACATTTAAATTAGATAATGAAGACGTGGTTGCACCCGTATTCCATAAATAAGAAAAAGAAGAATTACCGCCTGTAACCGTTAAACTAATGGATCCATTGGCTGCACTATTAGAACATGCTAAATTAGAATGTGTTTCGCTTAATGTTAAAGCTGCACTAGGTTGTGTTACAGTAAACCCAGTTGCTTTAGATGCTCCATTAACATCAGTTACAGTTACTGTATAGGTACCTGATTTTAAACTAGTTCTATTTTGAGTACTTACTCCATCATTCCATAAATAAGTGTAAGGACTTGCGCCTCCGGATATTGAAATACTAATTGCTCCTGTACTATTTCCAAAACAATCAACATTTGTAATTGTTGGTGTTACTACCATTGCTGGTGGTTGTGTTAATGTAATATTACTAGGCAAGGTTGCTTTACATCCTTTACTATCCGTAACAGTAACACTATAAGTTCCTGCAGGTACACCTGATAAATTTTGTGTGGTAGCACCATTACTCCATAAATAACTGTAAGTTGGATTACTCCCAGTAACTGTGATGCTTGCAGCACCATCATTAGAGCCATATGAAGTTAAATTTGTACTGCTATTTGTTGCTACTGAGAATGCATTTAATGCGGTTAATGTAGCATTGAAAGTTGCAACACAACCTACTCCATTACTTCCTTTAACCGTTACTCCATAGGTTCCTGCATTTAATCCAGTAATAGTGGGCCCAGATCCTGCAACAGAATCTACAGCACCTACTTTTTTATATTTCCATACAAATGGTCCTGCACCATTGGTAACATTTAAGGCTATACTTCCTCCATTGGGTGTTGCATAACAAGGATCACCTATTCCAGGAGTGATTGTCATTTGACATTGGATATCTACTGGTTTTGAATCAAAAAATACTCTACCGCATGCATCCGCAATGGTAACACTTAATTGACAAATACCTGTTTGTGCAGGTGCTGTGAATGTTGCATTTGCAGCAGTCGCACTTGGTGAAAATGTTCCCCCTCCGCTTGATGACCATTTAATAGTATAAGTACTTAAATTGACACCAGCAGGAACTGAAACTGACAAAGGCAATGTTTGCCCTGAATATAATACTTGTGCATTTTGTGGTAAACCAGAAATGGTTGGAACAATATCTTTACCCACCGCTGCAGTGAATGAAAAATTAAAAAATACTCTTTGAGCCGCTACTTGTTCTGGAGTTGGGGATGAACTTGTTGTAGTAGAAGAAGAACCGCTACTTCCTGATCCAGATCCACTGCTATAACTATTTGATTTTATTCTAGGATCATCATCTACACTATGCCCAGAATAAGAACCACCTCCTCCGGAGCCACTACCACTTCCTCCTCCAGATCCGCTTCCTCCTCCATATCCACTTCCACCACCACTTCCACTTGATCCTCCCCAGCTACTCCCACTATTAAATTGATGTGATGCTTCTATAAAAACTTTTCCTCTGCTTGGATCACCAAAACCTTGACCCCAAGCAATTACAGCTGCTCTATGCTTTAATGCAGTATCAATTTTTTGAGTATTATTACTTTGATAAATACCTACTCTAGTTGTTGACCTCCAGCCAGGAGCTAAAGGAATATAAATAGTTTCAGCTCCGCTAGTTACTGCACCATCTAGGATACCCATAAATTGCATAATTGGATCCCCTTGCAAAGTAGGATCATAGGTATAAGGTGGTGTACCATCATCATGATTGGCAGCAAGCTTTAAAGCATTTTCAGAATAAGGTCCTGCTCCAGACGCTAATCCACTTTTCTCAGATAAGAAATTAGTTTGCTTAGTAAAATCTGCAGGATTAAACATATCTTCTAAGTGACTACCTGCACTACATCCTAACCATATTCCACCTTTGTATGTTAAATTCCAATCTAATAAATATCCGTGTGTTGCCCATGCTGGATCAGCATGAGGCATAATAAATAAATCATCACATCCACCCAATTGTGAAGGATCTTTCCATCCAGTACTTAAACTTCCTCCATAAGCAACATCCGGAATTCCTGCATTCACAAAATAAGGAACGGCCACTGATCCATTTTGTTTATCTAAAGTCCAGTTAGGTGCTTTAATTAAAGTGGTGCCGACTGGAACTGTAACGGGTGCTGTTATTGTCACACCCACAACTCCAAGTGCTTGCCAAGCAGCAATATGTGCATTTACAGAATCAGTTCTATAATCTGCTTCTATAATAAAAGGTCCGCCTGAATAGTTTGTAGAGCCAATTGAAAAATCAACACCATCTTTAGCTTTATTAGGATTAATAGACCAAAGAATAGGAACTTGATAATTTTTAAGTAAATCATAAATTAATCCATAGGGCTTAAGTGAATTGCCTACAGTTTGCGGCAAAACTCCCATGTCTACAATAAATGCACCCGACTTAATTGTCTTAGTAGTTTGTGCATTTAATGAAAAACAAAAGTTGGTGATTAAGATTAGTAAAATTGATAATTGAACAATAAACTTGTTTTTAAAACCTCTTTTTCTTTCTATAGACAGCATAAAATCTTATTATATAATCGATTAATTCAACAGTGGGTAGAATATGTTCTTAAAGTAATATACAAAAATAAACTATTAATGTCTAAGTTTAGACATTAATTTAGATCATTATCTATGACAATTATCATATATGTAATTATATATATGATGATAATAAATTATATATACAATTCAAATATAAAAAGCCCCCCATTACTGGAGGGCTTTCTAATTAAAACCTTATCAATGAATCGGTTAAAACCCGAGTCGCTTATTTTACTTCTTCAAACTGAGCATCTTCTACATGGTCGCCTGCATTGCTTCCACCTGCTTGACCTGCGTCTGCGCCTGGAGCAGCACCTGCATTGGCACCTTCGGCTTGGGCTTTGTAAATTTCTTCACTAGCAGCAGTCCATGCAGCATTCATAGCTTCTAAAGAAGTGTTCACTTGAGCAACATCTTGTGCTTGGTGAGCCGCTTTTAAATTTGCTAATGCTGTTTCAATAGGAGCTTTTTTATCTGCAGAAATTTTATCTCCAAACTCTTTTAATTGCTTCTCTGTTTGGAAAATCAAACTATCGGCTTCGTTTAATTTATCAACTCTTTCTCTTTCAGCTTTATCAGATGCTTCGTTGGCTTTTGCTTCGGCTTTCATTTTTTCAATTTCTTCCTTCGTCAAACCACTACCTGCTTCAATTCTGATTTTTTGTTCTTTACCAGTTCCTTTATCTTTTGCGCTTACGTTTAAAATACCGTTTGCATCAATATCAAAAGTTACTTCAATTTGAGGAACGCCTCTTGGTGCTGGTGGTATACCATCCAAGTTAAACATACCTAAACTTTTATTTTGATTTGCCATTGGACGCTCCCCTTGTAATACATGAATTTGTACACCTGGTTGATTATCGCTAGCTGTTGAATACACTTCCGTTTTCTTGGTAGGAATAGTTGTGTTAGAGGCAATCATGGTTGTCATTACACCACCCATTGTTTCAATACCTAAGTTTAATGGAGTAACGTCTAATAATAAAACGTCTTTCACATCACCTGTTAATACTGCACCTTGGATACCTGCACCAATCGCCACCACTTCATCAGGGTTAACAGAACGGTTTGGTTTTTTACCAAAGAACTTTTCTACAATTTCTTGCACTTTAGGAATTCTTGAAGAACCTCCTACTAAAATTACTTCATCAATTTGACCTACAGAATAACCTGCATCTTTCAATGCAACTTCACAAGGCTTAATACAACGAGTGAATAAATTATCTGCTAAAGATTCAAATTTAGCTCTTGTTAATTTTAATACTAAGTGCTTTGGAACACCGTCTACTGCAGTGATATAAGGTAAGTTGATTTCAGTTTCTGTTGAAGAACTTAATTCCACTTTTGCTTTTTCTGCAGCTTCTTTTAAACGTTGTAAAGCCATTGGATCTTTTCTTAAATCAATTGCTTCTTGATTTTTAAACTCATCCGCTAAAAAGTCCATGATAACTTTATCAAAGTCATCACCACCTAAGTGCGTATCACCATTGGTTGATTTAACTTCAAATACACCATCTCCTAAATCCAAGATAGAAATATCGAAAGTACCACCACCTAAGTCAAACACAGCAATTTTTTGCTCTACATTCTTTTTATCTAAACCATAAGCTAATGCAGCTGCAGTGGGCTCATTCACAATTCTGCGAACGTTCAATCCTGCAATTTCTCCAGCTTCTTTTGTTGCTTGTCTTTGCGCATCATTAAAGTACGCAGGTACTGTAATAACTGCTTCAGTTACTTCTTGTCCTAAATAATCTTCTGCAGTTTTTTTCATCTTTTGTAAAACCATTGCAGAAATTTCTTGTGGTGTGTACATACGACCATCAATGTCTACACGTACAGTATCATTTTCACCTTGTACAATTTTGTAACTCCAGTGAGATTTTTCTTCTGTTACTTCATTAAAACGACGACCCATAAAACGCTTCACACTCGAAATAGTGTTTTCAGGATTCGTGATGGCTTGACGCTTTGCAGGATCTCCTACTTTACGCTCGCCATTTTTTAAAAAAGCGACAACCGAAGGGGTTGTTCTACGACCTTCGTCATTAGCGATTACTACAGGTTCGCCACCTTCCATAACCGATACACAACTGTTTGTGGTACCTAAGTCAATACCTATTATTTTTGCCATAAAGATTGATTTTCAATGATTAATTATCCAAGTATAAGCAATCTCCATGCCACAATGACTTAGCTAATAAATGAACGCAAAAATGGCATAAATGGCAGTAATTTGCCCTGAAATGAGCCCAAATTGACATAATCAATTGGAATTAATCGAAAAAAAGGCAGTTACATAGCCTCTAGATCTCCAGACTTTGAAGCCTTGAAAGTGAAATTCTTTTGAGTAGTATAACTAAAGATCACCACAAAGAAAGTCGTGACAATTTTTGCTGGAGTTGCAAACCATCCAAGATAATCGACAAAAAACTTTAGGAAAGCATAATTTAGGCATATACATCCTAAAACAACAAAGAAGTATTTAAGTAGCTGTTCTGTTTTTTTAACAGCCGTCTCTTGAAAAACTACATATCTACTTAAATAGAAACCAATTGGGAATGTTACACAAAAGCTTACCATAAAGGAAGCTATATGGGGGCTTATTGTTAACCAACCTATATGAATGGGTTGTTTATGAAATAAGTAATTATAGGAAAGAAAAAAGCCCAAAATATCTAAAATGGTATTCCCTCCACCACATGCTGCATAACGAAAGGTTTGCAATGGCATAAACTTCCTAAATAATGGATATACCCAATCAATTAGGTCCAGGATTAGTTTACTAATAAAATCGTGTAGTTTCAACATGAATGATCAAAGGTAATCTTTATTAATTACTTTTGCATTCGGTAATCCTTTTTTATGAATTTGATAACGAATTTAAAGCAGTCAACAGCCAATTGTATACACCAATTATATGGTGTTCAAATACAACCCGAACAAGTATTAGTTAATGCTACTAAGCCTGAATTTGAAGGTGATTATACCATTGTGCTTTTTGCTTTTGTAAAACAATTAGGCAAGAGCCCCGAAGTTTTAGGTAACGAATTAGGTGCTGCCATGTTGAATGAAATGCAAGGCGTTTTGACTCAATTTAATATCGTCAAAGGATTTTTAAATTTTAGCATTAGCAATCAATTTTGGTTTGATAGTATCAAAAATGCAGATGCTACTAATTTATTACCAACTAATACTAAGCCACGCAAAATTATGGTGGAGTACTCCTCCCCTAATACCAATAAACCATTACACTTAGGTCATTTAAGAAATAATTTTTTAGGATGGAGCATTGCTGAAATTTTAAAATTACAAGGAAATGAAGTGGTGAAAACCTGCATTGTAAATGATAGAGGAATTCATATTTGTAAAAGTATGATTGCTTGGCAGTTGTTTGCCAATGGCGCAACTCCTGCTGATACCCATCAAAAAGGCGATCATTTTGTTGGCGACTATTACGTGAAATACAATGATGCCTATAAAGCGCAGGTTGCTGAATTGGTTGCGGGTGGAATGACACAAGAGCAAGCCGAGAAAGAAGCACCCATTCAAAAAGGGGCACAAGAAATGTTGTTGAAATGGGAACAAGGTGATGCCACTACTATTGATTTATGGAAGCGCATGAATAGCTGGGTATATGAAGGATTTGATACTACTTATAAAAAGATAGGTTCTGATTTTGTAAAAACATATTACGAGAGCAACACCTATTTATTAGGCAAAGAATTAGTGGAGCAAGGTTTGGAGAAAAAAGTTTTTTATCAAAAAGACGATTCTTCTGTTTGGATTGATTTAACAAGTGATGGGTTGGATGAAAAAATTGTGCGTCGTAAAGATGGTACTTCTGTTTACATAACGCAGGACATTGGTCTAGCCGAAGTAAAGCAAAAAGAATTCAATACCGACGCAAGTATTTATGTAGTGGGTGACGAACAAAATTATCACTTTAAAGTGCTTAAATTAATTTGTCAAAAATTACAATTACCTGCTGCGGATGGTATTTATCATTTAAGTTATGGCATGGTTGAATTGCCTACTGGTAAAATGAAAAGCCGTGAAGGAACAGTGGTGGATGCCGATGATTTAGTGGAAGAAATGATTAATATCTCCAAAGAGAAAACAGAATCATTAGGGAAGGTTTCGGAATTTACACCTGAACAATTAAATGAACTATACAATACGATTGGCTTAGGCGCTCTTAAATTTTTCTTATTAAGAGTAGATCCTAAAAAGAAAATGATTTTTAATCCTGAGGAAAGCATTGACTTCCACGGATTTACTGGGCCATTCATTCAATATACACATGCACGTATTAAAAGTATATTAAGAAAAACGGGGACTGCTGTTTCATTAACCCATTCTGAATTATTACCATTGGAAAAAGCATTGGCCATTGAACTATCTAATTTTCCAGCAGTCATTCATGAAGCCGCTGAAACCTTAGATCCTTCTAAAGTAGCCATTTATACTTTTAACCTAGCTAAATTATTCAATAGCTTTTACGCTGAATTGTCTATTGCGAATGCTGAGTCCGAAGAGAAAAAACAATTGAGAATTCAACTATCTATTTTAACTGCTGCTACTTTACAAAAAGGTATGCAAGCCTTAGGCATCGAGGTACCTGAGCAAATGTAATTTTCGAAAAAAAGGGATTGTTATTTTCGCTTAGGCTTATAGGGCACATACGTTTCAGGAGTCAATTCCTCTACTCCCCATTGCGTCAATAAAGAATCCATTTGTTCCTTTGGTAAACTTGCATGATCATAATGTCCTGCCACCATTTTTTGACGCATGGCTTCGTAGATACTCACTGCACAAGCCACAGAAATATTCAAACTTTGAATAATACCCATTTGAGGAATAATAAAATTGCCATCTGCTAAAGCGCGACACTCATCCGTAACGCCAGCATGTTCATTTCCAAATACCAGGGCCACTGATTCTGTAAAATCAATATCATATAATTGAACAGCGTCACTTGACAAATGCGTTGTTAAAATTTTTGAAAAATTTTTTCTTACCGCTTTCATGCACTCTTCTAAATTATCAAACTCATGAATAGTTAACCATTTCAAAGCGCTACTACTACTTTTATATCCAAACTTTTTATGTCTTGGAATTTTAGTTGTTAAAATATAAACATCCTGTATACCAACAGCATCACAGGTTCTTAACACAGCCGAAATATTATGGGGATCCTGCACATTCTCCATGACCACCGTCAAATTGGCTTGACGTTTACTCAACACTTTTATTAATTTATCGGTACGCTCTGGTGTCATAATTCACTATTATTAAAACTTATACTTTATTTATTACTTTTTAAACGGGGGCCTATATTGGACACCTAATCCATAATGCACAAGGGGTTCAATGCATCCATTATTATTTTCAAAACTATAATTCAACCCTACTCCATTTAATTCAGTCATTAAAAGTGGTCCATCCATATCTACATAATCCAATTGAGGCAAAAATTGTGCAATAGCCGCAGAGCCAATCACAGACTCATTCATACTTCCCATCATCACTTTTAAGTTCAAATCACGCGCTTCCTTTATCATTCTTAAAGCAGGCGTTAATCCACTACACTTAGTGAGTTTAATATTAATGCCGTGAAAATAATGAGCACAAACAGCAACATCTTTTTCAAACACACAACTCTCATCTGCAAACAAAGGCAATGCACTTTGTTTTTTTAATTGTTCCATTCCCTCCCAATTATCTTTCGCTAAAGGTTGTTCCACTAACTCAACGCCTAAGTCCGCCAAAGTAGGTATTTTCAACAATGCTTCTTCGGTGGTCCATCCTGCATTGGCATCTACCCGTATAGGTTTATCTGTATGTTTACGCAAAGCAGTAATCATATCAATATCATAGTCAGTTCCCACTTTTACTTTGTATATAGGCCAAGAATGTGCTTCCATCTTTTGCACCATTTTTTCAATAGGATCAATCCCTAATGTATAATCACAAATGGGTGGAACTTTATTTGATACTTGATTCGTTGCTGTATGCCACTCCGTATGCCACTCCGTATTCCATAACCTATGCAAGGGTTGTTTTTTCATTTGACCCCATAAGTCCCAACCTGCCATATCTAATGCACAAACTAAAAAAGGATCATTCGGAAAAAGGTGGTGCAAGAAATGCCAAAAACGTTCGGGATCAATCAACGCAAATTTCTCAATTACTTTACGGTGCTTTTCTAATTGTTCCATCATCCCCTCCACTGTAACATTATAATATACAATGGCAGGTGCTTCCCCAAAGCCAGCCCAATTGCCCAATGACAATCTTACCATTAAACTATGCTGATGCGTTTTGGTTCGACCATTTGAAATGGTAAAAGGATATTCAAAAGGCAATTTTTGTTCCCAAAAAGATAATTCCACTTACTAATTTTTACGAAGATACAAAACAGCTTATATTATCTGCCGCTTGATTTTATCACCGAATTCCATTCCGTATTAAAGCTATTGGAAGCAATTAAGTCCTCTAAACTTAAGTGCATACGATACCTCCAATAATGTTTTGGATTTGCAGGAACATTAATGCGCTCTTCATTAGGATCGTTTCTTCTGATGGATTCGTCTACTCCTAAATAATCCTGTAATTGAAAAATAGCCCACATTGCAGGAGCATATAAATGTTGTAATAAAATGGCTTTATTAATCCAAGCCTCACAATGAATGGGTGCTTCACCCCATTGACCAATTTCTTGATTGTAAAATTGTTGGGTCTTTTCTCTATCTTCTTCCCACCAACCTCTAATGGTACTCGTATCATGTGAGCTAGGCGAAACCACACTTAAATAAGGAGCATCGTTAGGATGGAAGAATGTTTTATGTGAAGCCTTTGGCATTCTTTGCACTTCTAAACTTAATATACCTAATTGATACATTACATTCGGCACACAAGAAGGCACTAATCCTAAATCCTCCCCACAGATAAGCATGTTGGTTGACAATTTAAGCATTGGCAATTTTTGCATTGCTTCTTTTTCCCAAGCAGCATCCTGACGCTTAAAGAAATAATCTACATACAATTCTCTCAATGCTTGTTGTGTAGAATGGTCTAAGTTTTGGAAAGAACTTGTTCCTTCAATATTAAATCTAAAATGGAAATGATGTGGTTTTTCAGCATCAAATAAAATAACATTACTAATTAATTGATACAAGCCATTTTTAATTTTATCATGCCATGGATCCTGAGGCATGGTATTAAAATAGGCTTCTACTTGTCTTTGTGTTTTATAAGCAGGCAATAATTCATAATGTCCATCGCCAATAGATTTTAAGTATTTATTTTTGACCAAATCATTATCGTATCCAAACAACTGAAACAAATTCGTTTCATTAATATAGGGATGTGTTAATCTATAATGATCGCATTTAATTCCTTTAGCGTTTAACTCATTTATTGAAACTGGTATAGCTGGAACAAAATGTCCCATGATACCTTCCACAGCATGCATAGGGATACTCCATATTCTGAAGAATCCTAAAATATGGTCAATTCTAAATGCGTCGAAATAAAATTTCATTTGATCAAATCTGGATTTCCACCAAGCAAAGCCGTCACTTGCCATCACCTCCCAATTGTATGTTGGGAATCCCCAGTTTTGACCACTCACTGCAAAATCGTCTGGTGGCGCACCGGCTTGCATATCCATGTGAAATAATCCTGGATCCTGCCAAGCATCTGCTCCAAATCGATACACCCCAATAGGTATATCCCCTTTTACAATCACCCCATTTTTATGCGCATAATCAGTTGCTGCTAATAACTGTAAATGCAAATGATATTGAACGTATAAGAAAAATGCAATTGCTTCATAAGTCTTTGACTTAGGGTCTAATAATTTATTGATTTCAGCTGCATTGTATTTTGAATGCGTTGGCCAATTATTAAAATCAACTGTTCCATGTAAATCTCTTAAATAAGAAAAAGCACTATAACCGATTAACCAATTTTTATTGTTCTCAAAAAAATCAGCGAACCCTTTTGTTGCTAAATCTTCTTTTCCATTTTTTGAATATAATAATCTAAGTACTTCCCATTTTAATTTCATTACCTCTTCATAATCCACCACCTCTAATTTATTTAACGCATCTATCTTCGTTAAATAGGGTTTTAATAAATCCACTTGACCTTTCTTAATTACATTAGAAAGTCTTATAAACATAGGATGTAAAGCAAATGCCGAAATAGCTGCATAAGGATAAGAGTCCATCCAGGTATGCGTTGCAGTGGTATCATTAATAGGAAGAATTTGTATCAATTTTAATCCAACTTTCTTTGCCCAATCCACTAATAATGTCATGTCTGCAAATTCACCAACACCTGCACTATTATTAGATCTTAATGAAAATATGGGAATAGCAACACCCGCACCTTTCCAATTACTTGCAGTATAATTAATAAATCCATCATTTACAATTACTAACTTTTCCTTCCCTACAGGCTCATACACAACTCTATTATCTCCCTCTTCAAATTTCAAAAATGTTTTAGTGTTCAAATCATAAACACCATATTTATACACGAAAGGGAAATTACTTTTAGCGGCGTCAATACTTAACTCATAATAATCTTCGCCATTTATTTTTGACATCACCATTGCTTTAGTGGCATCCCATGCACCAACTACTTTTGATTCTCCAATAATACAAACTGTTTGATTTTGCTCTAGCAATGGGGCTTTAACTCTAAAGACATGGGTAGTAGTATTGTCAATATTAGATTTACTATCCGCCAGAGGCTGCTTCATTAATACATTCACAAATGGTGATGTATAGAATGTATTTTCTTTATAACCCGTAAAATTCCAACTATCAATAACCACTATATCATTGACACTTGTTTTTGAAAGTTGTAAAGATTTGTCATTTCCAGTATCAAATGATTTTGTTCCATCCTCATTTTGAATAAAATAATGATAAACGATTTTATCATTGATGGTGGTTGGATTTACATTTAAATGCAAAACCCAATAGTCATTATTCAAATAAACAAGTGGAACCGCTTGCTCAATTTTGTTGTCGCCCAATAATGGATGATTTCCATAAATATAAATACCCTGGCCAAAATGAGTTTTGTATTTTAAATGAAAACTAATTTTAATTTGTTGACAAGCATCAACATTTACACTATTCGTTTTACTCTTTTTTGCATCAACAGACTTCATAGCAAGCAATTTGTCAGGACAATCGTAATTAATTAATAAACAAGCGACTAAAGATAAAAAAATATTGTGTAAAAAAAACACATTAAACTCTTTTTGTATTGCAAATCGTTTCAAACTTTGTATATTTATGTATACTATTAATTATCAGCCTTTTACGTAATTACAATGGACAAAATTGTCATTTATACCGATGGTTCATCAAGAGGTAATCCAGGCCCAGGTGGTTATGGAGCAATTTTGATGTGGGGGAATAAAGTTAAAGAGCTTTCAGGCGCGTTTAGAAAAACCACCAACAATAGAATGGAATTGCTTGCAGTGATACAAGCCATGAGTGCATTAAAAACAAGCAACCTTCCTGTAAATATTTATACGGATAGCAAATATGTGGTTGATTCTGTAGAAAAAAAGTGGCTAGAAAATTGGATTCGCACCGACTTTAAAGGTGGTAAAAAAAATAAGGACTTATGGACAATATATTATGAGTTGGCAAAGCCATTCAAGGTAAAATTCCATTGGGTAAAAGGACATGCCGAAAATCCTTACAATAATAGATGTGACGAATTAGCTACCCTCGCAGCTGACAATGGTCCCTGGGAAATTGATACTGAATTTGAGCAAATCTAGTGGGTCAAATTAATTAAATCTATTTTATTAGATCGCTTTAAACTTTGGTACTGCTAAACGGAATGCACCAAATAATACAGCGCCAAATACAACTGTACTTACTACACTATAGGGATAAAATGGCAAGCCATCCACCATTGTTTGCACTAAACCAGTTGCCGTAATTGGATGATGATATCCACCACCTTGTGCCCATACTAAAAAGTTAGAAACTAAAAAGTATGCAGTTGGTGCAGATAAAAAAGATAATAAAAATTTAGAAGGCTTTGCTGATTGTAAACTATATCCAAATACAGTTGTAGCAGCAATTAAAATATAGTTTTCAATTTGACCACTATAAAAACCTTGGATACTTGACAAACCATTGTTGTATAAAACTTGATACATTAAATCAGAAATGAACATAGACAACAAAGGCAATAAAAAAGAATATTGCTTTTTAGTTGCAAACAATGAACCACTAAATAAAGCAATTGCAATTTGAGGTGCAAATCCTAAAGGGCGACCTGGCATTACACGATACAATGCACTTGTTGCAATCATTATTACTAAAGCGATGGTTATTTGTCTATTCAATTTCATAATATATCATTTATAACGATGGAGCCAAAAATACACATTTTGCCCATTATTTATCTATTTTGATTTTCCTCAAATGTGAATAACCTAGGGAACAAAGCTTTTAAAAAGGATTGAATGGGTTTGAGCTTGAATTTCTAATAGCTCAGAAGCCCCTACCATCGCTACTTCTCCAGCTTTATATACTTTACCGTCAATTAAAATTTCCCCTTCCATTACCAATAACATTTCTAAAGATTGGGTATTTATTGTGTAACGATCACCCCCATTAAGTCCTATTTTACTTAAACCAAAATCTGGGACTGGACAAGGATACATGGTTTCAAATGAATTCAAGGCCTCCCCATTTAAAACATTTGGATAGGTTGGCACAAATTGAACATGTTGTATTAATTCATCAATATCAATATGCTTTGGCGTTAATCCTCCCCTTAAAACATTGTCACTATTTGCCATCAATTCAATATTCTGACCTTCTAAATATGCATGCAATAATCCTGCACCCTGAAAAACACCTTGGTATTTTTTAACTGCTACAATATTTAAAATATAAATAGAGAAAATGCCTTTATCAATATTTGCATCTGGCACTACTCCATTATAATATTTATTCGCCCACCAATGAGGATGTGATTTATCCACTTTACCGAGCTTAACACTTTCAATCGCTGCTTGAAGTAAAGGTTTTAAAATTGCATCCGATTTTGCTACAGGTAACTGCATAAAATAACGATACAACCCCTTATAATCAGCTCCATTAAAATGTTCAATCAAGGAATGGAAATACTCAAATTCATTTAATCTTGATTCCAATAATTCGGGTGTTAAAAATCCATGTAATAACCAAAAATCACTCAACGCCACCATTACTTCGGGCTTATGATTTTTATCTTTATAATTTCTATTGGGTGCATTAATGGCGATGCCCGCTTTTTCTTCTAAATCAAAACCAATCAACGCATTTTCTTTACTTGGATGCACTTGAATACTGAGCATTTTTGCAACATCCAAAATTTTAAATAAATAAGGTAAAGCGCCAAATTCACTGGCAGTTTTATTTCCTAAAAATGAACTTACATTGGATTTTACCAATACATCCAATGGCGTTTGTCCTTCATGAGTATCAATCATTGCAGGCGCGGATGTATGTGCCCCCATCCAATATTCTGCAAAAGGTTTTTTAGCAGTATTATCTATATTCATTAAAGATGGGATAAAATCAAATCCACCCCAATCATAATGTCTATTCACCCCATGTAGTTTATACGCTTTTTGCATCTTTAAAAATTCGCGATGTTTACTAAAATCATATTATGAATAACAAAGATACGGGGGATTTTGGCGAAAATAAGGCAGTTGCCTTTTTGTTAGAAAATGATTTTGAAATATTAGAACGCAACTGGAGGTATAAGCATCTTGAAATTGACATTATAGCAAGTAAACAAAACTTTTTGCATATCGTAGAAGTAAAAACGAGGAGCTCCATTGAATTTGGGTATCCTGAGCAAATGATCGATCATAATAAAATGCAATTTTTGAAAAATGCTGCAGCACATTATCAATATGAACATCCCCATTGGAAATGGTTGCAATTTGATGTCATTGCTATATTTAAAAAGCCCACTGAGGAGTGGGCTTTAGACTTTTTTGAAGATGTATATTTTTAGAAATTTGATTTTTATCCAATCAAATCATTCATTTTCTCTACCATTTTATAAGTTGCTGGACAATATTCCACATTTTGTTTATGAACATGAATATACTCCGTCATTTTTTTCTTAGTTAAATGAGGAAAGCCTGCACAGTCTGCTGGTCTTACTTCATAGATGCTACACATATTTGTTTTTAAATCTAAAAACTGACATGGTCTTAATTTATTCAACCAATCCTTATCCTTTTTGTCATACTCCAACCATTCTTCCGTAAATGCTTTGGGAGTAGTATTTAAAAATGCTGAGATTCTTTTAATATCTGTTTTTGTAAAAGTGGGGCTCATCGATTTACAACAGTTAGCACAACTCAAACAATCTGTTTCTGCCCAAACCTGAGGACTTAAATATTCAGCTAAATTGTCTAAGCCTTTTGGAGAACGCTTTTCTAACTTCGTTAAAAATGATCTTAATTGTTTAGCGTTCTTAGTAACTTTCTGCTTAAATGACCTTAAATTTACTTGCATATCTTTGTTTAATCTGATGCGAAATAAACTCATTCTTTAATAACAATCAAATCTTTTATATATATACATGAACTGGGCAATTTATAAAAAAGGTTTTAAGGCTTTTTTACAATTAGAAAAGTCCTTGAGCGCCCATTCTGTTGAAGCGTATTTAAGAGATATAGACAAGCTCACCAATTATTTTGAGAGCATTGGTAAAGATATTGGCCCCTCAGATGTCACCCTCCCCGACCTTCAAAAATTTATACAGTGTATTGGGGAAATGGAAATGGCAGCTACTTCACAAGCACGCATTATTTCAGGAATTAAATCCTTCTTTAAATATTGTGTTTTGGAACAAATTTGCACCCTAAATCCGACTACCCTTTTGCCTACTCCTAAAACTAGACGCAAATTACCCGATGTATTAAGCTTTGAAGAAATAGAGGATCTTATTGGACATATTGATTTAAGTAAACCAGAAGGAGGTAGAAATAAAGCCATTTTAGAAACCATGTATAGTTCTGGGCTTCGTGTTACAGAAGCGATAAATTTAAAGATTTCCTGTCTTTATTTAGATGTAGGATTTATTAGAGTTATTGGCAAAGGAGATAAAGAAAGATTAGTTCCTATTGGATCCGATGCTACTAAATACATTAAATTATATAAAGACACTATTCGCGTACATCAAACCCCAGCAAAGGATTGCGATGATATTTTATTTTTAAATAATCGTGGCAAAGGATTAAGCAGGGTGATGATTTTTTATATCATCAAAGATTTAATTTTAAAAACAGGCATTAAAAAGACCATATCACCCCATAGTTTTAGACACTCATTTGCTACCCATTTAGTGGAAGGTGGCGCCGATCTTAGAGCGGTACAGGAAATGCTCGGACATGAAAGTATAACGACAACCGAAATTTATACCCATATTAATAGAGAATTCTTAAGAGATACCCTTGATAAATTCCACCCCGCCTTTCAAAAAAAATAACCTTACCATAAACTAAAATCAAGTAGGTTTGTTATTCAAAACAAATAAACATTTATGAAAAAAATATTGTTTTCTTTATTAACAGTAATCGGATTGTCAGCACAGGCGCAAATTAAAATGCCAGCGGCAAGTCCCACTCAAACCTTATCTCAGGATTTTGGTCTTGGTAAAATTGAAATTGTATATTCTCGTCCAAGTTTAAAAGGTCGTGCGGCTTTTGGTAATAGTTCGGTATTAGCTCCAGTAGGAACTGTTTGGAGAACAGGTGCAAACGGCGCTACCAAAGTAACTTTTTCTCATCCAGTAACGGTAGGTGGAAAATTATTAGCAGCTGGCGCTTATGCTTTATTTACTATTCCTGGTGAATCAGAGTGGACTATAATCTTTAACACCAACTCAAACAGTTGGGGAAGTTTTTCTTACAAAGAAGCTGAGGATGTTGTTCGTTTTAAAGTGAAGCCAGAAACCACTAGCAACAGCACTGAAAACTTTACTATCAACGTTGATAATATTACACCAGAAACTGCTACTATTTCTTTAAAGTGGGCAAAGACTTTGGTGAATATTCCAATTAGCACAGATATCAAGACTGTGATTCGCGGTCAAGTAAAAGAAGCAACTAAAGGTGCCAATGTAACTGCCGATGTATATTTTGCTGCTGCCAATTTTTACTACGATATGGACAAAGATTATGACAATGCATTAGTATGTGTTGACAAAGCCGTTTCTTTAAATGCAAAAGCTTATTACATGTTTTTGTTAAAAGCAAAAGTGCAAAAAGAATTAGGCAACAAAAAAGGAGCTCGCGAAAGTGCTGAAACTTGCATTAAAATTGCAACAGAAGCTAATAACCAAGACTATGTAAGATCTGGTAAAGAGTTAATCGCTTCTTTATAATTCAATAGCATTATTACTATTTTTAGCGTCTCTTTGAAAGGCATTTGCTTTTGAAGAGACGCTATTTTTTTGTAGGTTTGCTTCCCTCAGCGGAGGTGGCGAAATTGGTAGACGCACTACCTTGAGGTGGTAGCGCCCACACCCGGGCGTGGGAGTTCGAATCTCCTCTTCCGCACAAATGCCTTGACACGAAAGTGTCGGGGCATTATTGTTTCGAGGCTGTGTTGTAAGCTTGCTTACATAAACAGAAGAGAGACAATAATGACAACAAAATGCGTAGCATTTTGTAAAGGCTTTGTGTACGCGCCCGACTCCGAGATCAGCGAGCGAAGCGAGCTATTCTTTCTTAAAGTCTAACTCCATTATAGGTTTTGCAAGCAACCCTTTTAACTCAAACATGCTAAACTCACTATAATTCCCATCAATATACCTGGTAACTGCTTTTGCATGCTTCGTCAATCCATTAAAATGACCAGTGGTTTTCTTAGTACCCAAAACAAACAAAGGAACTTTGGGATATTGATTCAACACTTCTCCCAATGCTAAATCAATATGATGCAAAAAATTATTAAGGACTATTTCTTTGTGTGCAGAAGCATCTGTGAACTGCCCCATCCTACTAGGCATATCTCTTTCATATGCCAAAATTGAGTCGGCGCTGCTTAATTTAATTTTTTCAAAATTTACTTTATCGTAAAGGTATAATTGGACTTCTTTTGCACTTAATAATAAAACCAAATATTTGTATTTATTTTCATTAGTCATAACATAAAATTTATTGTACCCTAAAGTGACAACAATTATTATGCAATTGCTATGACATTGCTCATAATTACAAATGATTACAAGCTACCCAGTAATACAGGTAACGCAAACATAATCCTCCCCAAAATGAAAATCTAAATTCACTTTCTTCCCTAGTCCTTTGTGTAGAATTTGAGCAGCAACCATTCCCCTATCTCCAAGTGCAAGTTGAAGCACATTAAAATCTTTTGCAAAATCAATACCTAACTGTTCATGTTGTTTATACATGGCTTCCTTCGCCGCCCAAAAAAATGCCAATTGTTTTAATTGATCTTTTTCTACTAGAGTTGTAATCAATGCTTTCTCTGCATCATTCAAAAACTTATGAGCCACTTTTACAATGCGTGGATGTATGATCTCAATATCAATACCAATGGGATCGGTATCACTCACAGCCACCGCTGCATAACCCTTACAATGCGAAAATGAAAAATGAAAAGGTCCCCCTTGTAAATAAGGTTTACCATTATCCGCCATCACCAATTTATTTAAATCTGCTTCGGGCATCATTAATTTAAGCAATAACCTTACAGCCAAATGCTGTATTTTACGTTCTTCATTTTGAATATCTACTGCCAAATTCACTTCTTTTTCAAAAAATAAAACGGGCTCCGTAATTGACCAAATAGCCAAATGACGGGTCTCGTTAATATTTTGTTGATAAAAGAAAGGCATAAAAAAAAGCTTTGAGTTAGATTGCACCGCGGTTAAGGCTGCAAAATAAACATAAATACATATAAAAACCCGAAGATGATCTTATCCGACTCTAGAATATTAGAAGAAATTGCAAAAGGAACTATTAAAATTGAACCATACGATCGTAAAGATTTAGGTAGCAATAGTTATGATGTGCATTTGGGAAAATGGTTAGCAACTTATGACAATCAAGTATTAGATGCAAAAGCGCATAACACCATTACTTATTTTGAAATTCCTGACGAAGGATTTGTTTTAGAACCTTCAGGTTTTTACTTAGGCGTAACTTTAGAATATACCGAAGCACATGCGCATGTTCCTTTCTTAGAAGGTAAATCTTCAACAGGAAGATTAGGTATTGATATCCATGCAACAGC
>CAJADG010000031.1 GCA_903938445.1 uncultured Bacteroidota bacterium | reverse complement strand
TCTTGAACAACCAGACCCATTTCTTGGAAATTGGCCACCATGTCCTTATGCTAGACAGGCTCGCATAAACAATAAAATTGATATCAGATTCTCTGAGGTAGAAGATCTATCGTTCGCTATAAACAACTGTCTACCAGTACTAGACGAAAAAGATGTTGTTATAATTTGTTTTGATCACAATAAAATAGAGCCAAAACAATTACAAAAAATAGTAAAAGAACAAAACACATATTTGTTACCAAATAATTATGTTATTCTTGAAGATCATCCATATGCAGTTGAGTTCGTCAATGGACTTCTAATGAATTTTAACTATTGCGGATTATTATTAATACAGAAAGCAGATAAATTAAAACATGCATCTGAACAATTAAAGAGTAAAGGCTACTATGATGTTTGGGGACAACAAGAACTTGATGAAGTGGTGAACTGGCGATGAAATTCTGTAGAATTGATTTACATAAAACAAAATATTCCAAATTAGATAATTGGAAAATCCATAGTGAATCTATTGATGAGTATAACAGGATCTATAAAGAGTATTGCTCGTATAAGAATTTTGACAGTGTTATGCCTATCTTTAATAGTCAGTATTTGGATCCAAAGGTAGAGATGATATGCTATTATGATAATTATTTTGTAGCATGGGATATGATTAAAATTCATGATGAATATAATGCTGAGGCAATTCAATTTGCATGGAACTACAACAATCCAGATCTTAAACTTGGTATAGAAAGTTTAAAGAATGCTTGCGCTATCTATAAAGAAAGAGGGTACAAATATCTTTATCTTGGAGAAGCAGCAAAATATAAACAAATAGATGGTTACGAAGAATTAGGAAAAATAAATGTATAATGTATACCAGCACTGGGATCCACTAAAGGTTTGTATAGTAGGAAAATCTTATTCACCACAGTTTTATTCCTTTATTGAAAATGATAAAGTACGAACTGTTATGGAAAGAATAGCCAAAGAAACAGAAGAAGATTACCAGAAGTTTATAACATTATTAAATAGTTTTGGAGTAAAAGTTCTTCGTCCAACTGTTTCGGATAATTACCAAGATTATATAATTGATGGTAAGATTATGCCACCACCAATGTGTCCAAGAGATTGGACAATAATGCTAGGTAATAAATTTTATTTTAAATCTCAATTTATTAATAGTAACATTGAAGATAGATTTAATATAAATGAGATGTATGAGTTTGATAAACGCATGTGGAATGAAGTTTTATATGATATTCATCTACAGGGAAATTTAATAATTAATGATATTAATATTATCAATCCACCAAAAGATTATAGGCTGTTAAATTATTTTAATTCGGCTATGACTACACGAATAGGTAAAGATCTTTATTTTGGAACTTATGATGACTGGTGGACAGAAGGTAAAAATGAAAAACCAAATCATTTTAAAGACATCTCTTTGGAAGTTTTAAAACAACAGTATTCTGAGCAATTCCCAGATTATAGGTGTCATGTTATACCTACTGGTGGGCATTCTGATGGAACTTTCTGCCCTGTTGTTCCAGGACTTATTGTTAGCATTAAAGATGCATCTACCTACGAAGAAACCTTTCCTGGATGGGAAGTAATTTATCTTGATGGCGAAGGATGGGATAAAGTTAAACCATTCATTGAGGTCAAGAAAAAGAATAGAGGTAAATGGTGGATACCAGGGGAGGAATTAAACGATGAGTTTACAGAATTTGTTGAATCTTGGTTGGGGCATTGGGTTGGATATGTAGAAGAATCTGTCTTTGATGTCAATATGTTGGTAATTGATGAGAAGAATGTAGCAGTTTGTGGTAGCAATAAAGAAGTTTTTGAAGCATTTAATAAACGTGGGATTACCCCACATATGGTTAATTTTAGACATAGATATTTCTGGGATGGTGGATTACATTGTATAACATCAGACATACATAGAGAAGGTACTATGAATGATTACTTCCCATTTAGAAAATAGGAGAAATAATGACAACAAAACATGCAAGGGTTCATAAAAGAACTTGTCAAAATGGTAGCAAAACAAGCACATTAAATAAAGCAAGAAAAACACGTAAACCATATCGTGGTCAAGGAAGATAATTGTATAAAATTATAGATGATGTTCTGACAGTTGAACAACAGGAGATGGTTAAGAACTATTTCCTGTCAGCACAAACACATTGGTTTATGAATAGGTTTACTGCCTTTGATAGTAGTCATAAACAGGTAACTAATGAGCAGCGAAATAAAATGATGTCATTCCGTCATCCAGTATATCAAAATGGTAAGATATTTGATCAGGATGGAACAAAGATTGCTAAACTTATTATTGATACTGTGACAAATACGTTAGGGTATACCTACTCTAATATAGAAAATGTTATTTGTCAATTACAATTACCAACACCACCAAGTAAAAATCCAATTGCTCATGTAGATATGCCAGGAGTCCCATTTGATTATTACAGTTGTGTATATTATATTAATGATGCTGATGGTCCAACTGTTTTAAAGATCGATGATGGAGAAGTTCTTGTTCATCCAAAGCAAGGCAGGGCAGTAGTGTTTAGTGGCAACATTTATCATATAGCTGGGAAACCAACTGAAGATATTCGTTCTATTTTAAATATGTGTTTCTATTAATGGCACACGATCTAGAAATTAATCATATTATATCTAAAGTTTCAAAGAAAGATACTATTTCTATTGGAACCGATTCTATTATTGATGGTGATAAAGTAATCTATAACATTTCTGTTATCGCAAGGCATGATGGCAATAAAGCATGCACAATATGGACAATTGATATAGAAGATGATAATAAAGATCCAGTATACAGAGATGTAAAGGAACTTACGTTACTGTTTGATATCTATAATTTGTTATATAATCACATAAAAGAAAATAAGATAATTATGTCTGTTGGGATACATAAAAAATGGTTCAATAGATTTAAGTACGAACTAAGAGAAAGAATTTTAGAGGTAAATGGATTATGATAACAGATATCAAAGTTCTAGATAATTTCTATATAGATCCAAATAGAATAATTTCATTGGTTGATAATTTCCCAATTACTGGTTGTGGATCAGGAGCAAGAACAATAGATCTTTGTGTTCTTGATTCTGATATATTTCAAAGTGTTAAAGAATCTTTGTGTAATATTCATAATGTTGATCATACAAAAATTAAATTATTCACATTCTTTATGGAGCATTTCTATAATGATATGGATGAATTGTTTAATATAGCATCAACTCATATGGATGGTAAAGATCCAGACATATGTAGATCTTCAGTTGAGGAATATAATTTAGCATTTTGTGGTCAAATATTATTAACATCAAACCCTGATCCAGAAACAGGTGTTGCAATTTATAAATTTAAACCACATATAAACTGGAATGCCCAAGAGATAGTTAAACATTGTATTGATGATTATACTATTCCTGGAGAAGAATATAGGGCAGGAAGAATTAATCTAGAAACATTTAAAGAGATGCGTAATGCCCATGAAGAAAATTTTGAATTGACTTGTGATATTAAAAATGTATTCAATAGAATGGTTTCTTGGAAAGGTGGAACTTTGCATGGTCAAAAAATAACAAAGAATGTTCCAAGAAAATTAAATCAGTATTTCTTTGCGGAGTGGATATGATTCTTCATCCAGTATTTCCTTCTTTTATTGCAATTGAACAGATTACCCTCGATAACAATCTTCTTGAGGTTTACTGTAAAAATCAAGTTTCAAATTCTAATCAAAGTAAGTATTTGAATCTTTCAGAAGATTTATTAAAACCATTATTGGAAAAGGTTACATACCTTTCTAATGAAATATGTAAACAAATTGGTCTTCAATCAAACCAAAGAGTAACTCGAGCATGGACAAACGTCAATCTTAATCAAGCCATAGTACAACCACATTCCCACACTAAATCTGTATTTTCTTCTGTATATTATGTTAAAGGATCTATTGGTTCTGGTGATTTAACATTTATGACGCCAATTAACTGTCTTGGATATGTATATAATGAAGATAGAATTAAAGAGAGAACAGACTTTAATACAACTGAAATAAGTATACCACCAGTTTCTGGAACATTAGTTATATTTCCTTCATGGTTACAACATTATGTTAGGCAAACTAATACAGAAAGAATTTCAATAGCGATGGAAACTAATTATGAAAACGTATAGTGTAAAAGCATTTGATAATGTTATAGATGATGATCTTAGGTGGAGAGTTTGGGATTATATCCAAAACCAAAGATTCCATGCTACTCGGAAAGATATTCCTTACCCAGATCCAGGAAGTATTATCTACTATAAACCCATTGATGGTAAAAAAGAATATCTTGATAATACAGTACCATCTGTCAATAATCAATATATGCATCGTTGTGTTTTTGGTAACAATGAATCTGATTTACTTGAACATCCACCAATAGCAGAATTATGGGAAAAGATAAACACACATTTTAATAATGCATTTGTTATTGATGGAGACCCAGAAGGCATTGCTGATTCTGATATGAAATATCCATATGCTCGTGTATATGTAAATGCTCAGCCAGAAGAAACTATCAAACGATCGCATGCTATTCATAGAGATACAATTGACTTGACAAACGAAAGAAATTTTACTCTTTTGTATATGGCTAATCTTCAGTGGTACCCAACTTGGATGGCTGAAAATGTGTTTTACTCAGATGATGAGTCAACAGGCGACAAACAGCAATTCCAAAGAGGTTTTGGTCAGTCAAGAGAATTTGACGTTGGCTATCCATTTGCTATCGTTCCACCCATTGCTGGAAGAATAGTAATATACGATGGTAGAACTTTACATACAACAAAACCAACAGCACCATGGGCAGATCAAATGCGTTATGCCGTGGTGTTTAGAATTTCTTTAAAGGATTAATATGTCAAAAACTATGGCAGATGGTAGTGTAACTGTCTTAAAATGTGATGGTGAAGAAACTACATATAAATTGTGGCACACTCCAATTGTACTTGCTAAACCATTTAGTGATGATTTTATTGCTCAATTAAAAGATGATGTTAACAAATATGTAATACCTCGTGCGCAAAAAAATAGTGTTGATGTTTGGAGATTACCTGATCTACCTGATACTATGATTGCTGTGAGGGATAAGAAATTAGAGATTGCAAATCGTATCTTTAGAGAAGATTGCGAGATGCCACTACCACCATTACGTATTGCAAAAGGTTATTTCCGTCACATATTTCCTGGCTCACCGTATAGAATAACACCACATCACCATGGTTCTACACTTGGTGCTGGTATTTTTTATATTGATGTAAATAATGATAATCCAGGTTATCTTTGCATGCTAGATCCACGTGGTGGTGTTAATTATAATAATCAGTTTAGTCCATTTAAACGCATTAAGATTGAAGAAGGATTAATGGTTATTAGCCCTGGATATGTTGTTCATTACGTTGAACCAACAGATTATGATAAACCAGTATATGATGCCGAAAGATTAATGATTGTTAGTAATATCCACAGAATCTATGAAGATTTCCTACAAGAATTAGATAAACATGAAGAGTATGTTACTTCGATGGGCTCATTGGAATTATAATGCTGCAGATAAAAGAAAACTTTCTTACAAATGAACAATCAAGTATAATATCTTCTATAGATGTTACAACTTATGGTAAACGAGTTTGGGAGATTGAAGAACAAGGTAGTGATGTCAAGGTTATCAGATCTAACATCAAACCCTTTGTAAAGGATCTTATTGAAGAACACAATATCCCTTACTCTTGCGCTGTTGAATTATTGAAGTATTTACCTGGATCTATGTCAAGCCCACACCAAGATGTTCAAGGCTCGCATTATGATTCTTCTAGTCAACATAGAATTGCTAACTGGAGTAAAACAGGTATAGTTTTATTGAATGATGATTTTGAAGGGGGAGAATTATACTTTCCAAATCTTGGGATATCGTTTGGTAAAGAAGTTAAGAATAGTTTAATCACATTCCCTGCTGGTGATTATAACTTATACATACATGGAGTTACCCCTGTTACATCTGGTGTAAGATACACTTTAATTTTTAGATATGAAAAGGAATAGTATGACAGAAGAAATTAAACAACCATCCGCATTCGCAGAAAGATATCATGCTGAAAAACTTCTAAAGAAGGCAAAGAAGAAAGCACGTAAATCTCTTCAAGCGAAAGGCATCCCAAAGTCTGAGGCAACAAAGTTAGTAAAGGGAGCAGTCAATCAGATTGCAAATAAACCAGTAAAACGTGCAGCAGGTAGAGGTGGATAATGTTAGAATGTTTAATCGCAGGTGATTCAATAGCAG
>CAJADG010000030.1 GCA_903938445.1 uncultured Bacteroidota bacterium | reverse complement strand
TAAACGAACAATATTTCTTCTTGAAAAAAAGATAATACAGGCTATTAAAACGAGTGCTGCTAACACTTCAAAACTATTTATTAGGAACTGGTAAAATGAACCTAGATAATGGGAAAATAATCGGTGGTTGCCTGTTATTCCGTCTATAATTATTTCGAGCAATTCAATATTGATAATGATGAATCCAACATAAACAATGATGTGTAAAAATGCCACCAATGGATTGCGAAACATTTTCTTTTGTCCTAACGCTAAAAGCAAAACATTTTTCCATCTACGAGCAGGTTGGTCATTGAGATTTACATCTTTCCCAATAGCAATATTTCGTTTAATTGCGAGTAGTTTCTTGCTAAATAAGTATAAAGCTGCAAGGGTAATGATGCTAAATAAAAGCTCCGAAATGATCGCCATATCGTATGTTTGAAATTGCTATAGGTTCCCTACAAATTTATACCATTTATGACTTGAATGACTCTAAATATTTATTAATTAATACACATTAAAACTAATGGGTATTTTAGTCGATATTTTAAGGGGAATTATTTAATTTGCCAAGTATTCCCAATAAGTATTAAATAGTTCCAAGATGAGTCAGTCAATAGATCAAAAAGTAGCTACCTGGTTAGCAGGTAATTATGATGAATTAACAAAAGCAGCTATCCGTGATTTGCAAACTAATCAGCCTTCTGAATTAGAGGAGTCTTTTTATAGAAACTTGGAATTTGGAACGGGCGGGTTAAGAGGTATCATGGGAGTAGGTACCAATAGAATTAATAAGTACACAATAGGAATGGCTACACAGGGCTTTGCTAATTATTTAGCAAAAGCGTATCCTGGAGAAAAAATTAGTGTTGCCATTGGACATGATAGCAGAAATAATTCAAGATTTTTTGCTGAAACCACTGCACAGGTTTTTGCTGCAAATGGCTTTAGTGTTTATTTGTTTGAGGCATTAAGACCTACCCCTGAATTAAGTTTTGCCATTCGACATTTAGGCTGCAAAGCAGGAGTAGTATGTACTGCTTCACATAATCCTAAAGAATATAATGGTTATAAAGCTTACTGGAATGATGGTGGACAATTGGTGCCACCGCACGATAAAAATGTAATTACAGAAGTAGAAGCGATACAATCGGTGGATGATGTAAAATGGTCAGGTGGTGAATCCAATATCACTTTGATGGGAAACAATATGGACGAAGCCTATATTAAAATGGTGAAATCTTTAAGCGTTTATCCAGAAGTAATTGCTGCACAAAAAGATTTAAAAATTGTGTACACACCAATTCATGGTACTGGTATCACGTTGGTGCCAAAAGTATTGGAAACCTTCGGTTTTTCAAATGTACATGTAGTGGAGGAACAATCTAATCCTGATGGTAATTTCCCAACTGTTAAATATCCTAATCCTGAGGAGAGTGAAACTATGAGTATTGGTTTGGCGAAGGCTAAGGCTTTGGATGCAGATATTTTATTAGGTACTGACCCGGATGCGGACAGAGTGGGTGTGGGGGTAAAAAATCACAAGGGGGAATGGGTATTAATGAATGGCAATCAAACGGCTGTTTTAGCCTTTGCTTATATGATGGAAGCGCGTCGTGCCAAAGGAGTTGCTAACGCGAATGATATGGTAATTACTACTATTGTTACCACCGAAATGATTAATGAAGTAGCTCAACAAAATAATGTTGCATGTTATAATGTATTGACAGGATTTAAATGGATTGCAGAATTAATCAAAGAAAAAGAGGGTAAAGAAAATTATGTGATTGGAGGGGAAGAAAGCTTTGGACTAATGATTGGTGATCAAATTAGAGATAAAGATGCGGTTAGTGCAGTGGCTTTGCTTTGTGAGATGGCTGCATACGAAAAAAGCAAGGGAAAAAGCTTGTTTGATAAATTGATTGAATTATATGTTCAATATGGTTTTTATTATGAAACTCTTATTAGTATTACAAAAAAGGGAATGAATGGTCAACAAGAAATTGCACAAATGATGGAAGGCTATCGCCAATCTCCACCAGCTGTTATTAATAGTGCAAAAGTGGTAAGTTTATTAGATTATGAATTACAAAAAGGGACTAATTTAATTACAGGAGAAACTTGGAATATTAATTTGCCAAAAAGTAATGTTTTGCAATTTATTACGGAAGATGGAAGTAAAATTTCTGCAAGACCTAGCGGTACAGAGCCTAAAATTAAATTTTACTTTAGTGTAAATACCCAATTAGCCAATGCAGCTGATTTTGATGAAAAATACGCGTTATTGCAAAACAAAATCAATGGTATCATAGCGGATATGAAGTTAAATTAATCAAGTCTATGAGAATTCCGAAGGATGAGTTTTTACATAAAGGGTTAAGGAATAAATTAGTTATTCAATTAAGGGAAAAGGGCATTAAAGATGAAAATGTTTTAGCTGCAATTGGAGTTGTTCCAAGACATTTTTTCCTTGATTCGGCTTTTGATAAAATTGCATACGAGGATAGGGCATTTCCTATTGATGCGGATCAAACCATATCACAACCTTATACCGTTGCATATCAAACAGAGCTTTTGAAAATCAAAAAAGGAGATAAGGTTTTAGAAATTGGAACAGGTAGTATGTATCAAACCACTATTTTAGCAGCATTGGGAGCCAAAGTTTATACGATTGAAAGGCAACAAGCCCTAGCGAGTAAAACCAAGGGTTTTATTTTTAGAGAGCAGTATCCAGATGTTTTTTTCTTTTTTGGAGATGGATTTTTAGGACTGCCTAATGAAGCACCATTTGATAAAATTATTATTACTGCAGCGGCTCCAAATGTCCCTGAAAAATTATGGGAACAATTAAAAGTGAGAGGCATTATGGTTATTCCTGTGGATGAGTCGGATGGAGTACAAAGAATGATGAGACTCACCAAGAAAAAAGATGGCTTGGCTAAGAAAGAGTCTTTTGAGGCTTTTTCATTTGTGCCTATGTTAGGTGGTAAAGAAATAAAGTAAAATTATTGATAATAAAAAAGCCCAACTCAGTAGTTGGGCTTTTTTATAGGTTGAGTTTAATATCTATTATTGAGGAGGCATTGAATCCATTCCACCACCTTCGTCGCCTTTTGTACTTTTTCTTCTTAATAAGTTTACATCAAACTTTCCAAAACGGTAACTAAAGTTCAATCTGAACATTTGTTGGTCTCTTACACGAGTAACATTTTGAATAAAGTATTGACTTGCAGAGTATGTTTTGTTTACTCTTGTTTTAAATACGTCATTTACACTCAATGATAAACTTGCAGTTTTACCGCCTTTCAATGTCCAATCTTTTTTAAGCGCCATATCAAAATCATAAGACGGGAAGTTATAACCTTGAGCAGTTGACTGAGGTCCGCCCCATCCACCACCTGGAGGGCCACCACGACCACCACCAGCACTACTACCACCTGGAGGTAAAATTGTTTTTGCTTGGTATTGTCCACTAAACTGATAACTAAATCCTCCTGGTAATTTAAATGTACTATTCATTTTGCTAAACCAGCTGGTTAAGTCATTGTTTACATTTTGTCCAGGAATTGTTGCAGTAACGGCGGACTTAAATAAGTTGAAACTTAAGTTCATATCCCACCATTTTGTGATGGCAGTTTTATTACTTAATTCCAAGCCATAAACCGTTGCAGTGTTCGCATTGATGGAAGAACTAAAATAAGCGCTATCTAAATTACTGGAAGCTCTGTTAATGTCTCTATACACATAACTTGTAATTAAATCTGTACTGTATTTGTAATAAGCGGTAGCTAAAAAGTTAGACCCTTTTGTATAGGCATTATTATAAGCCATTTCAAATGAATGGGTGAACTGAGGTTTTAAACCAGGGTTACCCACTGTGATATTTTGAGGGTCGCTATAATCTGGGAAAGGCAATAATTGAAAGAAGTTAGGAGGGCTAATTCTTTTTGAATAATTAAACTGTAAGTCTTGTTTATCATTCACCTTATAGTTAATAAATGCACTTGGGAATAAAGAAATAGGGTAGCTGGTATGGAATGGTAAAGAGTCCAAGCCTTTTTTGTTCAAGATGTTTCCATCATAAGCCCTGCTCTCTGCTCTTAATCCCAATTGGAAACTCCACTTATCTTTTTTCATATTAAAGTTAGAATAAGCCGCATATACTTTTTCACCATATTGATACTGACTACTAATAGCATCAATTAGTATATCATTTCTAAATTGATCTCTTTTATTGTATTCACTTCGGTCACTATATTTTAATCCAGCTTCAAATTTTGCTTCGTTTTTTAATTCGCGCGCGTAATCAATATTAAAAGTGTAGTTTTTATTGTTACCATTACCAGCACTACGTTGATTTAATAAGGAAGAATTAATGATGGACCAGTTATTGTTATCTGCTTCATTGTAATTAAAGTCTGCAGAAAGTTCGTGCCCTTTGTCTGCAAATAAATGCTTGTAACTTAATTGACCACCTTTATTGAGGAAATTGAATTTTGATGTATTAAGTAAGCTATAGTCATTTCCAGCGTTGTAAGGGTTTACTCTTCCATTGATAGTGGAGTCAATTTGTTGTGTTCCAGCATTTGACATACCACCTTGCATAATATTTGCATACAAGGAAAAAGTATTTCTGTTGTCAGCAAAGTAATCAACGCCGGCACGGTAAAAATCAAATGATCCGTTACCGGTACTATTATTAATGGTTCTTACACTTGTCGGCAGAGCGCTTCCTAAAATTTGACGCTCATTGGTAGAAGTGCCAATGGATTTTCTTCCGTTTACATTTGCATTTAAAGAGAAATTAAATTTGCTATCTCTCAGGTTCATGTCTCCACCACCATTGAATTTTCCACGCATATCAACACCTGCTCTAACTCCTCCATTGTACCCGTTTTTTCTATTCTTTTTCAATACGATATTTAAGATTCCTGCATTACCACCAGTTGCATCATACTTCGCTGATGGGTTCGTGATAATTTCTACACGATCAATAATGTCTGCAGGAATTTGATCCATTGTTAATGTTGTAGGGCGATTGTCGATTAATAATGTGGGAGCTGCATTTCTTAATGTTACATTACCATCAATATCAACGTTTAAATTAGGGATACTTTTCATTACCTCCACTGCAGTTTGACCTTGGCTGGTTAAATTTTTCTCTACATTGAAAACTTTTCGATCAATACCCATTTCAAATTGTGGCTTAGCCGAACTTGATACGGTTACTGTTTTAAGATCTTCAGTGGAGGTTTCTATTTTGATATTACCCAAATCTTTATCGACCATCGCCAACATGTCTTGCATGTTTTGACCAGGACCCATTTTTAAATTAAAACTCAACGGCTTTTCTAATTTTTTGTATCCAACGCCAGATACAATTAGTTTGAAATTGCCCATTACAGGTAAATTTTCAAAACTAAAATCACCATTCGTAGCACTTAACATAGTACCTAAAATGGTCTCTGCGCTTTTTTTGGTTGCAGGATCAAATTTGGTGCCTTTCAATTGTAAGGTTACACCGTCCACCCCTTTATTACTAGCGTCTACAATTTTTCCATAAAAGTGGCCCATATTATTGCCACCTGCACCCATTCCTCTTGCAGCTGCTCCAGGATACTGGGCGAATGAATTGATATGTAATAAGAAAGTGAAAACAAAGATTGATATATATTTCATAATTAATTAGATACGATTTGTTTGTTTTGGTTTATGCGAATAGCAAAGATCCTTAATATTATCCAAGGTTGGTTCTTGGTTTATATAAACGGCAATTAAGATAGATGAATAACCAAGAGGGTGATGATTCCCCATATTAAACCAATTGTAAATGCAATAATTCGATATTTTCTAGTGGCTTTAAGTAATAAAGGCTCTAAAACAAAGCGCCATTTTGAGCTTAAATTATTAGCAAAATCGTCCTTTGAGTTAGTTAAATATTGATTTAAAACGATTGGGAATATGAGTTGTAATTCTTCTAAAAATATTGCCTTTAATTGAGTTACGGTTTTGTCTCCAATAAACATAGAAATCATAGGCATTTTTTCGCCCAGTTTTTCTTTAAAAAACTCGTCAAATTTATCATCAATTAAGGGTAATATGGCTTCAAATTGAGCACTGCTGGAGGAAGCAGGCACAATGGATTCTATCTGTAAATTTTGTATGAAATTTTGTAAGCTGTTATTCCAAGGAGCAAAAAGAAGTTTTATAAAAAGCCAGGCAATCAACCATCCTAATAAGGCACTCATCAATGGAATAAGTATTAAATGCATAATTTAAGATTTAAAAAAAAACCTACCCCAACAGGGATAGGTTTCTTGGGGGAGAACGATGGGTCTCGAACCCACGACCTACAGTGCCACAAACTGTCGCTCTAACCTACTGAGCTACGCCCTCCATTTAGGGTCGCAAAAATACACTAATTCCGCAATCAATAAAAGTTGTTTTACATCTTTTTATAAAATTATGGCAAAAAAGACCCTCTTTGATCCTATTTGTATCCTTGAATAGGCATTTTGCGCTATTTTTGAAATACTTCATGCACGCAATTATGACATATGTACAAAAAAACAAGTGGAAATTTTTAACCACTGTAGTATTAATAGGAGGATTGTTTTTTGCTTTTAACACATTTCAATCAAGTTCAAGTGAAACTCCAGAATTAAGACATCGAAAATTACTCTCCACAATTGGACATTTATTAGAGAGTGAGCATTATAATCCACGTAAAATTGATGATCAATTTTCATCAGAAGTTTTTGATGCTTATTTAAAAGCCTTGGACCCAGAAAAAAATATTTTCTTGAAATCTGATATCGTAGAATTGTCAATTTACAGAAAAACAATTGATGATGAAATTCATGGTGCAAAAATTGAATTTGAACCTGCTGTAAATAAAATATTTGATCTCCGTTATAAAGAATCTAAAACTATCGTTGATTCTGTTGTAAAGAGTCCATTCAATTTTAATATTGATGATTCTATAAAAATAGAAACGGACAGTATTGCTTATCCTGCAAATCAAAAAGAGCGATTTGAAAGATGGTATAAGATCATAAAATATAAAACATTAGAACGTTATGTTACTTTAATAGAGGACAGAGATGCACATAAAAAGTTGGCAGAAAAGTCCAATACAACAAATGCATCCGCAAAAACGAGCGATACTTCAAAAGTAAAGGAGGCCGATAAATTTGTTTATAAAGCAGATTCTGTTCTAGAAACTGAGGCACGTAATTTAATTGCTAAGTCATATCGTAAGCGATTTGATCAACAGGATAAAACTTTTAATGAAGAGAAAAAGTTTGATTTATTTTTAAATGCTATTACAGGATTAATGGATCCACACACTGATTATTTTGCACCGGTTGAAAAACGTTCTTTTACAGAACAAATGAGTGGTGTAATTTATGGTATTGGCGCACAATTAGGCGCTGATGACAATGGTGTAAAAATTGCAGCCATTACACCTGGTGGACCAGCATGGAAATCGGGTCAATTGGTAGTGAACGATGTAATTACTAAAATTGCACAGGGCACGGAAGAGCCTGTTGATATTGCAGGATATGAGGTGACAGATGCTGTTAAATTAATTCGTGGTGATTTAGGGACTGAAGTGAGATTGACCGTTAAAAAACCCGATGGAAGTATCAAAATTGTGATTCTAAAAAGAGAGAAAGTTGTTTTAGATGAAGGCTATGCACGTAGCGCAATTATCAATAAAGGAAATGAAAAAATTGGATATATTTTGCTTCCTGATTTTTATGCTGATTTTGATAGAGAAGAAGGGGCAAGATGCTCTAAGGATATAGCTAATGAAGTAAAAAAATTGAAAGCAGAAAACGTCAGTGGAATTATTATTGATGTAAGATACAATGGAGGCGGATCTTTGTATGAAGTAGTGCAAATGGTTGGATTGTTCATTGATAAGGGACCCGTTGTTCAAATTAGAGATAAAGAGGGTAGATCGCAAATATTAGCCGATGAAACTCCAGGGACTTTATATGATGGTCCATTAGTAGTTATGGTAAATGAATTTAGTGCATCGGCAAGTGAAATTTTTGCAGGAGCCATTCAGGATTATAAGAGAGGTTTAATTGTAGGTAGTACATCAACCTATGGTAAAGGTACTGTGCAAAGAAATGTCGCATTTGGCAAACCATTAGATAGTTTGGGAATTCAAACTGAATACGGTGCAGTAAAATTAACTTTTCAAAAATTTTATAGAGTAACGGGTAGTTCTACACAAAGGAAAGGAGTGGAGTCAGATGTGGTTTTTCCTGATGAATACGAGTTCTTAAAATATCGTGAAAAAGACAATCCATCTGCATTAAGTTGGGACGTGATTCAAAAAGCAAAATTCCAACCTTACGAAACTGGTTATAATTTGGATAAAATTGCATCAGCTGCTAAACAAAAAATTGAGACAGATACTAATACCATACAATTTAAGAAAAATTTAAAATGGGTTTCTGCGCAAATGGAACACCCTGTTTATTTAAATTTGGATAAATATTTGCAGTACAAAAAACATGTACAGTCTGTGATTCAACAAAATGAAAATATTCTGAAATTAAAAGATACCATGCAAGTAGCGGCATTAAAAGCAGATTATGACAAGTTTTATAACAATCCAGATAAAACAAAGCAAGATAGATATCAAGCTTGGCTTAAGTTAGTGGCTAAGGACAATCAAATAAATGAGTCCACTAAATTATTAAGTAGCATAAAACATTCGTCCCCCGCGAGTAAATAATCAAGAGGAGTAAAGTAAATTAAGATGGAGGAGATGAATAAACAGCCTGAAGAGAAAAAGTGGCATGTAATATATACAAAGTCGAAGTGGGAAAAAAAAGTCGACGAGCTACTGATTCAAAGTGGTTTTGAAAGTTGGTGCCCTGTAAAAATGGAGGAACGTAGATGGTCGGATAGAAAAAAAATAATCTACACACCACTTTTTAGATCTTATGTATTTGTGAAAGCATCTAAGGAAGATTACACAAAAATCCTTTCAACGATTGGAGTCGTCAATTTTTTATACTTTGAAAAAAAACCAGCCATCATTCGTGAAAACGAAATTGTTGAAATTCGTAAATATTTAGGCTTATCTACTGATGCATTTATTGAGATTGTAGATATGTCTAATTTGTCTGCACAAACTAAAGTGCAAATTAATCAAGGGTTATTTATGGGACGAAGAGGGGAGGTGATTAAGGCTAATAAAAACACCGTTTTTGTAAAAATTGAAAGCCTTAAAATGATGATGATTGTTGAGTTTAAGGTAAATGACATCACTCCTATCTAGCAGCGTACAATAATTTTATAGAGATGAATTGCTAACTAATTTTCCAGTCTACAATTTTATTGCTCCATTCTTCTCTAAATGGAGTGGTGATTCTAATGTAATTATCAGTATATCCTTCGAGCATTGCGATATCATTTGGATCTTTTTGTTTGACAGATTCAAATAAGACGGGTCTTGTTTCCCCAAAATGTTGTGCGTTAAAATATTGCTGTTTTTGGTAAGACAAATTGCGTAACAATTTATTTCGCTCATTACGAACCGTAATAGGAACAATAGGTTTAATGTCTAATGCTTTTGTCATTGCACGTTCGGAATAAGTAAAAACATGGAGATAAGAAATATCTAATGCATGAATGAAATCAAAACTTTCTTTAAAATAAGCTTCTGTTTCTCCAGGGGAACCCACAATTACATCTACACCAATACAAGCGTGTGGCATCACTTTCTTTATGCTTTTTATTCTGTCCGCATATAATTCACTATTGTATCTTCTTTGCATTAATTTAAGCACCGTATCGGAGCCACTTTGTAATGGAATATGAAAATGAGGCATAAAACTTTTACTATTAGCCACCCATTCAATAATTTCATTTGTCAGTAAATTTGGTTCGATTGATGAAATGCGATATCGTGGGATATTAGTTTCATGGTCAAGTGCTTTTACCAATTCAAAGAAATTTTCGTTATGTTTTTTCCCTCCGTCACCCCCTTTGCCAAAATCACCCAAATTAATACCTGTTAATACAATTTCTTGTACTCCGTTCTCTGCTAAACTTTTTGCTTGTTTAACTACATTTTCAATACTATCACTTCTACTTTTACCTCTAGCCATTGGAATCGTGCAAAAAGAGCAGCTATAATCACAACCATCTTGTACTTTTAAAAAGGTACGAGTGCGGTCATTTACTGAAAAAGAAGCATTAAAACCTGAAACTGTTTCTATATCACAACTGCAAATTTTAGCTTCATCTCCCTTTGTTAATGAAGAAAGATGTTGAATCAAGTTGAATTTTTCTGCAGCACCTAAAACCAAATCCACTCCCGGAATTTCAGCTATTTCTTTAGGTTTTAATTGTGCATAACAACCCGTAATGACCACAAAACTCTCAGGAGCACGTCTTTGTATACGTCTAACCAGCTGCCTACATTCCTTATCCGCGTTTTCAGTCACCGAGCAGGTATTAATCACATAAACATCTGCTTTGTCAGTAAATGCCTTTTTTTCAAATCCTTCCTGTTCCAATTGTCTTGAAAGGGTAGAAGTCTCTGAAAAGTTAAGTTTACATCCAAGTGTATGAAATGCGACTGATCGGTTATTACTCATGGGGCACAAAGATAAAAAACCTTAGGGGAACCTCGAAATCTTAAAATATTCTTAATTAACGCCTTAATTTCCAATTTTGCTTAGATTAAGTTAAGTTTGCACCTACTAAAAATGTCAAAATGGACTTTAAAAAAGTGAATAATTGGACGGGCTGGATTATAGCCCTTATTGCTTGTACTGTTTATGTAATGACCACCGAAGCTACTGGTAGTTTTTGGGATTGTGGTGAATTCATCAGTAGTGCCTATAAATTACAAATTCCGCATCCACCAGGAGCGCCTATGTTTGTGCTTTTAGGTAGATTATTTATTATTCTTTTTGGAGATAATCCATTGACAGCTGCAAAAGCGGTAAATATCATGAGTGCCTTGGCAAGCGGATTTACAATCTTATTCTTATTCTGGAGTATTACCCATTTTGCAAAAAGATTAGTACAAAAAGGCAATGAAGCATTAAGCAACGCACAAGTAATTGCAATTATGGGTGCAGGTATTGTAGGTGCTTTGGCTTATACTTTTACAGATTCATTTTGGTACAGTGCTGTAGAGGGTGAGGTTTATGCACTTAGTTCTTTCTTTACTGCATTGGTTTTTTGGGCTATTTTAAAATGGGAGCAAAAGGCTGATCAACCTGGTTCAGACAAATGGGTTATTTTTATATTTTACATGATGGGTATTTCCATCGGAGTGCACTTATTAAACTTGTTGACAATTCCTGCAATTGTAATGGTGTATTATTTCAGAAATTATAAACCAAGTTTTAAAGGAGGTTTAGTTGCTTTTTTTATTGGGGTAATTATTACAGGGTTTATTCAGGTTTTCCTAATTCAATATACTATCAAGTGGGCGGGTGCATTTGACGTTGCGTTTGTCAACTCATTTGGATTGCCATTTTTTACTGGGTTTATATTTTTCTTTGTTTTGGTGGCAGCCATTCTTTCATTCGGTATTTATTTCGCAAATAAAAAAGGCTTCTATTTCTTGAAATTGGGTATTTGGGCTACTGTATTCTTCATGTTGGGTTATACCAGTTATTTAACTACTATGGTTCGATCTAATGCAGATCCTTCTGTAGATATGTATAATGTAGATAATCCAGTAACATTAGTGGGTTATTTAAGTAGAGAGCAATATGGAGATTGGCCAATATTATATGGACCTGATTTTGTTGATAAAGTAGATAATATTGAAGGAAGTGATCAATATGTAAAAGGGCCAACGAATTATGATTTAGCTGGTAAGAATTATAGAAGAGATTGGGGATCGGCTCCTTCTTCACATTTATTCCCAAGAATGTGGGATGCTGAAAACGATCGAGGTCAAATGGATAGCTATAAAGCATTTGGTGGGGTTGTAGATGGCGAAGCGCCCACATT
>CAJADG010000029.1 GCA_903938445.1 uncultured Bacteroidota bacterium | reverse complement strand
CTTTGGCAAATAAACTAGCAACATAAGAGGTATCTGCCGCCGCTGACTTTCTTTGTGCAATAACCCCTTCTAAAGTATTTAAAAAATCAGTGTTGGATGGAAAATTAGCGCTTCCCCAACATGTATCTGTTCCATTATGGCAAACTGGTCCTACTGGATTGGCTTGAATCAACAAAGTATCGTTGTCACAATCCACAGCCATGCTTACGAAATTTAAAAAGTTTCCACTCTCTTCGCCCTTGGTCCATAATCTTGATTTTGACCTACTAAAAAAAGTAACTTTTTGTTGAGACAAAGTAGCATCCACCGCTTCTTGATTCATAAAACCCATCATTAATACGGACTTAGTGTTTGCATCCTGTACAATGGCTGGCACTAAACCATCTGCGTATTTTGAAAAATTGATATCCATAATTGAAATTAATAAAAGTTTATAATCTTATGGCAATGCCTTTTTGATGTAGATATTGTTTTAAATCTGGAATCGCTACTTCCTTATAATGAAATATACTTGCAGCCAAGGCAGCATCCGCTTTGCCATGCGTAAAAACATCTAAAAAATGTTGTTCGTTACCGCCCCCGCCTGATGCAATAATGGGAACAGGCAAAGTTTCTGCCAATTGTGCAGTAATATCTAATGCAAAGCCTTGTTTGGTACCATCATGATTCATGGAGGTTAATAATATTTCACCTACCCCTAAACCAACTGCTTCTTTTGCCCACTCAGTGACTAACTTATCTGTTTTTTCACGGCCTCCATTTAAATATACATACCAGTTATTGTCTTCCTCACATTTAGCATCTATAGCCAATACCACACATTGACTACCAAAGTTTTTTGCAAATCGGTTAATAATAGTGGGGTCTAAAAATGCTGCAGTGTTCACTGAAATCTTATCTGCACCATTTTGCAAAAGCACACTCACATCTTCTTCAGTTTTTATACCTCCACCCACTGTGAAAGGAATATTAATCTTATGCGCAATTTTATTAACGAGTTCACTTAATGTTTTTCTTTTTTCAACGGTGGCAGTAATATCCAAAAAAACCAATTCATCTGCACCTTGCTCTGCATAAAATGCACCCAATTCAATTGGATCACCCGCATCTCGAATTTGCTCAAAATTAATCCCCTTCACTGTTCGGCCATCCTTGATATCTAAGCAGGGTATGATTCTTTTGGTTAACATGATGTATTGTTAAAAGTTACTTTTAAAATTTACTTAATTCGTCTAAACTAATCCTATTTTCATAAATAGCTTTCCCCACAATGGCAGCAGCACAACCAATTTCACGAAGGTCTTTTAAATCCTGTAAATTGCTTACTCCGCCACTTGCAATTAATTTCAATTCAGGAAATTTCGAAATGATACTTTTATACAATTCAATGGATGGGCCTTGTAACTTTCCATCCTTTTGAATATCTGTACAAAACATTTGCGTCAATCCTTTATCCAAATATGACTGCATAAAATCATAAACGTCTATATCCGTTTTTTCCAACCAACCTCCAACTGCAATTTTTTCTTCAAATACATCAGCACCTAACATAAAAACGGATGCACCAAATTGTTCAATCCACTCTTCAAATAAATTTCTATTTTTTACAGCCAAGCTCCCAATGGTTGCATAAGCTGCCCCCGTATCCAATACTGTTTTTAAAGTGCTCTCTTTTTTAATTCCCCCGCCAAAATCAATTTTTAAACTGGTTTGATTTGCGATTTTCTCAAGCACTTTCCAGTTTACCACTTCACCCGCTTTAGCGCCATCTAAGTCTACCAAATGTAAGCGCATTAGGCCAATGCCTTCAAAAGCTTTTGCTACTTCCAAAGGATCCTCATTATATATTTTCTTTTGCGCATAATCCCCTTCCGTTAGACGTACGCATTTGCCTTCGATTAAATCTATTGCTGGAATTATTTGCATTACTATACGCTTAAAAAGTTTTCAATAATTTGCTCCCCTACCTTCGCTGATTTTTCTGGATGAAACTGTACACCATAAAAATTATCCCTTTGTAAGGCACTGCTATAGGGTTGGACATAATTTGTTGTAGCAATAGTATGTTTGCCTAAGGCTGCATAATATCCGTGTACGAAATAAGTATAGCTTTCCTCATGCACCCCTTTAAACAAATTAGATTTTAAATGGGTAATGGTGTTCCATCCTATTTGAGGCACTTTAATTGTGGACTCAATTGGCTTAAATAATTTTACCTGTTCTTCAAATATGCCTAAACAATTGGTGTCATTTTCTTCCGAATAAGTACACATGAGTTGCATGCCTAAGCAAATGCCCAATACAGGTTGTTTTAAATTTTTAATTAATTTATCCAACCCTCTTTCTTGCAAATATTGCATGGCTGTACTTGCCTCTCCTACACCAGGGAAAATAACTTTGTCTGCTGATTGTATCGCTTGTACATTATCAGTCACTGTTGCCTGAACGCCTAATCTTTCCAATGCATACATCACCGACTGAATGTTACCCGCATTGTATTGTATGATTACTAAACTCATTTATGCTATTAAATTACTGGATCAAATTATTGGTTCATTGTTGGTCAATTAGCTTAATACTGCTTTTAAAAATTGAGCCGTAGTGTCATTTACATCCGTCCCTTTTGACAATGCATTGATATATGCAGAACCTATAATCGCCCCATTGGAATAAGTACAAACGGCATCAAAAGTTTCCTTGTCTTTAATTCCAAAGCCTACTAAGACTGGATTTTTTAATTTTAACGATTGTAATTTTTGTAAGTAAAGCGCCACCTTCGAAAAATCCTTATCCTTCCCTGTGGTAGCAGACGAACTTACTGCATATAAAAATCCAGTGCTTAAAGTATCAAGCTTTCTTAATCTTTCTTCAGGTGTTTCTGGTGTGACTAAAAAAATAAAGTCTAAACCATTTTCTTTGATAGTCTTTCCATATAAATGTTCAAACTCAAACAAAGGAAGGTCTGGTAAAATTAATCCATCCACACCTACTGCTTTTGCTTTCTTACAAAATGCTTCAAAACCATATTGTAAAATTGGATTCATATAGCCCATTAATACCACAGGTATATGAATGGTATTGCGCATTATAGCCAATTGCTCGAATAAGGTTTCAATGGTCATTCCATTAGCCAATGCCACATTGCCACTAGATTGAATCACTTCTCCGTCCGCTAATGGATCACTATAAGGCATTCCTAATTCAATAATATTAGCACCATTGGCTTGCAAACTTTCCATTACTTGCAAAGTGCTATTAAGCTGCGGGAAACCAGCAGTACAATATACATTTAAAACACGCTGATTTTGTTTTTTAAATAATTCCGATAACCTTGACATAATATATTCTTTAAATAATCCTATTAATGATATTGAGTGAAGTATGATTTATTTTTTCATATCCATTACTTGCATATAAGTAGCCAAGTCTTTATCTCCTCTTCCACTTAAACAAACTACCACCACATCGTTGGGTTTAAAATTCATTTTAGGCAAAATGGCAAAAGCATGTGCAGTTTCTAATGCAGGAATGATGCCTTCAATTTCTGATAAATGAAAAGCCCATTGTAATGCTTCTTCGTCTGTGGCACTGGTGAAAGTTCCACGCTTGCTTTCATATAAAAATGCATGTAATGGTCCAATACCTGGATAATCCAATCCGGCACTAATACTATGGGGCTCCACGACTTGTCCATCCTCTGTTTGCATTAATATACTTTTGCTACCATGCAAAATACCAGGTTTACCTAATTGTGTAGTGGCAGCACTCATTCCAGAATTTACGCCATGACCAGCTGCTTCCACAGCTACTAAATCAACGGTCTCCTCATTTAAGAAATGATAAAATGCACCTGCTGCATTGGAACCTCCACCCACACAAGCAACCACATGCGTTGGCAATTCAGAGCCCGTTTTTTCTTTTAACTGCTTACGAATTTCATCACTTATTACACTTTGGAAACGCGCTACCATATCTGGATAAGGATGCGGCCCTACGACACTTCCAATAATATAATGTGTTTCATTAGGTTCATTAATCCAAGCACGAATGGCTTCATTGGTAGCATCTTTCAAAGTTTTACTACCGCTAGTTGCAGGTACTACTTTCGCGCCTAACATTTTCATTCTGGCAACGTTTGGTGCCTGACGCTCAATATCTTTCTCCCCCATATACACCACACACTCTAAACCTTTTAAAGCACATACCGTTGCTGTGGCTACACCATGTTGACCGGCACCCGTTTCTGCAATAATTTTTGTTTTGCCTAAACGATGTGCCAACAAAATTTGACCAATGGTATTATTTATTTTATGTGCTCCTGTATGACAAAGGTCCTCACGCTTTAAATAAATTTGGGTGCCAATTTCCTTGCTTAATCTTTCTGCATAAAACAAAGGCGTTGGTCTTCCCACATAATCTTTTAGCAAAGCATGAAATTCTCTTTGAAATTCAGGATCCTGCATAATTTGCAAGTACTGCGTTTTTAAAGTCTCTACATTGCCGTACAACATTTCTGGAATGTACGCACCTCCAAAATCACCGTAGTAGCCTTCGGCACTAGGATCTTGATAATTGATTGATTTGTTAAATGAGTGCATCTATAAAGGATTTAATTTTTTCTAAATTTTTATTACCTGGTGCCAGTTCAAACTGACTATTGATATCCAACGCAAACAAATCTTTGCCTGCTTTTGTTTTTTTCATTACTTCAATACCACCAATATCATTGGGACCAATCCCTCCACTTAAAAAATAAGGCTTGTCTATTGAATTGCCTTTTATTAATTCCCAATTAAAATGAGCACCTGTACCACCATACATTTTACTATCTGTATCAAACAAAAAATAATCTGCACTGCTTTCAAATGCTGCAATCTCCGGCATTTTATCTCCCACCCTAAATACTTTTATCAATTGTATTTTTTGCAAAGACGCCTCCAATAATTGTGATCTTAATTGTGCATAATATTCCATATCCTCATCCCCATGCAATTGAACCATATCCAATCCTGCATGTTTTACGATATTTATAACCTCCTCAATTGGCTCATTTACAAACACACCCACTTTCTTAGCATTGGATGAAGTAAAATTTTTGATATCGCTTAACTGTAAACTATTTAAAACATACCTTTTGGAAGGTGCATAAAAAATAAAGCCAATACAATCCACGCCCATTGCTTCCAATGCAATGGCTTGATTGATATCCGTGATTCCGCAAACTTTAATTTTTAATGTCCTCATTTAATATGTTTTAATCGCTCACTTTTATTGACTTATTATTTTATTTGTTGACTAAACTCCTCAAACGCCTTTGCTGGATGTTCTTGTTTCATAAAATATTCCCCCATCAAAAATCCGTCAAAGCCTTCTTTTTTTAATAATTGAAAAGTAGCCAAATCATAAATACCACTCTCCGCTATACTTAGCTTTCCTTTCGGTAATAAATTTTTCAATTGTAAGGAATGCTCAATATTTACTTCGAAAGATTTTAAACTTCTATTATTGATACCTACTAAATCTACTTCCTCGCATACATGTGTTAATTCTGATGCATCATGCAATTCCAGCAAAACTTCCAAGCCTAAGCCTTTTGCAACAGTGGCTAATGATTTTGTCTCAGCTGGTGTTAAGCAAGAAGCTATTAATAAAATTACAGAAGCACCATATGCTTTGGCTTCAATAACTTGAAATTCATCAATGATAAATTCTTTGCGCAAAACTGGAATTTCATTTTGTACCGCAATACTTAAATCAGCAAGACTACCTCCAAAATACTGCCCATCGGTTAAAACAGATATTCCTGATGCACCAAACTGTGTATAGGCTTTTGCCACTTCCTCCACACTTGCCACTGCATTGATAATTCCTTTTGAAGGGGATTGTCTTTTAAACTCAGCAATAATGCCTGTCTTAGAAGCATCTATTATATTAGCCTTTAAGGAGTAGCATGGTTTTTCAAACAAAGGCATTGCTTGTAATTGAGCAATACTTATTTGCTTTTTTCTTTCAGCTACTTCGCCAAACTTTGTCTCTACAATTTTTGCTAAAATATTGGTACTCATTATTGCAGACTAATTAATTTTTGTAAACAATTATTGGCTGCACCCGATTCTAAACTAGATACCGCAGCTTGATAAGCTTGCTCGTAATTTTCATACTTACCTGTCAAGTTCAATGCCAGGGCAGCGTTTGCCAACACTACTGCATTTTGGGACCAAGTGCCCTTCCCTTGTATAATATTTCTAAAAATTTGAGCAGCTTCTTCCACTGTTGCGCCACCTGCTAAATCTTTCTGCATCACTCTCTTTTTACCCAATTCATATGGCGACAAAGTAAACTCCCCTTTATTAGTAACAATTTTGGTATCAGCCGTTAATGAAATTTCATCATAACCATCTAAACTATTAATGACGGTAAATTCTTTTCCTAAAGACTGTAAAACATAATTATAGATACGTGCCATTTCTAAATTATACACACCAATTAATTGATATTTAGGTTGCGCTGGATTTACAATTGGCCCCAACATGTTAAAGAAAGTACGCACACCTATATTACGACGAATAGGTCCCACTGTTTTTAATGCAGGGTGAAACAAAGGCGCATGTAAAAAACAAATGCCTGCTTCTTTAACTTCTTTTGATAATTGTGCTTGATCATTTTTAAAAGTATACCCCAACTGCTCCATTACATTGGAAGATCCACTTACACTGGAAGCACCATAATTACCATGCTTAACAATAGGTTGCCCTGCACCCGCCACAATAAAACAAGATAAAGTAGAAATATTAAAAGTATCTTTTCCATCTCCTCCCGTTCCCACAATATCCATTGCATTATCAATACCTAAATCCACTTTCACTGCAAGAGATAATAAAGCATCTCTAAAACCCATTAATTCATCAATGGTAATACTACGCATTAAAAATACCGTCACAAAGGAAGTTACTTCATGCTCATTATACGCACCCTGTGAAATTTGAACCAACACTTCCTTTGCCTGTTCTCTGGTTAAATTTTTGTGTTCAAATAAATATTGTAATAGTTTTTTCATCTCTTTAATACATTCATTAAAAAATAGTTACGCTTATTTATATTAATGTTTTAACCAATTGGCGATGATTTTTGCACCCTCCGGAGTTAATACACTTTCAGGATGATATTGAACTCCTTTTACATCATAGGTTTGATGTTCCAATGACATAATATAACCATCATCGTCCTTTGAAGTAATGATTAAATCGCTAGGCAAATCTTTTTCATTCACTACCCAGCTATGGTAACGACCCACACTAAAAGTATTGGGTAATCCTTCAAATAATATGGATGGAGCTGTCAAATGAACCGGCGTAGCAATACCATGATATACCTTACTCAAATTACTCAAGCTTCCACCAAAAGATTCACCAATGGCTTGTTGACCAAGGCACACACCAAAAATAGATTTAGTAGCGGCATACTCTTTAATCAATGGCAATAGTAAACCAGATTCGGAAGGTATACCTGGGCCTGGAGATAATAATATTTTATCAAAAGCCTTAATGTCCTCCAATGGAATTTCATCGTTTCTATGCACTTCCACTTTTGCATCTGTTGCAATTTCTTTAATCAACTGCACTAGATTGTAAGTGAATGAATCGTAATTATCAAAAACTAATATTTTCATTATTCGTGAATTTTTTCTGCCAATACCATGGCTGTTTTTAAAGCGTTCAATTTATTATTCACTTCCTGCAATTCACTTTCTGGAACCGAAGCCGCAACTACCCCAGCACCTGCTTGGTAGGTCAACGTATTTTGTTGGCTCAAGAAAGTTCGTATCATAATTGCTTGATTACAGGTACCATTAAAACCAACAAACCCAATACATCCACCATAGTAAGAACGTTTAGTAGGCTCAATGGCATCAATAATTTGCATGGCTTTAAACTTAGGCGCACCACTTAAAGTGCCTGCAGGAAAAGTTTTTGCAATTAAATGAAACGGATTCGACCCTTCGGCAACCTTACCTTCTACCTCACTCACCAAGTGAATCACATGACTATAATAATGCACCTGACGATATTGCTTCACACGCACTTCGGAACATACTCTACTTAAATCGTTACGTGCTAGATCGACCAGCATCACATGTTCTGCATTTTCCTTTGGATCATCCAATAATTGCTGAGTCATATTGGCGTCCACTATAGCATCCCCCGTTCTTTTAAAAGTACCTGCAATGGGATGTACGACCGCTTTTCCATTATTGATAATAATTTGCGCCTCAGGTGAAGAGCCCATTAACTTATAATCACCATAATCAAAGAAAAATAAATAGGGAGATGGGTTGATATTTCTTAATGTACGGTAAACATTAAATTCGTCTCCTTGAAAAGATTGTTGAAAGCGTCTACTTAATACAATTTGAAAAACGTCTCCACGCATACAATGCTGAATACCTTTTTTAACCGCTTCTCTATATTCTTCATCTGTTAAGTTTGAACTTTCACCTCCTTGTAAACTAAATGGATACTGCGGCACATCCTTACTTTTAATGAAGGAAACTAATGCATCATATTCCGAAGCAATGCCGTCCATTTTATTTTCGCATATAAAAATTTCGTCTTTAAAATGATTAAAAGCGATTACATATTGATAAAGACGGTAACGCATTAAAGGCACTGCGTCCGCTCCTTTTTTAAATTCAATCGTATCAAAAAATGGAATCGCATCATAAGCAGTGTATCCATATAAACCTTGCGCAAAAGCAGCCTCCTTTACCTCCTGCCCTTTCATTTCATATTGTTGCATATAGGACCAAATACGATCTGGCGCTGCATGTACATTTTGAATCGTTTCTTTTTCAGGTTCCTGATTGGGATATTTATATTCAATCTCATTTAAGGAAGAGATTTCAATTCCCCCTATGGCATTCACTCCAATAAATGAATAACTATTTTCAGAAGCATGTGAGTCCGTGCTTTCTAATAATATAGTATCTCTAAATCGATCCCTCAAACGCAGATAAATACCTACTGGCGTATAGGTATCAGCCAGCATTCTTGTAACCGTTGTTGTAATTTGCTTCTTTTGCATATCCTATTTATAATTCTTTCGTTTTAATATTTTGTTCTTGAGCAATAGTTGAAAAAAAATAAACCCCGACATTAGATGTCGGGGTTTATGTATATTTTGACAATAATAGTTATGTCACTACAATACCCCAACGGAGTTTGTATGCCACCACCAAATATTGTTTGTCTTTTTCATTATCATTTATTCTAAAGCAAAATTACAGTTTTGACCTTTCCTTGCCAAAAATTTCTATTTAAATTCACAAATAATAGGCTCAAAGCTATCAAATGTTAGTAACTTATAAAACCCCCTTGGTGCTGGGTAGCGCATCGCTGTCCGGATTGCGTCTAACTGCCATTTTGATCGACTTGGCAAAAGCCTTGAAGATAGCTTCAATTTTATGGTGCTCATTATCTCCTTTACAACTAATATTTAGATTGGCTTTTGCAGCATCACTAAATGACTTGAAAAAATGAAAGAACATTTCAGTAGGCATTTCTCCAATTTTTTCACGCTTAAATTCCGCATCCCAAACAATCCAATTTCTGCCACCAAAATCTATTAAGACTTTCGCTTCAGCTTCGTCCATGGGTAAAGCATATCCATAACGCTCCATGCCTCTTTTATCCACTAATCCTAACGCAAAGGCTTCGCCCAAAGCAATACCCACATCCTCAATCGTATGATGCTCATCAATATGCAAATCACCATCACATTTAATATTTAAATCCAAAGCACCATGACGGGCAATTTGTTCTAACATATGATCAAAGAAACCCAAACCAGTTTCAATTTTTGCATCCCCTTTTCCATCTAAATTTAACTCCACACTAATTTTAGTTTCTTTAGTGTTACGCGTATGGGATACTTTACGCAATCCTAATTTTAAGAAGCTATAAATTTCAGACCAATTATTGGCTTCGAAAGCAATGAAAGGTCTTAATTCCAATTCTTGTGCTTCTGTTAATTGATGTAAAGGTGACTTTAAATAAATAGCCTTACATCCTACGTTTTTTGCAAGCGCAATATCACTCCATCTATCGCCAATAACAAAAGAGTTGGCCAAATCGAAATGAGTATTGTTCAATAAATGACTGATTAAAGCAGTTCCTGGTTTACGTGTTGGTTTATTGTCTGCTGCAAAAGTAACGTCTACGAATATTTCATCAAATACAAATCCCTCTCCTTCTAAAGTTCGAATCATTAATTGTTGATAAGGCTCAAAGCTTTCTATTGGATAACTTTCTGTACCCAATCCATCCTGATTAGTAACCATTACTTTATGAAATCCAAATTCAGCAGCAATTTTTCCCAAGTGGCTAATTGCACCTGGAATAAAACTTGTTTTTTCGATACTATCAATTTGATAATCCGATTTTGGTTCTTCTAAAATAACGCCATCTCGATCTATAAAAAGAATTGGTTTCATGCTCCGCTTTGTATTTAACTTAAATTGTTTTATTTTTTATTCTTTACTGCTTGCACCTGTGCTACCGTTACTTTTGAAGCTTTATTACTCCAACTATTTCTAACATAACTTAATACATTCGCAATATCCTCATCTTTTAAATCAGGATTAGCGGTCATCACATTGTTATAATAATATCCATCTAAAGCAATTTTTTCACTGTACCCTCCTCTTATTATTTTAACCAATCGAGCAATATTATTACCCACCAAATTGCTAGATCCATCTAATGGAGCATTCATATTTGGAACACCTCCACCATCGGCTTGATGACAAGCCAAACACCTAGTTTCATATATTTTTTTACCTTTTACTACATCCTGCGCGTTGGCTGAAATAGTAAAAAACAAAAGGGTTGAAAATAAAATTGTTAATTGTTTTGCCATTTTAAAATTGTATTGAAAAAAACTATTAAATAGTAGGTTTATATTTTTGTAATTTATTTAGCGTAGCTAATTTTAAAAATAGAACCTCTCGCATCATCACTTACATATAATGAGCCATCTGGACCTTGCGCTAAACCACATGGTCTTGATTTTACTTTTCTAACATTGGTTACTTTTTCACCTTCTGCTAAACCAGAAAATCCGTTCGCAAAAATTTCCCATTCTCCATTTGGCTTACCATCTTTAAATGGCACAAAGGCAACGAAATAACCTTCCTGAGGCAATGGTGCTCTATTCCAAGAACCGTGAAATGCGATGAATGCACCATTTTTATATTTAGCTGGGAATTGATCTCCTGTGTAAAATAACAAACCGTTTGGTGCCATATGTGCTGGGAAAAATACGGTAGGATTTAAGGCATTTTCTCCCCCTTCTTTTTTACCATCACCACCATATTCTGGAGCCAATATTTTTTTCTTTTGATAAGGATCAAAATATACATATGGCCATCCTGCATTATCACCTTCATGTAACTCATACATTGTTTCAGCTGGCAATTCAGCATTTTGAGCATCATTGTATAGGGTTGGATAAAAACTATTTAATTGATCACGACCATGTTGCATTACAAATAATGAATTGGATTGGGTATTCCAATCTAATCCAACAACATTACGAAGTCCAGTAGCATATCTTTTACCATCACCATATACTTGATTTTCTTTGGTGCCACTGAATTTCCAAATACCACCTGCTGAATCTAAAATTGGACAAGGCATCATTCCTTTTGATCCAGGGGTTCTATCTTTTTCTTGACAAGCATTTGAATAGGCTCCAATATTTACATACACATTATTATCACCATCCAAAGTGATTGATTTTGAAGCATGTTGATTTTTTGCAATCAATCCTTTAACAATTGTTTTAGGACTTAAAGGATTAACTACTTCATCTTTATCATTTAACTGATATAAATAAACATCATTGTCAGAGGTTGCATATAAATCTTTTCCCTTTATAATAATTCCTGTTCCTCCGTAATTTGCCCAACCATTTATTTTATCTGCAATGCCATCTTTATTTACGTCTTCTAAACGAATAATACTTTTACCCGCTTTATTAGGGTACATCAATTTTGCAAATACAACACCAGATTTTGTAATGGCAATATGTCTTGCACTACCAATCGTATCTGCAAATAAAGTAGCCTTAAATCCTTCCGGTAATTTTAATCCTGCATTATTTTGTGCATTCAAATTCAATGCTAAAATCACTACAGCAAAAAAGATAATTGTTTTTAGATTTTTCATAAAATCGTTATGTGGTTTGTTAATTTATTAGATGAATTTAATATTAGTTTTCCGAAGCGTTAAAAGTTTTTTCAATCCATTCAGCCATTGCGTCAATGAGCGCTGTATTTTCTTGTTCATTACCTACTGTAATACGAACAGAATCAGCGCAATTTGGCAAACTAGAACGATCTCTTACTATTATACCTTTTGAACACAAATATTTGTACATATCAGAGGCATGTGGAATTTTAACCAATAGAAAGTTTGTATCAGAAGGATAGACTTTTTCAACATAAGGCATGGACTCAATTACTTCGGCCAAAGCAATACGCATTTCCACTAAATGCTGAATCATATCATTCACTTGACCCACTTCCTCTAATGCTTTTAACACCAATTCCTGCGCCACCATACTAATATTATACGGCGCTTTTACTTTATTTAAATAACCTATAATAGGCTCACTCGCAAAACACATTCCCACTCTCAATCCTGCCAAACCCCATGCTTTGCTTAATGTTTGAAGTACCACTAAATTGTGATAATCTTCTAATGATTGTACAAAGGATTTTTGTTTAGAGAAATTTATATAAGCTTCATCCACTACTACCAACCCATTAAAATGATTTAAAATGGTTTCGATATCAATTCTGTCAAGTGAATTTCCTGTTGGATTATTAGGAGAACAAATCCAAATTATTTTTGTGTTTTCGTTGACTAATTGCTCAATATGAGACACATTTAATTGAAAGTCGGGCAATAAAGGTGCAGATTGAATTCCAACATTATTAATATTAGCACTCACTTCATACATGGGATAAGTGGGAGGACAAATTATAATATTGTCTTTCCCAGGCTCGCAAAATGCACGAAATAACAAATCAATTATTTCATCACTCCCATTGCCTAAAAATATGTGAGAAGCAGGTACTTTTTTGATGAAAGCTAACTTTTCTTTAATCTCTTTTTGATATGGATCGGGATATCTGTTATACCATTTTGTCAAAGGAGAACCTAAGCTATTCTCATTGGCATCAAGCAATATTCTTGCCTCTCCGCTAAACTCATCTTTTGCAGAAGAATAGGGCTTCAAGTTTTCTATAATGGGTCTTACTATTTTTTTAATATCAAATTCCATATCCTACATTTTTGATTTAATATCATTTAATCTCACAGCTACTGCATTTCCATGCGCGTCCAAACTTTCTGCATTGGCCATCTCCATGACGGCTTGACCAATATTAATCAAGCCACGCTCAGTTAATTGTTGGAAGGTGATTTTTTTTACAAAACTATCTACACTTACCCCGCTGTATGCATGCGCATATCCATTGGTCGGTAAAGTATGATTCGTTCCACTCGCATAATCACCTACTGATTCCGGCGAATAATTACCTATGAAAACCGAACCGGCATTGATTACTTTTTCAGCAATAATTTCGGCATTTTCAATAGATAATATTAAATGTTCTGGCGCATATTGATTCACTAATAACAATGCATCGAAAGTATTGTTCAAAATAATTGCTTTTGAATTGGCCAATGCTTTAGCTGCTAACTCTTTTCTGCTTAATTGCTCCAATTGTATCGCTAATTCAGCCTGTACATTTTCCACTACTTTTTCATTACTAGCGACCAACAACACTTGACTATCTGCACCATGCTCGGCCTGTGATAATAAGTCAGCCGCTACAAATGAAGGGATTGCCGCATCATCGGCCCATACACAAACCTCACTTGGTCCGGCAGGCATATCAATAGCCACTCCTGCTTGTTGTACCAATTGTTTTGCAGCTGTT
>CAJADG010000028.1 GCA_903938445.1 uncultured Bacteroidota bacterium | reverse complement strand
TTTTTAAAGAATGGATTGACATGGATGAAACAGGTTATATAAAAACCATTCCGGGTACATCAAAAACAAATATTGAAGGTGTTTTTGCAGCGGGTGATGTTCAGGATAAAAATTATCGTCAAGCAGTAACTGCAGCCGGTAGTGGATGTATGGCTGCTTTAGATGCTGAGCGTTATTTAACTGCAAAAGGTCACTAATTAAATCTTGGTATGCGTATTAGTTTAAGCAATTTGGAATTCTTTGGTTTTCATGGTTTATATGAAGGCGAAAAGAAAATAGGCAATCAATTTTTAGTAGACATCCAAATTGATTTTACTCCAACCGTATCAATTGTTGATGAATTAGATCAAACAATTGATTATGTTTTGGTATATAATAAAGTAAAGGAAATAATGGATACTCCAACTCCATTACTTGAAACACTAGTATGCAAAATCGCTGATCAAATTTTGATAGATCATGCTATTGCAGATAAAGTATTTGTTCAAATTACAAAACAGAAATTAGCCATTCTAAGTTTTATAGGGGATACTTCCGTTGCTATTGAGCGAATCAGAAATTAGATTTTCTTTCCCACCCAGCGTTTTGATTTAATATATAAATAGGAAGGAATCAGTAAACATATCCAATAAATAATTTCACATAACCATCCAATGGTTATTGGATATTGTAAGTATTCAATGGTGATATAACAGTAGGCGATATAAATGATAATCGCAAAAAATTCAATCCATAAATTAATTTTCGATTGACCTGTACCTGTTACTGCATTGAGCCATACCGTTGCTATTGACATTAATAATAGTGCAAAGGAAACAACTCTTAATACAGGAATTCCTTCTTGCATAAAGCCTTCGCCCTGTCCATAAATAGATAAAAACTGGTGTGCAAATACATTGAGTAATATAAATACGGTTAATGCAAAACCAAAACTCCATTTCATAATTTTCACAATTAATGGAATTACTTTGTCTTGCATATTTTGACCAATGATATTACTAACCATGGTATTGGAGGTAGCCGCAAAAGCCCAAGTAAAGCTTCCAAAAAATCCAAAAATATTACGCATTGAATTAGAAACCGCTAATGATTGTTCACCTCTGTGTTCAATTAAAATATAAAAGAATTCCCAGCTGATAATACTTATCATATACTGAGCCATAATTGGTGCAGACTGAGTTAGAATTAATTTGATATAATCCCATTTAAAGGAAAAGTGTTTGAATAGTTCAAATCTAGAGCCAATTTTTTGATAGTGGATTACTAAATAAATTACTAGTAATCCCATTGCTTCAGCAATTATAGAAGCATAGGCGGCTCCATTTAAACCCATTGCGGTAAATCCAAAATGACCAAAAATTAAACTATAGTCAAAAAAGATATTTACAAACGCTTCGGTTGCTGTTCCTATTATTAAAAAATTACTTTGATTTGTACCTACCAATAGTGCATTGCGCATTTGATAAATAAATAAGAACGGGATACCCCAGATTCTTATTTTCAAAAAATCAATAACCGTTGTTGTAATTTGAGGGTCGTGTAAAACAGCTTTAAACAAGCTGGGGGCAATAAAATAAGTAAATGTAATGCCAATCACGGATAAAAAAAGTGAGATAATTACCCCTTGAGAAAAAAGTATTCCTATTTCATCAATTCTATTTTCACCAGCTCTCCTTGAAATTAAAGCTTGCAGTCCGTTATTCAGTCCCTGACCCATTACTCCAAAAATCAAATAATAAACACCCGTAACGCCTGCAATGGCTAGAGCTTGACTGCTTAAAGCCCCTAAAAATATATTGTTGATCACAAAATTTACCTGGGGTACTAAAATAGCCAATGCAATAGGAAGCGAAATGGATAAAATTTGCTTACTAGATACATTCACTTGTAGGGAAGGGGATGTACTTATTTCACTCATATTTTACAAATCTACAATTAGTTTTAGCAAAGAACTGCCTCTTTTTTAATATCATTGCATAAGATTTAAACTATGGCAAAAAAGAACATTGGTATTTATTCAAATTTAGAAAGTACTTCCAATAATAAAGTGGAGGATTTGTATCTTATTGTGGATAATAACAACATCGTTTTTTCAGTTAAAAATAAAAAAAACAATGAATTTGTTGCCTTTGAACATTTTTCAAATAATCAAGTCAATGCAGGTTGGCATCAGTTAGTGGCATATTTGCAAAATAATTCAAAATTGATTCATGGGATTTTTGGCAATGTATTTTTTGTTTGGAACAGTCCTAGGTTTATATTAACTAATAAATTACAAAAAGAAGATACCCTAATATATTTGGATGAGTTAAATATAGTTCATGGAAAATCAACGGAAGAGGAATTGTATTTAACTCCTTTTAATGATCAATTAATGATTGCATTTACAGTGCCAGATGCATTAAGTACTTTATTATCGAGATCTTTTCCAACTGGTAAATGGCATCATTATGCTGAATATGTGTTAGCTAATCAAGCAAATAATGAAGCATTGATTTATTTGTTTGATAATGATTATTGCTTGCGTGTTGTTAAGGAAGGTAAAACTCAATTGGTTAAATACTTTCCAATTGAAGGTGTGGATCAAAATTGTTACCAGCTATTAAATACATGTTCAAATACAGGATTGGATACCAATTCAGCTACATTGAAAGTATGGGGATACAATGCTATTCAACATGATTTTATACATAAAATTGCTCCTTATTTTCTTGTTGGAGAAATTGTTGAATCTCCAAAATCTGAAATTGGAAATTCGTTAAATATGAATTATCCTCAAAATATTTATTCTACTTATTTTATATTTTAATGAGAATTATATCAGGAAAATTTGGAGGTCGTAAAATAAACCCTCCACATAACATGCCATATACCAGGCCAACAACTGATATAGCGAAGGAAGGGTTATTTAACATTTTACATAATCGTGTGCAAATTGAAGGTGCCAAAACACTTGACTTATTTGGTGGAACTGGATGTATTAGTTATGAACTGGCTTCTAGAGGCGCAGAAGAATTAACCATTGTTGAGAAAGATAGTCAAATGGCCGACTTTATAAAAAAGAATATTGACATGCTTAAAATTGAACAAGTTCAATTAATGCGCATGGATGTATTTCAGTTTATTAATACCTGTACCAATCAATATGATATTATTTTTGCAGGCCCACCTTATGCTTTAAATACGATTGATGATTTGCCAAGAATTATTGTTGAAAGAAAGTTAATTAGTCCCGAAGGATATTTTATACTTGAACATACACCCCGAAATAATTATAAGAATTTTGAAGGGTATTGTTTTGAGCGCAATTACGGCACTACTATTTTTAGTTTTTTCGAATAAATTTTCTTTTATGCTCAAATCTGAATTAAGAAAAACATATTTAGCAAAAAGGAAAGTATTAACTCCATCTGAGTGTATTAAATGGGACGATTTATTGTTAATCCAATTACAGAAAATGGATTGGAGTGATGTATTTTGTATTGGTAGTTTTTATCCAATGGATGCACATAATGAACCTAATTCATTATTATTGACTCGTTATTTAAAAGCTGTCATTCCAAATTTATCCATTGCATATCCAAGAATAGCATCCGCTGATAATAGTATGGAGTTTTATGAAGAAACTGAAAGTTTATTGGAAAACAAATGGGGGATCCAGGAGCCAGTTCCATTAAGCAAAGTGTTACCTGAACAAATGGACATTATTTTAGTCCCTATGTTGGTATTTGATAAAGAAGGTCATAGAGTAGGATTTGGCAAGGGCTATTACGACAGGTATTTTTCAAAATATGACTATACAAATCCTAGGGTAGGAATTTCCTATTTTGAACCCATTCCTAAAATTCAAGATACCGATCAATTTGATGTACCTTTGACCCATTGCATTACGCCATGGAATCGTTATGAATTTTAACAATATTTTTTTAAAATCTTTTAGAGTATTACTACTCCCTTTTGCAATCATTTATGGTTGGATCATCTCCATAAGAAATTGGATGTATAATAAGCAAATTTTAAAGTCAGTACAATTTCATTTCCCAATTATCTGTGTTGGAAATCTTTCATTAGGAGGAACAGGGAAATCACCCATGGTGGAACATTTATTAGCGTTAACTTCTGATAAATATAAAATGGCTACATTAAGTCGTGGCTATAAAAGAAGAACAAAAGGGTATGCTCTAGCGGACAATAATACGACCGCGTTGGAGATAGGAGATGAACCCATGCAATTTCATATGAAACATCCAAATGTTTCCGTGGCTGTTTGTGAAAGAAGAATTGAAGCCATTCCACAATTAATTCAAGATATACCCCATTTACAAGGTATTATTTTAGATGATGCTTTTCAACATCGTGAAATTATTGCAGGGTTCAATATATTATTAACCGATTACAATAACTTGTATTGTGATGATATTTCATTTCCAACAGGTGATTTAAGAGATGAAAGAAAATCAGCAAAGAGAGCAGATATTATAGTGGTCACTAAATGTCCGCCTGAATTATCTGTTGAAGAAAGGGATGAAATTATTGAAAAATTATATCCGGCTCAACATCAAAGCATTTTTTTTACAAGCATTGCATACGAAACGCCTTATCATATTTATAATCCAAATGATGAATGGGTGCTTACTATCAATGATGAAGTGTTACTAGTTTGTGGAATTGCCAATCCGCTACCTTTAAAAGAATATTTACATGAACATACACATACTTATTATCAATTAAGTTATAGCGATCATCATATCTTTTCAATTGAAGATTTAAATGAAATTAAAGAGAGATTTCAGCAAATTCATACCAAACGAAAACTAATTTTAACAACCGAAAAAGATGCTGTTAGATTGGTAAAATATACTGAGGAATTAAATCAAATTCCATTGTATGTTTTGCCTATTAAACCCCACTTCTTATTTAATGCCGAACAGGAATTCAATAGACTGGTTATAGATTATCTTGATCAACATTACAATACAGAAAATGGGAACTAAAAAAAATACAAATAACAAATTGAACAACAAGAAGTCTTCAAAAAAGACGCATAAAACTACTAAGCAAACCAATTTGGTGACTACTTACAGAGGGGTACTAGATATAGCCAAATCTGGAATGGGTTTTGTAATGGTACCTAATATGGAAAATGACATTCTTGTTTTTCCAACAGATTTCAATACTGCATTAAAAGGCGATGAGGTTGCTGTTAAAATAACAAAAATTAGACAGGGATCTGGTAAAAAAGAAGGTAAGGTGCTGGAAGTTTTAAAAAGGAAGCAAGTATCTTTTGCTGGAACGATGCAGGTGATGGAAAAAACAGCTTTTTTTATCCCCAATACCATTTATCCTATGCCGGACATTTATGTCCCTTTGAATAAATTAAAAGGGGCTAAGGATAAGGATAAAGTAATTGTACAACTTACTAAATGGGAAAATGCAAATCGCAAGCCAGAAGGAGAAGTGGTGAGTGTTTTTACTCCTGAACAAGAGAATGATCTAGCGATGAAGTCTATAGTTGCGGAAGCAGGATTTACACTTGAATTTAGTGAAGAAACCTTGGCTTTTGCAAGATCATTAAGTGATAAAATAACGGATCAAGAAATTGCCAAGCGTAAAGATTATCGAAAGGTGCTGACATTCACTATTGACCCAGTGGATGCTAAAGATTTTGATGACGCTATATCATGGCAAAAGTTGGATAATGGTCATATTGAAATTGGGGTGCACATTGCAGATGTAAGTTATTATGTTCAACCAGATACTGCAATTGATAAAGAAGCTTTTGAAAGAGCAACATCGGTTTATTTACCGGATCGAGTTTATCCAATGCTGCCAGAAAGAATTTCTAATGAATTGTGTTCCTTAAGACCTCATGAAGAAAAATTAACCTTCTCTGCTACTTTTGAAATTAATGAACAAGGCAAAGTGGTTAACACTTGGTTTGGTAAAACAATTATTTATTCTGATCGAAGATTTACCTATGAGCAAGTTCAAGAAATTATTGAAACAAAAGTAGGAGATCATAGTGCTGAAATATTGTGGCTGCTTGATTATACGCAAAAATTAAGAAAATCAAGATTCGATAACGGAGCCATTAATTTCTCTTCACAGGAAGTAAGATTTACATTAGATGAAAAAGGGAAACCAACAGGAATTACCGTAAAAGAAAGCAAGGAATCTCATCAATTAATTGAGGAGTTGATGTTAAAAGCCAATCAATTAATTGCTGAAAAAATGGGACAGGTTAAAATAAAGAAAGAACCTATTCCTTTCCCTTATCGTGTCCATGATCAACCAAATGAGGACAAATTAGCCCCTTTTGTAGCTTTTGCTAAATCGCATGGATATCCTTTTGATCTTAGCAGTCCAGATCAAATTGCGCATAGTTTTAATGCTTTAATGCTATCTGCACATGGCAAGCCTGAGCAACATGTTTTAGAACAATTAGGAATCCGTACCATGGCAAAAGCGGTATACACCACCAACAATATTGGTCACTATGGTTTAGGATTTGAACATTATTGTCATTTTACTTCACCAATTCGTAGATACCCCGATGTTTTAGTGCATAGAGTCGTCCAATCCGTAATATTGGGTAACCCGATGAATGATAGTGCCATGGAAGAAAAATGCATTCATTGTAGCGAGCGCGAACGTGCTGCAATGGAAGCAGAGAGAGCATCAAATAAATACAAACAAGTTGAATTTATGAGCCAATTCCTAGGCCATACTTTTGAGGGTGTGATTAGTGGAGTTTCAACATTTGGTTTTTGGGTGGAGACTGTTGCACATAAATGCGAAGGATTAGTAAGCATTACTACCTTGTCCAAAATGGATGATTTTAGATTAATAGAATCCAGTTATTCTTTAGTAGGGTTGAGATCTGGCCGTAAGTTTAGTATGGGTGATAAAATCATGGTAAAAGTGGTTGCTGCTAATTTAGATAAACGTCAGTTAGATTTTGAGTGGGAGCCAAATAAATAAAACAACTAGATATTCGACATATTCTACTTTTTAAGGGTTCAATTTTATATTTTGAACCCTTTTTTATTGTTCATTAATCAAGGCAAAAAACTGCATTTAAGAGGCCAAAATTGATACCCACAAATGGCTATAAATTGTGGATAAATGTATACTAAATTTAGTGCCTAAAAACCTGAAAAAAGGGGGGTAAAAGTTATCTTCGTAACTAGTCCGTTTGTGCAATTTTTGCACTCAAATTTTGACGAAAAGAAAGTAACATTTATGGAAGATAATTTGAATGAAAATTTAGGTCCTGAACAAACCCAGGATAACGATCGTGTGATAAGGGTTAACATTGAAGAGCAAATGAAAACTTCCTACATTGACTATTCAATGTCGGTGATTGTTGGACGTGCTTTGCCAGATGTAAGAGATGGTTTCAAGCCTGTGCATCGTCGTGTGTTATTTGCGATGCATGAGTTAGGAAACAATAGCAACAAACCTTATAAAAAATCTGCCCGTATTGTTGGAGAGGTAATGGGTAAGTTTCACCCACACGGTGACACTGCGATTTATGATACTTTGGTGCGTATGGCACAGGAATGGACTATGCGTTACAAATTGGTAGACGGACAAGGTAACTTTGGTAACCAAGATGGTGACCCTCCTGCAGCAATGCGTTATACAGAGGCACGTTTACAACGTATTTCTGAAGCCATGTTGGATGATTTGGAAAAAGATACAGTTGATTTTCAATTAAATTTTGATGATAGCTTAGAAGAGCCTAGTGTTTTACCTACGCGAATTCCTCAATTATTGGTAAATGGTTCTTCAGGTATTGCCGTGGGTATGGCAACCAATATGCTACCACATAACTTGAGTGAAGTGGTGGATGGTTGTATTGCATATATTGGGAATAGAGATATCACCATTGAAGAACTCATCAATTATGTAAAAGCACCGGATTTCCCAACTGGAGGTGTGATTTACGGCATGGAAGGTGTGAAGCAGGGTTTAATGACAGGTCGTGGTCGTGTGGTATTGCGTGGTAAATGCAATGTAGAGACGAAAGCGAATGGTCGTGAAATGATTGTAATTCATGAAATTCCATACCAAGTAAATCGTGATAATCTAACAGATAGAATTGGTCAATTGGTGGTGGATAAAACCATTGAAGGAATTTCTCATGTTAATAACGAGAGTAATAAACGTGAGGGTACTCGTATTGTCATTGAATTAAAGAAAGATGCTGTTGCGCAAGTAATCATCAATCAATTGTATAAGTTCACTGAATTACAAACCAGCTACGGTATCAATAATGTTGCATTAACAAAAGGCCGACCAAAAATCATGAACTTAAAGGATTTAATATCTGAGTTCATTGAATTTAGAATGGAAGTAGTTATTCGACGTGCAAAATTTGAATTAAGAAAAGCCGAAGAGCGTGCGCATATTTTAGAAGGATATTTAATTGCATTAGATCATTTAGATGAAGTGATTCGTCTTATAAGAAATTCTGCAAATCCTGAAGCTGCAAAAGAAGCTTTAATCACTGCAGGTTGGGGCATCTCAGAAATTCAAGCAAAGGCAATTTTGGAATTAAGATTGCAACGTTTAACTGGGATGGAGCGTGAAAAAATTAAAGAAGAGTTTGATCAATTAATGAAGTTAATTGCTTCTTTAAAAGAATTATTAGGAAGCGAACATTTACGTTTTGAATTAATCAAAACCGAATTATTAGAAGTGAAAGAAAAATTCGGTGATGAGCGTAAAACAGAGATTCAATATTTAGCGGATGAAATGCGCATTGAAGATTTAATTGAGGAAGAAGATGTTGTTATCACTATTTCTCATTTAGGTTATATTAAACGTACTTCGGTTTCTGAATATCGCCAACAAAAACGTGGAGGTCGCGGTGCTATTGGCTCTAAGACAAGAGAAGAAGATTATGTAGAGCATTTATTTATTGCATCTACACATGATACCATGTTGTTCTTTACCGAAAAAGGCCGTTGTTTCTGGATGCGTGTTTATGAAATTCCAGAAGGTGAAAAAACTAGTAAGGGTAGAGCAATTCAAAACTTAATTCAATTACCTCCAGATGATAAAGTAAAAGCAATCATCGAAGTACGTAAGTTAGACGATAAAGAATATGTAAACAACCATTACATTATTTTATGTACTAAAAAAGGAATTATTAAGAAAACATGTTTGGAAGAATTTAGTCGTCCAAGAGTGAGTGGTGTGAATGCGATTACGATTAACGAAGGCGATGAATTATTAGCAGCACGTTTAACGGATGGCAATAATGAAGTCATGATGGCGATTAAGTCGGGTAGAGCGATTCGTTTCCCTGAAGAAAAAGTAAGACCAACTGGCCGTGGTGCGATTGGTGTTGCAGGTATTGAAGTGGACGATGAAACAGACGAAGTAGTTGGATTGGTTTGTGTAAGCCGAGAAGATAAAGACCGTACTATTTTAGTAGTGAGTCAACAAGGTTTTGGTAAGCGTACACCAATTGATGAATACCGTATCACTAACCGAGGTGGTAAAGGCGTTAAAACTATTAATGTAACTGAAAAAACAGGAAGCTTGGTGGGTTTAATGGATGTATTAGAATCAGACGATTTAATCATCACTTGTAAATCTGGTGTTACAATTCGTACAAGCATCAACGAAATCCGTGAAGCGGGTAGAGCTACACAGGGTGTTAAATTAATACGTTTAGATGAAGGTGACGAAATTGCTGCAACTTCAAAAATTGGTGACCAAGGTGCTGACGCTGATGGCGAAATTGTAGAAGGTGATGTAACTACTGAATCGGATTCTATTGATGATACAATTGATAATTCAGGAGATAACACACCAACAGAATAATTTAATAAATAAACATTTTACAACAAAAACGATAAATATGAAAAGGATCTTAACCGTCTTAGCGCTTATGTTGGGTTTCCAAATGGTAAACGCACAAGACTTTAAAAAAGTACAAACCAATATGTTGATTGGACAGTACGATGCAGCTAAAACAGAATATGATAAAGTAGTTGCCAAAAAACCAACTGCTGCAACTACAGCAGAAGGGTACTATTGGAAAGCAAAAATCTATAGTGGATTTAATAAAGATGCTGTTAAAAATCCAACGGCATATGATCAAGTTAAAGCTGCAATTGATGAGTATATTAAATTAGACCAAGAAAAAGGTTTCCCAATTGCAAAAGAAAATGGTCAAGATCCATTTTTTGATGTGTATTTAAAAAGCTTTAAAGATGGGGTAAATGCCTTCAATACAAAAAATTGGAAAGTAGCATCCACTAGCTTTGAGAATGCAGTTAATTTCAGTGATATCATTTTCACCAATGGTTGGTCTTCTTCAAAACAAAAATTTGATACCACTTCATTAGTGTATGCAGGTTATTCCAATCAAAATGCAGGTAATGTAGATGCTACAATCGGATATTATTCAAGATTGATTGGATATAAAGTATCTGCACCTGAATATGTAGATGTGTACAGATATGTTTTAGTACAATACATCGCTAAAAAAGATAAAGTTAAGTTTGATGCTGCTTTAGAAGCTGCAAAAGCGGCTTATCCAAAAGAACCATGGAGCGAATATGCAACGGATTATATTGATAAAAACTTATCAATTGACGAGAAAGTTGCTTTATATGAGCAAAGAGTAAAAGCGGGAGATTTAACTGAATTTGAGTACCAAATGTATGGTGACATGTTCATGAGCGGTAAAACGGATGACAAAGCCGACAAATTCATTGAAAAAGCAGCTGAAGCTTACAAAAAGGCTTACGAAATGAATAATAAGAACTTTGCCGCTGCATTTAACGCTGGTATCGCTTATTACAACCAATTTAACTTATTAGACGACCAGGCTGCTAAAAACATTAAAGCTTTACAAACTTTAAATGCCAATAAGCCAGTAGCACCTAAAGATCCTAAGAAGAAATTGGCATTTGATGCAGCGTTCAAAGCGCAACAAGATTCCATCAAAAAATTGAATGTGGTTTTAGACCCAGTAATCAAGGCAAAAGTAGATGCATCAATTGAATGGATTACTAAGTCATATGATGTACTTAAAGACAAGGAAAAATTAGAAAGAAGTGAAAAAAGTGTAGCTTCAAAATCAGTGGATTTCTTAGCAACTTTATATGCTTACAAGCGTGATAAATTACGCGGTAAAGATCAAAAAGCTTCTGATGAAGCAGATCTTAAATTCAACATCTACGATAAGTTGCACGATAAGTACCAATAGTAGATTTGTAATAATACAAACTAAATACAATAACCCTCGAGCCATCGGGGGTTATATTGGAATTATCTATTTAACATAATGTTAATTATAGGCAAATTATTAGATATAATATCTGTGGTTAGTGTAGCTTTAAGGAGTGTGATCATCCTTTGTGATGATCCTTATTGACATAGAATAATGAGATGGGTTGTTCTTTGATAATTAAGCATTTATCATTAAATTGTAACATCATTTATTCTAAAATCAAATTCAATGGCTAAAGATTTAAGTAGAAGAAAATTTGTACAGGATGCTGGATTGACAACGATGGCTTTAGGTTTAAATCCAATGTTTATAAAGGCACAATCAAATGCTAAAAAAGATAAAGTGCGTGTTGGTGTGATCGGAACCGGATTTCGAGGCCAAAACCATATAGAAATGCTTTGCCAAAGAACTGATACAGTCATCGTAGCTTTTGCAGACCCTGACAAACAAATGCTTGCAGATGCTCAAAAGATATTAAAAGATGCAGGTAGACCCGCAGCAATTGAATACAATAATGGAAATGAAAATTTCAAACAACTATTACAAAGAACTGATATTGATGCTGTTATCATTGCTACACCTTGGGAATGGCATATACCTCAAGCCCTTGAAGCCATAAATAATGGAATTATCCCAGGTGTTGAAGTTTGTGGAGCAGTAAAAATTACAGATTGTTGGGATATTGTTAATGCGAGTGAAAAAACTGGTATACCTGTAATGTGTTTAGAGAACGTATGCTATAGACGAGATGTTTTGGCTGTTTATAATATGGTACGTAAAGGTATGTTTGGGGAATTATTGCATTTACAAGGAGGATATGAGCACGATTTAAGGGGTGTTAAGTTTAATGATGGTAAAACAGCATATAATTCAGGTGTTGAATTTGGTGAAAAAGGGTTTAGTGAAGCTAAATGGAGGACAAATCACTCCTTATATAGAAACGGGGAACTATATCCAACGCATGGTTTAGGTCCTGTTGCTATGATGATTGATGTAAATAGAGGTAATTTATTAACTAGATTATCTTCGGTGGCAACTAAAGCAAGAGGTTTACATAAATATATAGTTAACCATCCACAAGGTGGTGAAAATCACCCTAATGCAAAATTTAATTTTAAGTTAGGTGATATTGTAACTACCCAGATACAAACACTTAATGGAGAGACTATTATATTAACACACGACACTAATTCCCCTCGACCTTATAATTTAGGCTTCCGTGTTCAGGGTACCCAAGGCCTATGGCAGGATTTTAGTTCGGGAGCATTGAATGCTGGACATATATATATTGAGGGCGTTTCCCCAAAAGCACATGTTTGGGAAAATCCAGAGCCTTATTTAAAGGAACATGATCATCCATTATGGAAGCGTTTTGAAAAAGATGCAGAGGGTTCCGGTCATGGAGGGATGGACTTTTTTGTAGAAAATGCCTTTATAGAATGTATTAAGCGAAATGTGGCATTCCCAATTGATGTGTATGATTTAGCAACTTGGTATTCGATCACTCCCCTTTCCGAAAAATCAATTTCGGAGCATGGTCAGGTGCAAGAGATCCCCGATTTCACCCGAGGAAAGTGGAAAAACAGAAAATCTGATTTTGCTTTGAACGATCAATATTAGTTAAACCAATTTTAGAGTTCTACTTAAAATATAAACATGTTAAATAAAATAACAATATATTTAATTGGCTTCTTAGCTATTTCCAATATATTATTTGCCCAAGTATCAGCTTCGCAGATTTCAAGCAATATTGTTGCTGCTAAAAATGAAGTCGGTGTCATTTTAGAGAATGCTTACAATACTGATAAACAAACTACCCTAGCCTTATGGAATTGGGCTGAAGTTGGATTTAAGGAAAATAAAAGTGCACAACTACATATTCAACATTTAAAGGAGGCAGGATTTAAAGTAGAAGCAGGCGTTGGTGGGATGCCCACAGCTTTTGTGGCAACATTCGGATCTGGTAAACCTGTTATTGGAATTTTAGCTGAGTATGATGCATTGCCAGGATTGTCACAAACTTCAAGTCCTGTAAAATCTATCATTGAAGGTAAGGCTGCAGGTCATGGTTGTGGCCATGATTTGTTTGGAACTGGTTCGGTTTCAGCAGCAATTGCTATAAAACAATTAATTGCAGAAGGTAAAATCAAAGGAACTATTAAGCTATATGGCAGTCCAGCTGAGGAAGGTGGTGGTGGTAAAGTTTATCTTGTTAGAGCTGGTTTGTTTAATGATGTAGATGCTGTCATTCATTGGCATCCAAGCAACAAAAATGAGGTTACTATGAAAAGTGCCTTGGCATATAAATCTGCAAAGTTTAGATTTTATGGAATATCAGCACATGCAGCCGCACAACCCGAACAAGGTCGCTCTGCACTTGATGCAGTGGAAGCAATGGATAACATGGTTAATATGATGCGTGAACATATTCCTCAAGAAACAAGAATTCATTATGTAATTACGAATGGAGGTAAAGCACCTAATGTTGTTCCTGATTTCGCAGAAGTATTTTATTATGTGCGTCATCCAAAAAGAGATAAAGTAGTTGAAATTTTTGATAGAGTTGTGAAAGCGGCTGAAGGTGCTGCATTAGGTACTGGAACGTCTATGAAATATGAAGTGATAGATGGCACACATGATTTACTCCTTAATAAAACATTAGCGGAAGTGATGCAGCCTAATTTAGAAAAAGTTGGAGGCGTTATTTATACGGAACAAGAAAAAGCATTTGCAAAAACAATGCAAACTAGTTTTATAGGATTAATTCCTTCTATTGATGAAGCTGCAAAAGTTTTCCCACTAAAAATTGAAACTTCAACTTCGGGCGGAGGTTCAACCGATGTGGGTGATGTAAGTTATATGGTTCCAACAGTTGGTTTGAGTACAGCTACATGGGTTCCAGGAACGCCTGCACATAGTTGGCAAGCAGTGGCATGTGGTGCAACAGAAATTGGAGCAAAAGGTATGTTGAATGCTTCTAAAACGATGGCGATGACTGCCATTGATTTATTCCTACAACCTGCCTTTATACAAAAAGCAAAAGAAGAATTTCAAAAACAAAAAGGAGATTATCAATACAAGGCTTTGCTTGGAGATCGAATACCAGCTTTAAGTTATAGAGACTAATTAATGATTGATTCGTTGAATCTTTTTAAGAGCTCAATTTGATTAAGGGCACGAACAAAGTTTTGTCCTTCGTACTTGGCACCGTAATAACTATCATTATTTAAATGATCTGTTATAAAGCGAAGTGCTTGCATATAAATCATAAACTGACCGGCAAAAACAAAATGATCCTTTTCAAAATTGCTTAATGAGTTTTGCATTTGTGCAAGGTATCCTTGTTTCAGAAAATCCCATCGCTCCTTTTCAATTTGAATTAAATTTAAATCGACTTCTTCCTCACTTACTTTACATAAATAGGTACGACACATATCACCCACATCACTAATAAAATAACCCGGCATTACCGTGTCCAAATCAATCACACAAATGGCTTTCTCAACTCCATTTTCACTATTAAATAATACGTTGCTAATTTTTGTATCATGATGTGTTACCCTTTGAATTGCGTCAGCATGATGAATAAAATTATCAAATGTGTTTACCAATTTTTTCTGAGATTGTAAAAACGAAATTGCTTCTTTCGAAGTGTTTAATCGCGATTGATTTCCATTGTTTAAAGCTTCATTGAACTGATGATACCGCAAGCTTAAATTATGAAAATCGGGTAAAGTAATTTTAAGATTTCTAATATCAAATTGACTAAGTATTTGAGTGAATTTTCCAAACTGACTAGCAGCTTCTTTGGCTTGTGTTGGATTATCTAAAACGGTTAAACTATAGCCATTTATTTTTTTGAATGCTCTAAAATATTGCCCCTCCCACTCTACTAAAGTGTTACCAATTTGGGTAGGTACTAAATGGGTAAATTGATAATCTGGAGCTTTTTTGTCAAGGAAATTTCCAATGGCATTGATATTGGCGTCAATGGCCATTGGGTCTTTAAAAATATGATGATTCACCGATTGTAATATATAGTCACCATTACTTGTACTAATTGAATAGGTACTATTGATTAACCCTTGGTGTAATTGTTGCACCGATAAAACCGACCAACCATATTGATTAAAAATGCTTTCCATATTTATAGCTTTAAAAGTACATAAATAGGTCCATTTTGCGTAAATTGAAATTCAATAAATAAAATGATATGGCTATCAATAGAAGGAATTTTATCAATTTAAGTAGTTTAGGTATTGCGGGATTTACCTTACAAGGATTTATAAATTCGAATCAGGTTAAAGTACAAAAACCAATTGTAATTGCAACATGGGATGCAGGTATCAATGCAAACAAAGGGGCATGGGAAGTTTTAAGTAAAGGTGGAAATGCCTTAGATGCAGTTGAAAAAGGAGTCATGGTTACGGAAGATGAAATTAGTTGTTGTGTGGGACTTGGAGCTAATCCAGATAGAGATGGTCATGTAACATTAGACGCCTCTATAATGGATCACGAATTTAATTGCGGTAGTGTAGCATTTTTAGAAAAAATAAAACATCCAATTTCAGTTGCAAGAAAAGTTATGGAAAAAACGCCTCACGTAATGTTGGTTGGAGAAGGTGCACAACAATTTGCATTGTCTCAAGGTTTTACATTAGAATTGGGAAATTTATCTGAATCTGCAGATAAAGCCTATAAAGAGTGGTTAAAAAAATCTACTTACAAACCCATTATAAATGTTGAAAGACAAAGTCCAACAAGTCAGTTGGAAGATAAATATAAAGCCCCTACTCGATTTGCCAATGGAGACTGGAATCATGACACGATTGGTATGGTGGCGTTGGATGTTCATGGTAATTTAAGCGGTAGTTGTACGACCAGTGGAGCTGGTTTTAAATTAAGAGGTCGTGTTGGAGACTCCCCAATCATTGGTGCAGGATTATATGTAGACAATGAAGTGGGTGCTGTTGTAGCAACAGGGCAAGGTGAGGATGTGATACGTGTTGCTGGAGCAAGTGCAGTGGTTGAACATATGAGACAAGGGAAAACTCCTCAAGAGGCTTGTCGTTTAGTGGTTGAAAAAATTAAAAGAATAAAAAAAGAAAAAGCAAATGATATACAGGTTTGTTTTATAGCCTTAAATAAAAATGGAGAATATGGAAGTTTTGCATTGCATGATGGATTTAATTTTGCCGTGCAATCCAATGAAGAAAATAAACTTATCAATTCCCCATTTAGTTATTAAGTATCTTTTTTTAAAAAATTATAAAGCGTAAGATGAATCAATCTAATATTGTTTTAGAAGTTGCCGTATTTTCTGTAGAAGCTGCATTGGCAGCCATTGAAGCTGGTGCAAATAGAATTGAATTTTGTGAAAATCCTAGTGAGGGTGGTACCACCCCATCCTATGGTAGTTTAAAAGTTTTAATTTCAAAAACAAATATTCCAATCTTCCCAATTATCCGTCCAAGAGGCGGAGATTTTTTATATTCTAAAACTGAATTTGAATGCATCAAAGCTGATTTATTATTTACAAAAGAGTTAGGGTATCCTGGAGCAGTTATTGGATTGTTAAAAGAAGATGGCAATATTGATATGGAAAGAACAAAAGAGTTAGTGGATTTAGCAGCACCCATGGAAATTACTTTTCATAGAGCTTTTGACCGATGCAAAGATCCTATTAAAGGTTTAGAGGATATTATTGATGCTGGATGTAAAAGAATTTTAACAAGTGGTCAATTACCCAATGTG
>CAJADG010000027.1 GCA_903938445.1 uncultured Bacteroidota bacterium | reverse complement strand
TTAACATAGATGCAGTATATATGTACCACTGAGTCATGACTACTTGACCTAAACGAATGAAGACGAGGTAATAAAAGCTGTAGTATGAAACAAAGTACCGAATTATCATTAAAAAATTTTGATCGCAAAGTCAAGGTATTTAGGAAATTAAAACAAATAATTAAATTTCAAAATATAAAAAACAAACAAAAAATAATCAAATTAAAAAATATGAATTCTAAAAACCCAATAACTAAAGTTGTTGAATTCTTTTGCAAATTCTTTTGATGTTACCGATTGAAAATATAATTAAATAATCAATTGGATGAAAATGAGTAGTGTTCGATTTACTATATATATAAATATTTAGCTGAAAGATTGCTGGCGCACAAAGTATTATTCAATAAGCAACTAAAGTAATTGAATATATTTCACATGGAATTACAGATGATATTCAATATACTGCTTTTAGTTCTTTTTCTAATGATTTTGGGCGCAATCCCAACTTGGCCGCATAGTAGGGGATGGGGTTACTACCCTAGTGGCGGACTAGGATTTATTTTGTTATTGTTGATTTTTCTTATATTCTCAGGACGCATCTAGAGAAAATAATTCAATAAAAAATTTTCCAATGTTTGATATTTATTTTGATTTTTTGTCAAACAAAGTATCCAAGTGAACAGACGTAATTAAATTTATTGAGTATTGTCCCAATGTTTACTATTGTTTAGTAAATTAATTTAATATTTAATGAAAGATAAATCATGACTAAATCTATTTATAACAATCGATTTTATATCTGTATCCTCTTCCTCTCATCGTTGGTGGGGTGCGCAGAAATGTCTGAGAGAGATAAATCAACTGCGGTGGGTGCGGGTGCAGGTGCGCTTGGTGGTGCAATTTTGACTGGTGGAAGTCCTGCGGGTACAGTCGGCGGGGCAGCTGTTGGTGGTTATATTGGGCACGAAGTTAATAAAAAGTAACTTGTATTCGTTTTCAATAAAAATGCCAAGTTTATGATCATAAGCTTGGCATTTTTACTTTAATTATCGAATGACAATATCATTTTTAACCTTTCTAACTCCTTTAACCTTGAGTGCTATTGATTCAACTGTGTTCTTTTGAGAAACATTTTTAACTGAACCTGTTAGTTGTACATTTCCATTCAGAGTTTCAACGCTGATTGAGGTGCTATCAATACTTTTTTCGTCAAAAAGCCTGGTTTTTATAGTACTAGTTATAACGCTGTCGTCAATATATGCGCCAACTGTTTCTTGGTCATGAGTTACCGCGCAACCGTTGGATAAAACTAAGATGAGTGCAGTAAAAGTGCATATCAAATAATTGGTAAATTTCATACTATTCCTATTTTTTTATTTCAAAAAGACGAATGCCTTTTTCATCAATTTAAATTAATTTTCTGTGAAAGTCTGTTCGATAAAGCACAATGATTTTTATTATGGAATGTGCGATATCAGACTGAACAGAATATTGAATTCTTATCAAATCAATGTCATGGAATGTGTTCGTGTGAATACTCCAAACGAAGGACTTTATGAGACTTTTTTACTTCTTTGATACAAAGTCTCGCCTTGTATGTTTAGCAATACTGGCGTGCTTAATTGTTGGATGTGGTGGTGGTGGCGGTGGTCAACAGCCAATTCTCGGTAACCCGGGCATATCGATTTCTTCTCCACCGCAAATTATCTTAACTACACCAGCTAAAACCATTCCCATCATTACTGGTATTCCTATAAATATTAAGATTACTGCGAAATTTAATCGAAATATGTCCCCTGCTACTGTGAATGATGCGAGCTTTACCGTACTCTGTCCCACAGCATCCCCCGCTGCAAGGTCGGGGCTTGTGGCTTACGATATTTCGAATCAATTGGCTTCCTTTCAGCCAACTGGCGGCTTACCAGTGAACACTACGTGTACAGCAACTATATCTTCTGCAGTAACGGATACGAATCAACTTGCAATGGCAAGTAATTACAGTTGGAGCTTTACTACAGCGCTTACTCCTGATATTACACCTCCGTTAATTACAGTGACCTCACCATTAAATGCTTCTACTAACATCTGCCTTACAAAAGTGGTAAGTGCAACGTTTAATAAAACAATGGACCCCACCACGGTAACATCTAATTCTTTTTATGTAACAGATCCCCAGAATTCATTAATTTCGGGTCAAGATAGCTACGATTCTCCAAGCAATA
>CAJADG010000026.1 GCA_903938445.1 uncultured Bacteroidota bacterium | reverse complement strand
GTTAAAATTAATTTTTGCCAAATTTTTTAACTGAGGCTTAAAATCAGATAGAATAGTAACTACTTTTTCCGGTACTGAGTCCAATTTTACTGCCTCTGATTTTTTTAAATTAATAGAGGGTGCTTCTACATTAGCAATTTGATTGTCACTAGTATTTTTAAGAGCAACTGTTTTTTTCTTTCCACCCTTAGTTGTTTTCTTAACTTTAGATTTAGTCAATGTTTTACTTGAAAATTTCTTAGCGCTTTTATGCTTTTTTTGAGCATCTGTATTAGTTGTTATGCAAAATAATACAACTACTAAAAATATATATTTAATTAAATGCTTCATAATCTTAATTTACTTGATGTTTGAGTTTTCAACTAACATTTTTAATTTGTTAGCAGCTTCTGTTTTTAAATCATCAATACTTGCATTTTCAGCAACACTTTTATAAGTTGCAATTGCATTGAAATTGTCTTTTTGGGCCACATATATATCACCTAATAGAATATATGTTTTAGTCACCCAATATTCATAAGCAGCTTGCTTTTTGATCACTTCAAATGAAGTTTTTTCAGCAACACTCCAATTTCCTTGATCTAAATATAACTTTGCTAATAAATAATGCGCTTCGGCAGTAATAGCGGAAGGATTCGTTTTGATGACTTTATTTAAGGATTGAATAGCACCAGTAGTATCTCCTTTTAATACATTTTGATGGTAGATAGCCATATTAGCCATGAGTATATCATCTGTTGCGGATGTCTTTTCATTTAAGATGACAGTAGCAATCTTAGCACATGCCTCCCAATGCTCTGCCTTATAAGAACATCTTAACAATCCTTTTAATGCTTCTACTTTATTTTCCTGCTGAGTTGCGATTGTGTTTAGTATAGTAAAATACTTTTCGGCAACCTCGTATTTTTTAAAATTAAAGTAGTTTAATCTAGCTGCTAATAAGGCTGCTCTTTCGGCATATTTATTGGTTGACTGATCAGCTACTCTTGCAAAATAAACTGCTGCTGTATCATACATCTGTTGTGAATAAGCAATTTCAGCTACAATATTACTTGCTTCAATTTGATTTTTACCATTAGGAAATTGTAATAAATAACTACTTAAACCCTGCATGGTTTCAGTATATTTTTTCTGCTCATACTTAATCATGGAAGCTCTATAAGTAAGAGAATCTTGTTCGCTAAAAGACAATGGCTTTCCATTATCATTCATAAATTGTACAAATTGTTCCGGTTTTTGCTCTTCGATAAAAATATTACGTACAAACTCGATTGAATTTTCGCTTTCGATTGATTTAGGATAATTTGAAATCAAGTCCTTAAAGGTTTCTAGAGCAACTTGGTTTTTATTAAGATTAAAATAAACGATTCCTAATTTGTAGGAAGCTTGAGGATAATAATTAATTGCTTTTTTATTTAATAAAATTTTTGTTAAGGGTGCAATGGCTTCTTGATAATTCTCATGATTGGTATAAGTGTCAGCCAATTCCATATATGCATCATTTACATAGGATGAATTAGGGAATTGATTTTCGAAATCTTTTAAAATTTGAATTTTTTCTTTTACCTGTCCTATTCCTCCAGTAATAATTGCTTTTTGCAAAGTTGCATAATCGGTATAATCCCATCCAAAATCAATAACTTTTTGATAAGATTGTAAGGCAACTTTATATTGCTTTTGCATTAATTGACAATCAGCAATTCTTAAAAATGATTCTTTTTGATAGGCTTCAATCATATTACTATGATTATATTTTGATACGATCGTAAAATTTTCTTGTGCTTTTACGTATAAACCTTTTTTCAAATAACAATAGCCCAAGGAATATCTTGCATGACGCTGATTTACTTCGGGAAGTTCCACTGGATCTAATAAGAAATGTTCAAATTGATCAATTGCTTCATCTACTCTTCCCATTTTATAAGATAATTCACCTAGCCAAAATTGCACCTGCGCTAATACTTTTGAGTTGTAAGGTGTATTAATTACTTTATGCAATAAATTATAGGCTTGCTCTATATGGCCATCATTAATATCAATACTAGCCTTACCCAATAACATATTTGGATATAACTTTAATAACTCAGTGGATGGTTGTGCAATGGATTCATAAGCTTCTAATGCTTGTACATAGTTGCTACTTAATGTTAAGGAAGCAACCCAAACTGATTTAGCTTCACCAAAATAAACTGAATTTGGATAAGTATTCATAAACTTATCCATAGCAGTAACTGCAGCACTATATTCCTTTAATTCAGCAGCTAATTTTGCATAATTGAATAAAGAAATTTCTTTTTGCGAACTATTTAAACTTTTGGTAGAACAAATTAAAAAAGCATTTTTAGCACCTTGTTTATCATTTACTTTTAAATAAGAAGTCGCTAATAAATACATACTATTTTGACCTAAAGAATCTTCCACATTGGCCAATTGTTTAAAACCTTCAATTGCTTTAGTCCAATTTTGAGATTGGAAATAACAAAACGACAATTGATATAAATCCTGTGGATCTACTTTGGTTTGCTTCTCAACATAACCTGCTAAATAAGGTAATGCCTTTTGAAATTCTTTCTTCTCAAATAATAAATGACCTAACAATTGTTTTAATTGAACTTCGTAAAATTGATTATTCGTTGCTAGCGCCTTTTGGCAATTATCCATGGCAGCATCAATGTCTCCTAAAAAATAATACAGTTGACTAATATAAAACGGAGTCAGTTTGGCATAAGCTTTATTGGTTGAAGCAATTTGAAAATAATTTAAAGCTTCTTTAAATTCCTTTTTTTCTAAAGCGATAAAACCAGCATAATAATTAGCATCGGTGTAAAAAGGGTTGTTTACCACTTGTCTCACCGTGTTCAATAATCCTGTTGCTTTATCCCATTTACCCGCCTTAAAATATAAATACCCCTGTTGGTATTTCATTAAGGTAATTTCATTGTTGTCTAAATCATCAATACTCACTAAAGCATAAGAAGCAATGGATTGAGCATCTTTATGTTGTTCGAAAAAATATTTACCTAATAAAAAATGAAGTCTTGAAACGTAAATACGATTGCTGGATTTAATTGTAAAATCGTTGGCTAGTTTTTCGGCAAATGATTTTTTTAGCGCTAAAGACAAAGCGATATATTGATAACTAACATCTTCGTTGTTCGCAGAGAAAGTATAAGCAGATGCTATATTTGAATAGGCAGTGTTGGTATCCCCTGCTTTTAATGCGAATAATCCTTTCTCAAAAATGGAAGCCATTGGATGATTATAGTCATTTGACTGTGCATTGATTTTCACTTGATTTAACAAAGTAAATAGCAATAGAAAAAAGCCAATAGCTAATTTTTTATTTTGTAACATAGATCCTGTTATTTATGATAGCATAAAATTAAGTCCTCTTTATAGAACGATAGGTTAAATGATGATATTGTGGAAAAACAGATTGATTGCTTAATTTTGTCAACATATATCAAAAATGAACCCATATGTACGAATTTAATACCCAAGTAAGAGTCAGATATGCCGAAGCGGATCCTATGAATGTGGTATATTATGGAAATTATGCCCAATATTTTGAAGTGGCAAGAGTGGAAAGCCTAAGAAACCTTGGAATTAGTTATAAATCAATAGAGGAAATGGGTATTATGCTTCCTGTGGTGGAACTCAATATCAAATATTTAAGACCAGCCAAATATGATGATTTGCTTACAATAAAAACAATGATTAAAGCATTACCGACCGATCATCGTATACAATTTGATCAGGAAGTCTACAATGAAGAAGGTAAATTGTTGACAATAGGTGTGGTGAAGCTTTATTTTATGGATAAAGACTTTAGTAAAAGAGCAGAAATGCC
>CAJADG010000025.1 GCA_903938445.1 uncultured Bacteroidota bacterium | reverse complement strand
TTTATGGGCTGCTTTTACAAGAGCCAATCCTTCACATGATATAGACGGGGTAGATGCATTTTTAGATAAAAAGCATTGGGGTTGTAAAGGTCCAATGATAATTGATGCTACTATTAAAAAACATCATGCGCCACCAGTAGTAAAAGATGCAGAAGTAGAAAAAAAAGTGGATGCAATATTAGCGAAGTACGGATATTAATACAATACTAAGGAGATTCATTAATTAGCACTCTACCCAAGTGTGGTCGGCCAACAATTTTACTGTTGCAATAAATTGTGCAAATGGTCCAGAACCACCTCCCCATTCCGAAGGGGCTACCAAAGACAATACATGTGAGCCATCTGTTTTTTCATACACATGATACACTTGCCCTATCTGTGGTTTGAATGTAATTTTGGCTTCATAAATCATTAAGCTCAACTCTTTTCTTTTACGAATTTCCTGTGCTTGTCTTGCTAATAATTCAATTTGTTCTTTAATTTGGTTTAACTGCATATTGGTTTGATCCTCCATGGCAGATAATGCTTTGTGTTTTATAACACCTTCCTTTGTGGGTCTAATGGCAACGCTTCCAGCAGATGAAGCATAAGGTAAAACACTTAATTGTTTATGATACACTTCGGTATTTACAAATGGACTGCCGTCTTCTTTATTTCCATGATGCGTTACTTTTAAAAATCCATTGGATAAAATCTCATGTACTACTTTTAAAACGGTAGTTTCTCCTCTAAAAAATTGTACAGTTAAACAGGATGCATTATTTATTTCTGCAGCAACGGAATCGGCTAAATCTTTATTATCAAAATCATGTAAAGCGCCATTTGGATTCACCTGATATTGGGCATAAAAAGCTTCATTTTCGAGACTTACCCAATTATGGCTAAAGCTTAAATGATGACCCGCATGAACGGTTTCAATCTTATAATTGCCCGATTTTGGAACTATCTGATATTGAAAATCACATTTTTCTGGAAATAACTGCCAACTGGCTAAAAAATTATATGCTTGAACCATATGAATATAACAATGATAGAGGTAAAAAGTTGAGCAAAATTAATTTACTTGAACAAAATCAGGCTTGCTCAACAAGTTTGAATTGTATTTAAATTTCAAGTTGGTGGTAATACTGACATTCCAAGGACTTTGCTGCAAATTTGTCCTAGGAAAATAGAAGCCTTTTATTTCGACTGTACCAAAAATGAGGTTCTCGTTTCTAATTCTAGAACCTCCACCAATGGCAGAATAGACATCGCCACTTGAAATTGGATCACCAACGGTTCTGATATAAGTGATATTGGCAAAAGCAAATGGTGACTGCCTAAATCCATAAAAAGACCTTGAATTATACCAGATGGATTCCCAGTTGGCACTAATTCGGGTGCCTCCTTTAATTCTTTCCTTATTTAATTGAGGAATGCCATAAATACTATTTATTAGTAGTGCGTCATTGAACTTATTCTTTAAAGTTTCTGCAAAACTTAAGTTTAAAATACTTCGGTATTTATAACCACTTTCTAAATAATGAAGTCTTGATATTTGTTCAATGCTCGCTAATAATTTAAAGTCTAATAATTGTTTGTCAGCATAACTTCCACCCGAACTAATAAGTGTATGCCTAAATCCTTCATTGCGAAGTAATTTATAGGATTCAACTTGTATGCCTAAATAGGGAAGATCAGTATTTTCTCTTTTATATTGTCCACTGGTAATAGTGAATGATTTTCCAGTTGGTAAATCCTCGTTTCTTCCAAATCCATATAAATATTGTGTTCTAATAATTTTTTGATTGAACAATGTGTAAGAAAATAAATAAGCAGAGATATCTTGATAATTTCTATCTATTTGTGCTAGATAGTTTTCGGGCCTGGATTTAAAATCATTTTGTAAAAATCTAAATTGAATAAAATGACGATTGATATCGTTATTGTAATTCCATGGTTTTCCAAATAATTGATATCCTAACCAGCTGTCAAAATGAGCTAGTTTATATTGTATGCTAGTATTGTATAAAGAGTCCGACCATTTGTTTGGGAATTCATTTTTATTATTGGAAAGACTCCATTCAAAACCTCCTGTCCATTTGCTCAATGGGTTAAGTAATGGCATATTCCCTTTTATATAGATGCTTGAAGCGGAGTTTTCATAATTAGCATAATTCTTATCTAAAGTATTAGCACCTATATTAATATCCATGAAGCTGCCAAGGATATTTCTTGAAATATAATTAAAACCAATGCCTGCTTTATCTTTTCTATTAACATCAAAATTGTGAAAAATAGTAAATGCATTTCCCATGTCATTTATATTTTCAACCGTTACACTTGCATCATAGGCGTCAATATTTTTAAATTGCATACTTGCACCAAAAGGGAATACGTCTTTAGTGACAACATATATGTCAATGCTATTGCTATCATTTATTAAGGGGAATGCCACGATCCTAGCATCTTGAATATAGGGAAGGTCTCTTAGCCATTTTTCATTGTATGCAATTACCAATGGATTCATGTATTCATTTTCATGAAAAAATAGATTCTTAAGAATGGTATTTTCCTGAGTGAAATTATGTAAGCTATTGGCAATTCTCGTTAATGAATTTTGTTTGTAAGAAGTATCGGAGAATCCAAAAGTTCCAAAATGTTTGTGTTCAATATGAATACTATTGATTCTTTTTCCCTCCTGGCTAGCAATTGATTTAATTGACTTATTTATGGTAATGCTTGTGGAGTCAATTAATGAATTTGGTTTTCCTTTGAATAGCTTTATGAAACTTATGAATAAATTAGTGTCTTTTGAATTGGCAATATTCGTTTCGTACTTTTTTGATTGGGAAAAAGCACTTGCAGTCAGAATAATTGAAACAAAAAAAAGAAGCGCTTTCTTGAACATGGGTGGATATCAAATACTTAAGTAATCAAATTTACTGAATATGTCTTAGAATTTATATATTAAGATGTTAAAACAAATAGGCGCCCATTGGGCGCCTATTTGTTTTATGGATTAGCAGGAAAGTAGTTTTTTATAATACTTTAACTGCTCTCTTTTTTAATGATTCCATTGGGATGCTTAACATCTTTCCTAATTGCTTACCATCTCTATAACTAATTACTCTTAAAACAGTCACATCTTCGGGAACAACAAAAGGCTTTGTAAATTCATCACTGTATTTATCTGGCATTGAATCGTCAATGCTATAATAAATTTTCAAGCCATCAATTTCTCCTTCCATATTTATGATTAGTTCCCCCTTTGTATTTAATTGTGTAGTGACAATAGGGTCATACATACTGGTTGCATATTTTACATTGGCGGCATCCAATTTATCAAATTGTGCTTCTACTTTTTTGGTAAAGCTGTTCCAATTTTTCTTTTCTTTTGGAGACCAACTTGTTTCTGCAATGGCCAAGGCTCTAGGCCATGTCATATATTGAACATTGCGCATAGTTTGTAATTGCTCGGTCCATTGGTTACCTTGATTCCCTAAAATCAAATTTGGATCAACACCTTCTGGGATAGGATCAAAGCTGTATGTTTTTTTCATTCTTAATCCTCCATATACTTTTCCTTCTGCCGTTAATTCACCTTGATAAAAGTCAATATAATTGTATTGGTTTGGAGACATGACTACTTTATGACCTTGTTTTGCAGCTTCAATTCCACCTGCAATTCCTCTCCAACTCATCACAGCAGCATCTCCACTTAAACCGCCTTCTAATATTTCATCCCAACCCATCATTTTTTTCCCTTTGCTGTTGATGATTTTTTGTACACGTCTCACAAAATAACTTTGCACTTCATTTTGATTTTTCAAACCTTCTTTTTTCATTAAGGCTTGTACATTAGCAGATTTCTCCCAATTGTTTTTTGCATTTTCATCACCACCCATATGGATATATTCAAAAGGAAATAGGGGTGCAATTTCTCCAAATATTTTATCCAAATAAGTGTAGACTAATTCATTGGAAGGATCCAATGAATTATCTATTCTTGCTGCTACATGACCATTCAATCCTTCCCAATCCATAAATTCATCTCCTGCATTTACTTGATAAGGGTAATTAGGGGTAGTACTTAATTGAGGGTAGGCCGTATTAATTGCCATACTATGACCTGGAATATCTATTTCAGGTATTACTTCAATAAATTTTGATTTAGCATACGCTACTACTTCTTTAATATCTTCTTGGGTATAAAATCCACCGTAAGTTTTTGGTTCTGTTAAAGCAGGCGTGGTAATGTTCATCCACTTACCTTTACGATCTGCTCTCCAAGCACCTACTTCGGTTAATTTAGGAAGTGATTTTATTTCAATTCTCCAGCCTTGATCGTCGGTTAAATGCCAATGAAAACGATTGTATTTATAACGAGCCATATCATCAATAAAAACTTTTACATCAGCCTTGCTGAAAAAATGTCTACTTACATCTAACATTAAACCTCTCCAACCAAATCTTGGTTTATCTATGATGGATACAAATGGTAATTGCCATTGTGTATTTGCTTGTACTGATTTTGCATAGATTGCAGCGGGCATAATTTGTTGTACAGATTGCCATCCATAGAATAATCCTGCATTGGTGTTGGCACTAATAGTAATACCAGTTGCATTTACATTTAAAGTATATCCTTCATTACCCAATACTTCGTCTTTGATAATTTCTAAATTTATACTCGCATTATTCTTGCTAAAAAAAACGTTCTTCCCAGTTACTGTTCTTAATTGAGCGGCAATTTGATCTGTTACTTCATTGGCACTTGAAGGTGCATTAATTGCAATTGATTTTGGAAATTGAAAATTACCAGTACCTTTTGCGACATGAAATGGTTCAGGAATAATGTTTACAGTTTGCGCACTTAATTGACTATAAAAACCCATAGCCAATACAAGCACTAAGCACTTGTTTAGTTTCATATACAATCGTTTTAGTTTAAAAGGCTTAATCGTTAAATAAGCTTTCTAAAGATACTAAAAATAAAAAACCCGACCACCATTTCTGGGATCGGGTTTTTTATATTTTAAACTAAAGTTAGCGTTAACTTATACTAGTATCTGTACATATCAGATTTGAATGGTCCAGCTTGAGGAATACCCAAGTAAGCTGCTTGCTCTGGAGTCAATTCATCTAATTCAGCACCTACTTTAGCTAAGTGTAAACGAGCTACTTTCTCATCTAAATGCTTAGGTAAAACATACACTTTATTTTCGTAGTTCTTATGGTTATTCCATAATTCAATTTGAGCTAAAGTTTGGTTGGAGAAAGAGTTACTCATCACAAATGATGGGTGACCAGTTGCACAACCTAAGTTTACTAAACGACCTTCTGCTAATACAATCACATCTTTACCGTCAATATTGTATAAGTCAACTTGTGGTTTGATCGTATCTTTTGTATGACCATAGTTTTTATTTAACCAAGCCATATCAATCTCGATATCAAAGTGACCAATATTACATACAATCGCTTTGTCCTTCATTGCTCTGAAATGTGTTTCGTTGATCAAATCGCGACATCCAGAAGCAGTAACAATAATGTCCGCTTCTTTTACTGCATTAATCATTTTCTTCACTTCATATCCATCCATTGCAGCTTGTAAAGCACAGATAGGATCAATCTCAGTTACAATTACACGACATCCTGCTCCACGTAAAGAGGCAGCAGAACCTTTTCCTACGTCACCGTAAGAACCCACTACAGCCACCTTTCCAGCCATCATTACATCTGTTGCACGACGAATCGCATCTACTAATGATTCTTGACAACCATATTTGTTATCGAATTTAGATTTTGTTACAGAGTCATTTACATTGATTGCAGGAATTGGTAAAGTACCTTTTGCCATACGCTCATATAAACGGTGTACACCAGTTGTTGTCTCTTCAGATAAACCTTTGATACCATCAACGAATTGAGGGTAAACATCAAATACCATATTCGTTAAATCACCGCCATCATCCAAGATCATATTCAAAGGACGGTCTTCACCACCAAAGAATAATGTTTGTTCAATACACCAATCCGCTTCTTCAATGCTTTGACCTTTCCAAGCAAAAACACCGATACCTGCAGCAGCAATCGCAGCAGCAGCTTGATCCTGTGTAGAGAAGATATTACAAGAGCTCCATTTTACTTCAGCACCCAATGCAGTTAAAGTTTCTATTAACACTGCTGTTTGAATAGTCATGTGTAAACAACCTGCAATACGTGCCCCTTTTAATGGTTGACTTGGTCCGTATTCAGAACGGATGCTCATTAAACCTGGCATTTCTGCTTCGGCTAAACGAATTTCTTTACGACCCCATTCAGCTAGGGAAATATCTGCTACCTTATACGGTAAGCTAAAATCGATGTTTTGTAAGCCCATAATAGTATTTATTTAAGGCTCAAAGGTAAATTTGTAGTAGATAATAATAAAATAAATCTAAAAAATAGTGAATTCGTCTATAAATTAATACTTTTGTTGTAATAAATGCTGTTTATTCATGAAAAATAATACACTTATAGGGGATTCGGCTATCTCCCAAAATGTCAATCATAATTCGGTCCCTTTGGATGCGAAAGATTTAATGATTTTAAGACTCTTACAAGACAATGCAAGAATGTCGGTAAAGGAGATTTCAGAGGCAATTCAATTGAGTACAACACCTGTTCATGAGCGTATCAAAAGGCTAGAAGCAAGCGGTGTGATTAAGCAATACGCTACTTTATTAGACGGCGCAAAACTTAAAAGAGGCTTGATGGTTATTTGTTATGTTTCCTTAAATCAACACAGCAAAAAATCGGGTTCTCAATTCATAAAACTCATTAACGAATTGCCCGAAGTGATGGAATGTTATAGTATCTCTGGTGAATTTGATTTTATGTTAAAAATTGTAACAGAAGATATGAATAGCTATTATAATTTTCACGTAAACAAATTAAGTCAGGCCGAAAATATTGGCCAAGTACAAAGTGTTTTTATCATGGGCGTAGTGAAGCAAACCCATGTGATGGTTTAGAAGTCGAATCTAAATTTTAGAATATTAATCGCATCACATAGTCATCCATAAAGAATCCATTTCCAATATCAAATTTAAATTCGCTCTCTTTTATAAATCCGTTCTTTTCATAAAAGCTGTAAGCGTTATTATGTTTATTCACTTGTAAAAATAGGGATGTAGATCCTTCGGCTTTTGCAACTTCAATGGCTTTATGTAAAAGTGCTTTTCCACTTCCTGTACCATGTGCGCTAGGTAAAACATACAGCTTGTTTAACTTGTGTGCTTTTTGAGGGTTACCATTTTCATCCATGGCTTCATTACTTACTGAACAAAATCCAATGGGTTCCTCATTTAAACTAGCTATATAAAACTGATGCCCCTTTACAAATTGAGATGCAAGCGAATCATCGCTGTACATCCAGTCCAACATAAAATCAATTTGCTCCTGCGAAATAATATGTCCGTAAGTACTTGGCCAAGTACGCTCAGATACAGAACGTATAAAGGCACGATCTTCAAGGGTAGCAGGGGTGATAAT
>CAJADG010000024.1 GCA_903938445.1 uncultured Bacteroidota bacterium | reverse complement strand
GATGAGGAACGTCGCAACTGGCAACGCAACGCAACTCTAGTTGATTTTGATTTTATTCCAGAAGATGTTTCTAAATTGATTGTTGATACATACCTAAATACTAAACCGACAGGTGATAAGATGGCAATTATGAATTATCTTATCGAACATAAATGTCGTTTGTTGTTAGATGAACTAGAGGATTTTTAATATGCGTAAATATGTAACTCAAATGCTTGAAGAGATTCAAAAAGACCCAAAGTGCATTGAAGGGTATAAGGGTGATGCGGTTCTTAAATTAATTTTTGAATATGCATTTCAAGAAGATAAGAAAATGCTTCTTCCTGAAGGTACACCACCATTTAAAGCTGCAGCTGAACCATTGGGTATGACCCCAACAAATTTGTTTAGCGAAATGCGTAGATTATATGTTTTCTGCCGAGCAGACTTGACAAAACTGAAGCGTGAGAGTTTATTCATCTCTATGCTTGAAGGTTGTCATCCTACTGAAGCAGAAGTCTTGATTGCAGTTAAAGACCAGACACTACATAAGAAATATCCAAAGATCACACGAAAATTGGTTACTGATGCTGGGTTCATTCCTCCATTAGAAAAGAAAGCCAAAGAAAGTGCGACATCTTGAAGACGAAGAACGAGACTTTATTTTATTCCTTCTAAGTTTGGAAGAGGATGAGTTTAAGATGATATTAAACTCTATGACCGAACCAGAAGCTATGATAGTATTAAACAATATTCAACTCGCAAGAGAGGAATTGTTTGACGATATGATGGAAAAAGAGGGAATGAAAGCAGCACAAGAAGTTATTAATAGGATTAAGAATCTTTAATTATGGGGATACGTTTTGTTTTGGTTTAAGAAAAAAGAAATTGTTGTTGATTGTTTTACCGTAAATCCTACAATATATACTTGCAACCCAATTGCTCCAGCGAATAATTTCTTTCCTGCTGAGTGGAAATCTCATCCAAAATTTATAAGAACAAAATATCATTCAGATAATACTTCAAATTTAGAAGTTGATCTTCCAACAATTAAAAAATGTATAGGTTTTATAAATTTGTATAATGTTGGTTTTATGATTCCTTCTTGGTGTGATTTTGGAATAGAAATCAGAGAAGATGGATCATATACATATCATAATGCTGGTGATTTAAGAATAGATCAACATCCAAGGTTCCAGGTTTGGGATACCTTATATAAAGATTATGGTCATGCTAAAATTGGATCTCCCTGGTTATTAAAAGAAAAGACTGGTGTTCAGTTTTCTTGGCACCAGTGTGATTGGCATAAAACCGATGTTATTGATAAATTTAAAATTGTTTCTGGAGTAGTTGATTTTAAATATCAACATCAAACAAATGTTAATATGTTTATTAAAAAGGGATCTAGTGTAAACTTTAATGCAGGCGAGCCACTTGCTCACCTAATTCCTATTTCTGATAGTAATGTTAAAATTAAAAATCATTTAATTGATGGTATTGAAATGTCTAAAATTGATTTTAGACCAACTCAATATTCTAATCAATACAGAAAAATGAAAAATGTTATTGAAAATAAATCAAAGTGTCCTTTTGGATTTGGTAAATGAAACAAAAATGGATTAATGCTTTTATGGATACTGCTGAGAGATTTGCTCAGCTATCCAGCTCGAGGAGATTACATGTTGGTGCGGTTGTTGTAAAAGATAATCGTATTATATCAATTGGTTACAATGGAACACCATCAGGATGGGACAATAACTGCGAAAACAAAATATATTGTGATGATGGTGATTGGAAAGAACAGACTGACAAATTACATGATGAATGGATAACTTATAAACTGGTTACTAAAGATGAGGTCATTCACGCAGAGGCTAATGCTATTATTAAACTTGCACGCGATGGTGAGTCAGGTAATGGTGCAAGTTTATTCTGTACCCATGCTCCTTGCGTTTCTTGCGCTAAATTGATCTATGGCGCAGGTATAAATACTGTGTATTACCGTAATTCTTACCGTGATACAAGTGGATTAGATTTTTTAATTAAATGTGATATTGAGGTGAAAAATGTTTCAAACGAAATTTTATGAAAAGGCAATGCGTTCTCTTGGTAAAGTAGTAACGTGGCGCATTTTAGTAACCATTACCAACTTTGTTGGTGGCTATTTGGCTTCTGGTTCTTGGATGGTTGGTCTTGGTGTTGTTTCTTTTGCTCTAGTAGTAAATAGCATACTGTATTTCTTCCACGAACGTGCTTGGAATGTAATCGATGCAGGTAAAGAAATAAAGGGTGAGTGATGCCATTAGTTCAGGGATGGATCTGGAATATTCCATTTTATCCATGTATAAATGGAAACACTAGAATATTAAAAGATATT